>JAFQUB010000019.1 GCA_017408735.1 Lachnospiraceae bacterium
GAAAATCCTGGTGATAATGGCGGAGGGGTCACACCTGTATCCATTCCGAACACAGAAGTTAAGTCCTCCAGCGCCGATGGTACTGCATATTCTTTTTGTGGGAGAGTAGGTCATTGCCGGGATTTTTCTTTGCTTAAGTTTATATTTTTTGTTCTGCTGTCCTGATTTCAGGACAGTTTTTTTGTGCGAAACTCTATACCTTGCTTTGAAAATGTGGTACAATACTATGTAATTTGTTTATAAAGCACGTTTCATAGTGAATTGAGGTGTTGGGATGCAGAAAGTTGCAAAATTCTCAAAAGTAAGCTTTGAACAGTTTAATGAAGGATGGCAGGAAGCATTTGGTCAGGCAGTGGAACGTGATAAATATGACGCACTGAAGTTGCCTACACGGGCAACAGTTGGTTCTGCTGGTTATGATTTTTTTAGTCCGCTGACGTTTACATTGGAACCTGGTGAAACGATAAAAGTTCCTACCGGTATTCGTGCGGAAATAGCAGAAGGATGGGTATTGATGCTTTTCCCGCGCAGTGGACTCGGGTTTAAATATCGTTTACAGATGAATAATACAGTTGGAATTATTGACAGTGATTATTTCTACTCGGATAATGAAGGACATATTTTTGTCAAACTTACGAATGACAGTAAAGAGAACAAAACGGTTATCGTAGAAGCTGGGCAAGGTTTTGTCCAGGGATTGTTTATTCCATTCGGAATTACAGAAGACGATAATGTGTCCGCTTTACGAAATGGTGGATTTGGAAGCACTACTAGGTAATGCGAAACCGGAGGCGATTGTATGCAATGTCCTGTTTGTCAGAATGATAGTAAAGTATTAGATACACGATGGATGGAGGAAGAAAACTCTATACGTCGTCGAAGAGAATGCACAAAATGTGGTAAAAGATTTATTACTTATGAAAAAATAGAAAGCAAACCTTTAGTTGTTGTTAAAAAAAGTGGCCGCAAAGAATTGTTTGACGAGTCAAAAGTATTAAAAGGATTGGCAAAAGCTTGCGAAAAACGTCCAATCAGTTTTGAACAGCTGCAGCAGATGGTGCGCGATGTAGAGAGAGAATTAAAAGGTCAGTATACAGAGGTACCGGTACATCTGATTGGTGAAACGATTATGCAGCGGTTGATGGAAATAGATGAAGTGGCTTATGTTCGATTTGCTTCTGTGTATAAAGAATTTGATGATGTACAGACCTTTATCCGCGAAATAGAGGTTATGAAGGAGCGTAATAATAATGGATGAACAGGTAGTGAAATATCGGGAAGCCAAAATTATGGAACCGATTTATCGGATGTATAAAGTAATTGAGGAGGAAGATGTGCTAAAGGCGCAGACGCTAATGTCTGTCACGATGCAGTATATCATTGAGCATTACAGCGGAAAACCATTGCGCCCTGCAGATGTACAGCAGATTTTACGTGCAGTGCTGTTGCGTGAAGATGACGGAAAATATTATGCATTGTATGTTCACAACGAGCTGCAGGTAAAAGTTGCCGAATGGCTGACACTGCTTTGTGTGGATTTGCCGGTTACCTTGGAACAGCTAGGCGATATGGTAAATCGTTTTGCAGATGAAC
Source organism: Lachnospiraceae bacterium (assembly GCA_017408735.1). Taxonomy (GTDB): domain Bacteria; phylum Bacillota; class Clostridia; order Lachnospirales; family Lachnospiraceae; genus RUG11237. Next base: position 1,594 of record JAFQUB010000019.1, read on the forward strand.
TGAATGGACAAGACTACATCACTTTAAAAGCCAGTGGCGTAATTGGAATCCTAAAAGAAATTGCGGCAGATGTGAATCTGTTGTTGTTAGAACGTCTGACATTAAATGAATCAATTTATCTTACAGAACTGCAAACTTTTTTGGTGCAATAAACGTCTAAATAATAAGCGTTTACTGAAAAATGTATAAAGTATATAGCAGTGTTTGGAAGAAGGAGCGTTTATTGTGGATACTGAAACAGAAAATAAAAAAGAAAAACAAAAAAAACAAAAAAAGAAAAAAAGTCTTGGTCGAATTATCTTAATGATTATTGGATTTGTTCTTTTGTTTGCGGTTACTGTAGCCCTTACGATTGGCTTTCTAACTATTCGCCCGCCGGATGTTTCTGGAAAAAATACAAATTCGGATAAAACTACCCAAGTAGAAGAACGTACAGATGGACGATATAGTGTGCTTGTGGTGGGCACTGACGATGCAGGGCTGAATACGGATACGATTCTGGTAGCATCTCTGGATAGTAAGCATAACACAGCCAGTGTCATGAGTATTCCACGTGATACGATGTCTAATGTGACACGCAATGTGAAAAAAATCAATGCTGCATATGCTGCCGGAGCGAAAGACGGGGTTGGGAATATTGATAACCTGAAAAAAGAAATATCCTATTTGGTTGGCTTTCCGGTAGACAATTATGTAGTAATTGACTTGACAGCTTTTGAAGAGCTAATTGATGCATTGGGCGGTGTCACCATTGATGTACCACGCAATATGCATTATGATGATCCATATCAGGATTTGCATATCCATATAGATAAGGGATTACAGACACTAAATGGGAAAGATGCCATTGGTTTTGTAAGATTTCGCAGTGATTATGCTGAAGGTGACCTTGGCCGTGTAAAAGCGCAGCAGCTGTTTATTGAAGCATTAGCCAAACAGGTAGCAACACCGGCCACGGTAACAAAACTGCCACAGCTGACAGATATCATTTTGGACAATATGCGTACAGACTTGACTTATGGTGAACTGGTGTGGTTTGTAAAAGAAGCAGTTAGTGTAGATATGTCAACCAATTTGCATATGTTCACTTTACCGGGGATTGCAGAGACTGTGAAGCCAAATGGGTCTTATCAAGCGTTGTCGTACTATCTACCGTATGAAGACGAAATTCTGGAAATCGTGAATGCATATTTTAATCCATATTCCAAGGATTTAGTTGATTTGAATGTGGTAGATACCGAAGCGCTATTAGCGCAGGCGGGAAAACAGCGTGCAGAACGGGAACAGCAAAAAGAAGAAACTGAAAATGCAGAAGGCGCAGAAGGCGAGAGCAATTCCGGTGCCTTAGATGAAAACGGAAATCCAATTGAAAAGAATGACAATGCATCTGTAAATGAAGAAGATCATGCTGACAATGATACCAGTAACCGTGAAGAAGGTTCGACAGATATTAGTATCGATGAAAATAATGGAGATACATCTGCGATAGAACCAGAGCAAAATCCTGATAACACTACAGAACCGACCAATCCAAATACACAGGCACCTGACGAAGTGCTGAAAAGTGAGGCAGAGCAGGAATTTAATCCTGTTGAAGAGCCTGAAGATATAACGGATGCCGCAGAACAAATGCCTGTAACAGAAGAACCTGTACAATCGGGCGGTATTCCGGGTGAAGTACTGAAATCGGATGTAGAATAATTTCCTGAGGAGGAATAGATTATGTTTACCAATGAAAAAGATGTAATTTTAGAAACTATTCGCTTAGCTA
>JAFQUB010000020.1 GCA_017408735.1 Lachnospiraceae bacterium
GAGCTTCGTGATTTGACCAGTTATGATGAATTGGAACTTGATATGTTAGGGGATGAAAAAACAGCATTGTTTGTCATTATCTCTGATACAGACGATACATTCAATTTTATCGTGTCAATCATGTATACCCAGCTCTTTAATCTGCTCTGTGACAGGGCAGATGATGTGTATAATGGCAGACTGCCTATTCATGTACGCTGTTTGTTAGATGAGTTTGCGAACATCGGGCAGATACCAAAGTTTGAGAAGCTGATCGCTACAATCCGTAGCCGTGAAATATCAGCTTCTATTATTTTGCAATCAAAATCCCAGCTTAAAGCAATTTACAAGGACAACGCCGACACCATTGAAGGGAATTGTGTGCGCCCAGAAGTCGCCAGCGCAATATAAATTGGCGACGTGGTACTTACAGGATACTGCCTTTAGCAAGCAGTAGGTAAAAGTATCAAGTGATGAAAAATCACAGCCTATTATTCTACAACTTATCCGAGAGGGGAAACCCGAAGGGGAGTGTAGCATGTTGTTGTTCCTGATGGAACGTAAATAGGAAAGACGCTAATCCTGTGCGTCAAAATATTTAAGAATAAAAATCAGTGTATGAGGTACAAAGCTAAACTGCCTAAACGATAGCCAGAGTGGGGGAATCCGTGCCCTGCATACGAAAAGGATTGAAACGTATGCCTTTCATGTTGGTTTCATTTCGCAGTTATGAAAGCAAGAGATACTCATGAAAGAGCAACCGCAAGACAGCGGGCAAATGGCGAAAGTCGGTGCCGACAACACTGAATGCTAATCCTGTATTTACTAACTGGGGATGACCTAAACCTGGTAACAGGCATGGTCACACAGCTCCCATAGTAGTCCGAGACGCTAATGACGTTCACATGGCGAAGGGGAGCAGCTTATCAGAAAATACTAAAATGAAGGAAGGTGCGAGAGGCATTGAGAAATCCAACTGAGGTATTGAAAAATTTGATGGAAAAATCAAAGAATGAAACTTACAGATTTCAGAGGTTATACAGAAATCTGTACAATCCGGAGTTTTATTGGCTTGCGTATAAAAACATTTATGCAAATGATGGCAGTATGACTGCCGGAGCTGATGGAACAACGATTGATGGCATGGGTAACGAGAGAATTGAGAGGATTATTTTATCCTTAAAAGAGCGCAGTTACCAACCAAAACCTGCAAGAAGAGAATATATTGCAAAGAAAAACAGCAGTAAAAAGCGTCCTCTAGGTATTCAGTCGGGGGATGATAAACTCGTGCAGGAAGTCGTTAAGATGATTTTGGAGAGTATTTATGAGCCTGTGTTTAGTAATAAATCACATGGGTTCAGACCAAACAGAAGCTGTCAGACAGCACTGAAACAAATACAGAACACCTTTACTGGTGCGAACTGGTTTGTAGAGGGAGATATACACGCATGTTTTGACAGTTTTGACCACCATGTAGTTATTGACCTCTTGAGAAAGAGGATTGATGACGAAGCGTTTATTCAGCTTATATGGAAATTCTTAAAGGCAGGATATATGGAACAATGGACATTCAATAGAACTTACAGCGGAGTTCCGCAGGGTTCGGGAGTCAGTCCAGTGCTGGCAAACATTTATCTTCATGAACTGGATAAATTCATGGAAAACTATGCAGAAAACTTCAATACAGAAGCTAAGAGGAAACATTTTTCTACTGCATATAAGTCCAGTGTCAGTAAGACATACAGATATAGAAAAAAGGGCAGAGAAATATGGGATAGTCTGTCCGAGGAAGAAAAGAAAATCAGATGTAAAAATCTCAAGAAACTGGAAATGATTGAAAAATCTACAACACCTTATGTCTATAACGACAGTAATTATAAAAGGGTTCAGTATACGAGATATGCTGATGACTTTATCATCGGAGTTATTGGTAGTAAAGCAGACGCAGAAACTATCAAGAAGGACGTGAAAATATTCCTGCAAAAAGCATTGAAATTAGAAATGTCAGACACAAAGACGAAGGTTACGCATACTGGAGATAGAGCAAGATTTTTAGGGTACGATATTACCGTATCAAGAGTACAAACACTCAAAAAGACTTCTAACGGAAAAGTTCAGAGGTGTCAAACAGGAGTAGTAAAACTATATGTTCCACGCGAAAAGTGGGTGGGTAAGTTAATTGAGTACAAAGCAATAAAAATCAAAATCAACGAAAACGGAAAAGAGAGATTTGTAGCCCTTCACAGGGGCAAGCTGGTAAACCAGAGTGACATTGAAATTTTAGCAAGATACAACGCAGAAGTTCGTGGACTATATAATTATTACTCCATAGCGAATGATTCCTTTAAAATCGGGAGATTTGCTAATGTAATGAAATACAGCATGTATAAAACATTTGCGTGCAAGTACAAGACGAATGTTCATGAGATTAAGCGTAGATATTGTAGAAATGATTTATTTACGGTTGCGTATGAAACAAGACAGGGAACGAAAACAACAACATTCTACAAGGATGGATACAAACGGAAGGAATGTGCTACAAAGTTTGATAATGTAAACGAGCTTCCGCAGTTCTCAAAATATGCCAAGACTAACACCCTCAAACAGAGAGTGGAACGTCATACTTGTGAATTATGCCAAAAAGACTGTAGAAATCTGGTAATACACCAAGTCAAGAAACTCAAAGATTTAAAGGGAAATGCAGAGTGGGTACTTCTCATGCGTAAAAGGAGACGAAAAACACTCGTGGTATGTCCCGAATGCCATAATTTAATTCATTCACAACACCGCAAATGATAAGCGGAAAGCCGTATACATCGAGAGGTGTACGTGCGGTTTGGGAGGGAGTGGATGCAAGTCCTTTTCGGAGGATGAGCTGAAGCTTACCTCATGACACCACATTATTCCTTGGTGGAAAGGAAAAGACTACGTTAAAAGAGCTGGCAGAGGTTTTGGGTAAAGAAACCATTGACCTTTATAATACCTCGGATACAAGAGGAACATCGCAGTCTTACGGTCTGAATTATCAAAAGACCGGAAAAGAACTTATGAGCCAGGATGAGATTGCAGTCATGGATGGTGGCAAGTGTATTATGCAGCTTAGAGGTGTAAGACCATTCTTCTCCAATAAGTTCGATATTACCAAGCATAAGCAATATCATTTGTTGTCCGACTATGACGAAAAGAATACCTTTGACATCGAAAAATATGTGAAGAACCTTAACAGAGCAAAGATAAGGAACAATGACACCATTGACGAGGTGGAAGATGTTGGGGAAATCGTAGCTTAATACAATTAAATATGAAAAAAATGATATGCATAGATAATGCAGGGCAAGTGTGCAAATTTACTTGCATACACGCAGGACTGCAATTATCTGTATATGGCGTTCAGCCACAGCGAAATGAAGCGATAGCAGAATAGAGCTAGCATATCAATATAAACTTTTGGACAAAAAGTCTAGAAGTCAAAAACAGGAGTTTTGAATGTATTTTAGGATAGAAAAAGCAGAGAAAATACATACCAAAACTCTTTCTTATTACAACAACACAAAATTTTAGAGAAAGAAAGAGGAATTAGAATTATGACATTTTTTACAACAGCAGTAACAGGATTAAAAACAGTAGTAACAGCAATCGGAGCAGGTGTAGGTGTATGGGGTGTTATCAATCTCTTAGAAGGTTATGGTAACGACAATCCGGGTGCAAAGTCACAGGGTATTAAACAGCTTATGTCCGGCGGAGGTATTATTATCGTAGCACAGACGGTGATCCCACAGCTTTCCACTTTGTTCCAAGGCTAATAAATGGGTACAATCATAGACAAAATTACTGAGTTCATAAAGGAAATGCTGCAAGGGTGGGTGCTGTCCAATCTTGAAACCATGTTTACCGATGTAAATGAAAAGGTAGGCACGATTGCGGGAGAGGTCAGCAAGACACCCAGCACATGGAATTCTGGTATCTTCGATATGATTAAGACCCTGTCAGATAACGTTATAGTACCCATAGCGGGGATGATTATTAGTTTTGTCCTCATTTATGAGCTAATAACCATGGTCATTGACAAGAACAATATGCATGACTTTGATACAAGCCTGTTTTTCCGTTTTTTATTGAAGGCTTGTATTGCAGTCAGCTTACTCAGTCAGACATTTGATATTGTAATGGCTGTATTTGATGTGGGAAACCATGTAGTCATGCAGGCGGCTGGAGTCATTTCAGGCTCCACCAGTCTGGATGTGCAGACCACACTTGTCAATATGTTCAACAGTCAGTTAGAAAACATGGGAATCGGAGAACTGATAGGGCTTGGAATGGAAACCATGATTGTCAGCCTTGGTATGAAAATCATGTCAGTCCTCATCACCGTCATTTTATACGGACGAATGATTGAAATATACCTTTATGTATCAGTAGCACCAATTCCGGCAGCAACCGTTACCAACAGGGAATGGGGAAGTGTCGGAACCAATTATTTAAAGGGACTTATTGCTTTGGCATTTCAGGGATTTTTCATTATGGTATGCGTAGCAATCTACGCAGTGTTGGTAGCCAGTGTTGCAGTAGCAGACAACCTTCACAGTGCATTGTGGTCAGTGGCAGCATATACCGTAATTCTCTGCTTCAGCTTATTTAAGACAGGTTCCTTATCCAAATCAATATTCAATGCCCATTAGGGTATGCACATGAAAAGGAGCAGATTATGGCAATATCAGTACCAGTGCCAAAAGATTTAAGTGGCATTAAAACCAAGGTAGCATTGAACCTGACCAAAAGACAGATTATCTGTTTTAGTGGAGCTGCCATTGCAGGTGTTCCCCTTTATTTTCTTACGAAAGATATGATAGGAACACAGGGGGCAGCTTTTATTATGGTCGCAGTCATGATGCCATTTTTCTTTTTGGCAATGTATACCAAGGATGGTTTCCCGGCAGAAAAGATTTTGTATTTTATGATACGGCAGAAATTTATGACACAGGGAATCAGACCTTATAAATCAGAAAATCTTTACAAACAGTTAGAAGAACGAGAAAAAATCAGGAAGGAGGTACGTTACCTTGAAGAAAAAGCAAAAGGTATCGGCTAAGAGTAAGTCCGGAAAGAAGGCTGTACAGTCAAAGTCCGGGCTTACTTTTTCTGAAAAGAAACGACTGGCAGAGTTAAA
>JAFQUB010000021.1 GCA_017408735.1 Lachnospiraceae bacterium
CAAATCCTTTATTTATGCCACTATCAGGGCATTAAAAAAAAGAACCCGACACAGTATTTCTACTATGTCAGATTCTTGGGATTATAAAAAATAAAATTCTCTTTTGCCTTTCAAATGAAAGTTATGCTTGCCCTTTGACATTTGTATTACTCAAACTCAATCGTCCCAGGCGGCTTACTAGTCAAATCATACACAACTCGATTCACGCCCTTAACCTCATTAATCACTCTCGTCATAACCCGCTGCAACACCTCAAACGGAATCTCCGCTGCCTCTGCAGTCATAAAGTCTGACGTAGTCACTGCTCTTAACGCCACTGCATAGTCATAGGTTCTCTCATCCCCCATAACCCCTACAGAACGCATATTGGTCAAAGCAGCGAAATACTGTCCAAGCTCCTTGTCCACTCCGGCTTTCGCAATTTCCTCACGGTAAATCGCATCCGCATCCTGAACAATCTTCACCTTCTCAGCGGTTACTTCGCCAATAATACGAATTCCAAGACCCGGTCCCGGGAATGGCTGACGATATACTAAGTATTCCGGAATACCTAACTCAAGTCCGGCTTTTCTAACTTCATCCTTAAATAGCAGACGAAGCGGTTCAATGATTTCCTTAAAATCTACACAGTCAGGAAGTCCTCCCACATTGTGATGTGACTTAATTACTGCGGATTTTCCAAGTCCACTTTCGATTACGTCAGGATAAATCGTTCCCTGAACCAGATAATCTACGGCACCAATCTTCTTTGCCTCTTCTTCGAATACACGAATAAATTCTTCACCGATAATCTTACGTTTCTGTTCCGGTTCTTCTACGCCGGCAAGCTTTTCATAAAATCTTTCCTGAGCGTTGACACGGATAAAGTTAAGGTCATATGCACCGTCCGGTCCAAATACGGCCTCTACTTCATCGCCTTCATTTTTACGGAGAAGACCGTGGTCTACGAATACACAGGTAAGCTGCTTTCCTACTGCTTTTGCAAGAAGAACAGCGGCTACAGAAGAATCTACACCACCGGAAAGAGCACATAATACTTTACCGTTTCCAACCTTTTCACGAACTGCCTGAATAGTGCTTTCCACGAAAGAATCCATTTTCCAATCCCCGGAACATTTACAGATGTTCTTTACGAAATTAGATAACATTGTCATACCTTCCTGAGTATGCATAACCTCAGGATGGAACTGAACTGCATATAAATTCTTAGCAGGATTTTCCATAGCTGCAACCGGACATACCGGAGTATGAGCGATAACCTTAAAGTCTTCCGGTGCTTTTTCAATATAGTCTGTATGACTCATCCAACAAACTGTTTTTGCAGAAACACCTGCAAATAAAGCAGAAGAAGTATCCACGTCCACTTCTGTTTTTCCGTATTCACTGACAGGTGCTGTTGCCACCTTACCGCCGAGTAAGTGCGCCATAAGCTGAGAACCATAACAGATACCAAGTACAGGAACGCCCAGTTCGAATACCGCCTTATCAATAGTTGCGGAATCCTCGCCATATACACTTTCCGGTCCACCGGTAAAAATGATACCCTTTGGATTCATTTCTTTGATTTTTTCCATATCCATATTGTGAGGATGAACTTCACAATATACATTGCACTCTCTGACTCTTCGTGCAATGAGCTGATTATACTGTCCACCAAAGTCCAGTACTACAATCATTTCTCTTTCCAATGTATTTTCCTCCTGTTATTTCATGACAACTTCGAAAGTTTCTGACTTTCCCTTTCGAATATTTTCAAAAAATATGTCAAAGCGTCTACCTACTATTATATGGTATCGCCTAGTGAAAGACAAGTACTTTTTCACCGGTACTGCTTAGGAATCCATTTTCCTCTCTTATAATGAATCACAAAACACACAGACCTTACGCACCAGTCCAATATCATGGCAATCCATATACCTTTTACACCCAAGCCCAGATTGTCTGCCAAAATGTAACTTGGTGCAATTCTCACTGCCCACATGGAAACTACTGACACAATAAGGCAGAACTTGACATCGTTGGCTGCGCGCAGCGTATTTGGTATACAAAAAGACAATGGCCAGATAAGGCAGGCACAAATCGCATGAAAAATAATAATCCACCGGGTAATTTCTGCCGCTTCCGTCCCCAAATTATAAAGTTTAATTAGAACCGGAAGAAGGGCAACCACAATAAGATTTATTAAAAACATAGTTGCATATGCTATTTTCATTAGTTTCTTATAATAATATTTTACCTGCTCATAGTCCCGGGCGCCTACACACTGAGCCGTCACAGACACCATAGCCATTCCGATTGCCAATCCCGGAATAATCTGGAACATAGCAATGGTATTTCCCACTGCGTTTGCCGCAATGGCAGAAGTTCCAAAAGTAGCCACCAGACTTAAAACCACTATTTTTCCCAGCTGGAACATACTGTTTTCCAGTCCGTTGGGCACTCCTATATACAAAATCTTCTTTATAATACTTCCGGTTAATTTAAATTTGAAAAATCCTTTTAAGGTAATATCCCTTTTTTCGTTGAAAAGTAACGCCACAATAATCACCGCTGCCACAACTCTGGAAACCGTGGTAGGAATTGCTACTCCCGCAACTCCCATATGGAATCCGAAAATTAAAACAGCATTTCCCACTATATTAATAGTATTCATAATAAGTGTTACAATCATAGTAACTTTAGAATTTCCCATAGCCCTGAACAAAGCCGCACCCGCATTGTAAACCGCAATAAAAGGAATAGAAAGAGCCGTAATCAAAAGATATGTTTTTGCCGCACTCATAACCTCATCACTTATTTTTCCAAATACCCCTTGAAGCAGATTATTGTGAAATCCTATCATAACAGCCATTATGATTACCGAAATTATGCCCGCAAACACCAACAGCTGATTTGCTACCTTACAGGATTCTTTCCGGTTCTTGTGCCCCAGAAACTGACCTGCAACTACAGCTCCACCATTTGCCAGTGCTGCAAAAGCATTAATTAACAGTACATTTACCGTATCCACCAATGACACGGCAGAAATCGCTGCTTCCCCTGTCTGGGACACCATAACCGTATCTGCCATTCCCACAAATACACTTAAAAACTGTTCGATAATTAAAGGAATAATTAATTTTCTAATATCTTTATTGGTAAAAAGCATGTAAAACCTCGATTCTTTTGTGTTTTTTGCACCAAATTGTATTATATTCCTTTAAATGAAAAAATCAATATACAATTTCACAAAAACGGCTAATTTAATCCTTATTTATTTTAAGATAATTCCACATATTTTCTTGATATCCCGCTACTTTTTCTTTTTCTATCCACTGACCTGCTCTTTGTAGTACGGGGTCTGTAAGAGATGCAAGCTGTCTCAAACGCTTTTCACTAACTACTTCCATAGATTTAGCCCGGTTATAATCTTCCCATTCATAATGCCAGAAAAGCAATTGTTTCCCATAGCGGTCTTTTAATTTTTGTGCAATATTAAGTCCCTCCGGATCAAAATCCCCTGAATACCAGAATTCACACCCTGTCTCCGCCAAAAAATCCAGTAAAACAAAAACTGCCAGACGCAGCTGCCCATTCGCACATATCACAGAAGCTTTTCCTTTTGTTTCTTCTGCCAGCTTTTGAAAAACAGAAGGATTTTCTACAATATATACCTGTTGCCCCATTCCTTCTACTGACTTTAAGTTTCCCAAATGATTCAAATTCAACTGCAACATTTCCCCTTGCTCTTGGAACCCCTGCATACCTTTATGTATTTCTCCGGAAGACAAGTAACCCCTAATACCAATACAGGTTACACTGTTTGAAATATCATCTTTCAAAACTCCTGCTCTATATAATAATTCCGCTTTCATTTCTGCGTTCTGCTTTTGAGGATAACTAAGATCGCACACACCGCAAATTCCATAAAGGAGATAACGAAACATTTTAGTTCCTTCATCAAAATAATGCGGATTTCCCGTAATAAAGGAGGCAAACACCGGTAGACGCTGCTTTTCTTTTTTCCATACCGGTAATTCATTTAAGGCCTTTAACAAATACGGAATGTGTTCCAATGCCCATTTTGTATTTTTTTCTTCCTCCTGACAGAGTAGCCGATAAGCTCCTTCTTTTTTGTTAATAGTACTCCAAAACCACTGTCCTGCCTTAGTATCTTCAAATCCTTCTGCCATTTGACAAAAATTTTGTTCTTGCTGCTTTTTTCGTCGTATTTCCCGCTCCTTTTTAGATATCATTTCTTTAGGAAAATATTCATATAGAAGTTCTTCAAAAGAAATTTCCGAAAACTTTGTCTGTTGTAAAGCTTTTACCATTCTTTCCACAGAAACTGTCAGGGATTTTCTATGGTGACAATCTATTTGTAAAAATCCTTCTAACACATCTCTTTCTTCTTCTTTTAATGAGCTTAGTGTCACGGTTCCACCCACACGGCCTAAGGATACATATCGCTTTTGAAATCCTTCAAACAACCGCCGAAACCCTGGCTGTTTAAAGTATTCCAATGCCTCGTCTAGATTTTCATTTTCCATAATCCCTTTTACCCTTCTTCCTCATTTACCATTAACTGTCTTACTTTTCCATTCCATTTATATGGAAGAACAGACACATATTTTGCATTTTCCGGACGCAGCAACTGATATATGGCAAGGCTTGGAACGGTATCGCAGTCCCCCCATAAAATCTGTGAATTGATAATAAACTCAAATTCAAGTTCCACCATAAGACGAAACATATCCCTAATATTGGTATCATCTACACCGGCAAAGGCCTCATCCAGAGAAATTAATCTTGGCGCATCCTCTCTTGCTCCCTGATATTTTGCCACTACAGCAGAAAACAAAGGAACATACATAGACATAGCTTTTTCTCCACCACTAAAAGTAAAGAATGCATTATTGGTAAGTTCTTTTTTCTTTTCCCCTGTTTTTTCATAAAACAATTGAAATTCAAACCATTTCCGATAATCCAGTACTTCTTTCATAATTCCATGAAAGCTTTTGGTATTTCCGGTATCTTCCATGCGTCTTCTTGCTTCTTCTACCTTGGACTGGAAATGCGCAGATAGCTGTTCAATTTCTTCTTCCCGCATAATACCTGCATCTTTTTTCAGCAATTCTACCAGCTTTCCGGTATCTAACTGTCCCTCTTCTTCTGCCTTCTTTTTCTTCCAAATCAAGCTCAGCCGCAACCCACTGGATGTATTCATGCTTCCCATGAGAGCATTCATATTGTCTACCCATTTTTCGCTGTTATAAATTTTCAAACGAATTTTCTTACTTATTGTATGTGCCAGTATATCTTCAAACAGCGTCCTGTCACTTTCCTTTACAAGGTTTTTCTGTATTTCTGCATCTTCCTTAAGTCCATGTACCAGTACCGGAAAAGTAACTTCTTTTCCTTTATACTTTCCAAGAATGTCCAGTCTTCGTAGCCCTGGATCAGCTCCATGAGTATATTTCTCATAATTTTCTTTTGGAAAAAGATATTTTAATACCAAACCAAATTCTGCCATTTCCCCTTTATATTTATGATAACGCTCCTGCAAGGCACCTGCCATATCAAGACTGCTCTTATCTGTTTCTTGCCATAAAACCTTTACCAAACGTCTGGCTTTCTGTATAGAGGTTTCTTCTTTTTCTCCCTGAAAATTCTCCACATATCCTAAGGATACTTCATCCTCAAAGCCATACTGCATCAGCTGATATCTTTCCTGCATTTTTTCCTGTTTGTCTTTCAGCTCCTGCTTCTGACCTTCCATGTTGTTTATATTTCCTTCCAACAATCCCTGCTTTTTCGAACACTCAGTCATCTTATGTGGCATTTCCCTTAGTCGTTCTATACAATATTCAAGCTTGGCTTTTACTGCTTCGTAATCCTCCAATTTTAACTGTTCCTCGTATTTTGCAATTTCCAGCTCATTCACTTTCACCTGTTGCTCTAAACGATTTAAGTCATACCTTAATTCTTCCATATCCATCTGAATATTTTCTAACTGACTTTGATAAGTATGATACATTTCCAAATTATGCAGATATTCTTTGTGAATATTTTCCAGCTTCAACACATCTATTTTATATGTATCCAGTTCCTCCTTCGCACCATGGAAAACAGATAAATCACTTTTTAAATATACTTTCCGGCATATACCGGCAGCCTCTACTCTTATTTCTGCCAATTCTTCCTGTATTTGTTTTATTTCTAACCGTAGTTTTTCTATTTCTTCTTCTTTCTTCAACAGTTCTTTTTCTACTCTTTCAAGCTCTGTAACTGCGATTTTTACATCATCCTCTTTTGGCAAATCTTCAAACTCTTTATCAAGCACTTTCTTCCTTTGCTCTAATAGCTTCAGTTCTTCTTCTAAGACAGCTACCTGCTCTTTTTTATCCTCTGCCAACTTTGTAAAAATACATATCTGTTCCTGCTTAAAAGCTTCTCTTGCCTTTACACCAATATATTTTGCCTGATAATTTCCTGAAATAGTTCCCTGCAGAATTCCCTGCCAGAAAATCCCCTTATCAGTAATTCCTGAACTTCCTTCCACCGTACCAATACTATCTAATATTGTGGAGAGCTCCTGGTAAAATACAATATCATCCTGCTCCATGGATATTTCCAGAAAATCACTGATACTATTTTGAATACGATCCGTTGAGCTAAACAGGTAAGTATCCCGCATACCTTCTCTGTAGGTCATTACCCGCTCTTTGTAATGATCCGGAACTACCGCTGCATCCAACACCCCCATATGCAAAAGAGCTTCTTCTAAACGGTTTCTCTGTTCCTCCGATACCTTTTCACTAAAATCAATCACCTTATAAAAGGGTTCGTAAGAAATCCCCTGTTCCCGCATCCATTCCCTGTTTTTTTCTACTTCCATATCTCTTTCCGGTTCCGGATCCTTTTTTTCAATCCATACCTGCAATTCCTCTTGAATTTCTTTTAATTCTGCTTTTTCATTTGCCAATTTATTATCAAGAATCAGGGAGTTTTCTACAAGCTCACTTCTCTTAGCCTCCTTCTGTTCCCGAATGCTTTCTTTAATTTCTGCAAAATCACAATTGGCATCAAACTGATTCATAAGAGTAACCAACCGTTGTTCCAATTCTTCACTAAGATATAATTCCTGATTTTCCCTAATCCATTGATAGAACTTTTCAATCCACTCACTTTTTACCTGTTCACTTTGCTGAATCAGGAGTTCTTTTTCTTTTTCCTTCTCCTCTTTTTCTTTTTCAACCGCAGCACATACCACCTGTTTTTCTTCCAGTTTTTCTGCCTGCTTTTTCTCCTGCTCTAAAATTCGAATACCTTCTTTTACATATTCAGACATCTTTTGAAGTTGTCCATTCACCCCCTCAAAGGAATAAGGTTCTTTCACATGCTCCAGCAATTCGGCACTCATAAATTCATGTTCATCCAAGGAAACCACCTGAAGTCCCGCTTCCATTTCCTCCAGTTGTTCCTTCAATTCTGCAAGCTTTAGTTCACCCTCCTGCTCCTTTTGTTTCAAGTTGTTATCTGCCTCTATTTCTTGTTCCCGTTTCTGCTCTAAATTCTTCTCTTTACTTTCTGACTGATTTTGAAGCTCTATCACATCCTGTTCAAGCTTCTGTTTCTTCTCCACCAGTTGACTTAGATCATTTTTGTCTAATTCTTCTTTTTGTTTCTTGAGTGTTTCTTCTTCCATTTGCAGTTCTAAAAGTCTTTTACCCTCTGCTTCAAATTCTTTTCTGCAGTTTTCCTGTTCTTTTTCTAAGTTTTCCAGACTTTTCACTGTTTTTGTATATACTTCCTCTGCCTCCACAAATCCTTTGGCTTTTTCGTACAACACACATTGATTGTATTGTTCATAGGTTTCCAAAATCTTCTCGGAAGCTTTTTTGCTTTCTTCTAATGTTTCCAATTGCGCCTTTAAGTTATCCATATTTTCAATGGCTTCTGACATTGGCCTTAAATCCTCATCAGACAAAGGCGGCAAGGAGCTACTTAGAATTTCATTTAATACTGTTGGCTTAAAATCCTTTGAAAGTTTTGGAGTACGAAGCTGAATAAGCAAATCCACAAGTTCTTTATATTCTTCTACCGTCTCATAGCCAAAGAGCTTGTCGTTGACCATTTTCATATAATCTTTTTGCCCCTCTAATACCTGGCCGCCTTCACCAAGCCGAAAAGTTAGTTCCTGCTTACTTAATGTGATTTTTTCTTTCATATTTTTATATAAATAGAAATCTTTTCCGATCCTTCTTCCATCTGTAATCACAAAATGCCAGGAATCCAGTTTTTTATTTTTTCTGGCACACAAACCAATTCCAACAGTTAAATATGTGTCACTTTCTTTTCGTTTAAATTCCATATATAAATATCCGGTTCGCTCCTGTCTGTCATCATTTTCTTCCAACAGGTAATTTTCCAGTTTTCTTGCTTTTGTCCCAAAAGGATCCAGTCTTTCTGAGGCTTTATTTCCATCTAAAAGTAACGGAATAAAACTTTGCATGGTAACAGACTTACCGGACCCATTTGCACCTCGCAATAACATTCTTCCATCAATAAACTGAAATTCCTCTTCATCATAATACCAAAAGTCAATCAGACCTATTTTATTTATTTCCCATCTACTTACCTGCATCTTCTGTCTCCTTTTTCAGAAATTCTTCCGGATATATGCCACATATTTTTCCTGCCACCGGCATCACTGTAATATCCCTTGTAATATTATCTACCTGAATCATGCCCAAATGTTCCAGCTCTTCCATAATAATCTGTGTAAACTCTTCTTCTGACATTTCTCTGTATTTTTTAGCAAATCCATCATTAAACTTTTCTTTACATTCTTCCACAATACGCTTAAATTCTACCTCTGACAGAAAAATGGTTTCATTGACTTTCAGCACTAATTTTTCTGCTTTTACTTTTTCTTGAATCAGATAGAACAATAATAAAATAGCATCAGAAATACTGTTGTTTCCCGGAAATAACTTTCCTAAATTTCCTTCTTCCCCTATCATTAAATACGCACTGGACTTGTGAACCTGTAACTGACAATCCAGAAGTTTTTCCAAATCTGACTCAATAACACCCCGATAATTTCGAATATAAGCAAAGTCCTCATCCTGTTCTATTTCTCTGTAAACCCCCATAGACAAAAGGAGCTTCCTGTATACCCTCTGTCTTCGAATGATTCCCCTGTCTTCATCCATATCCATCCAATCACTTTGAAAAAAATCTTCTATTTGCTGATATTCACTGATATCCTGGGTAAAGTTTCTGGTAAAATATTTAGACACTCCTGTATTTTCATAAAGTGCCTCAGTTTCCAAATTGGTTGCAAACCCGTCCTCACTTCCATCATTGCTGTAAAATAAGTCCTGTTTCATACAAAACTTAATAACACGAATTAATTTTCTCCGGTGTTCGTATACAGTCCATTCGATATTACCACCCGGATACTGCGCTTTCACATATTCCGTTAATTGAGAAAGCACAAATTGCTCCTCTGCTTCTTTATCTTCCAGAAACATCAATATAAGACAAAAAAACACATATTCCATCTCACTGGTAAACTCATTGATTCCCATCCATGACTGTGCTTCCCCCGGAAGCTTTTCCATTTTAATTAATGTTCCATTACTAATAATACGATAGCCTAATTTATCTGTCACAAATTCTTTTATGGAGCCTATTTCGTCTTTTACATGATAATATTTTTCCCGCTCTTTTGCTTTTATAATATAACGATGATTCATTAATTCTTCAAATACATTCATACACTTCACCCTATGCTTCAAATTCTAAGATAAAAGATGGCATTTCAAAATCTCCATCCTTACAACTTACAGTACAATATTTTGTTTCTTCTCTGTTCACAATATGAAATACTTGCCCGTCTTCCGTTTTTCCCTTGCTTTCTTTATGTTCCAACGCTTTTGACAGCCAACGAAGTAAAATGTTTCTAACCTCTGCTTCAATAACAGGAAGTGTTTCAAAATTAATTTTTCCATCTATAATATAACTTTCCACCATTTTTTTCTCTCGTTCTATTTTTTCCACCGCTGCCCTTTTTGCCTGCTCTTTTTCCTCACTGTGATCCCTTATTGAACTTCTTTGGGATTTTTCTCCATAAGCCCGAATCCTTGGTTTTATTTTTAATTCCATAGGTGGTTCTTCATAAACACCGCTGTTTACACTGTCTGTTTCTCTGACAAGTTCTCCCTTGATATGTAGAGGTCTTTCTACCCCAAATACAACAGCAGACAATTTATGTGCTTCTGATACATTTTTGCACTGGATAAACATCTGGGCAAGCTTGCGGTATTCCTCCTTCCGGTTTGCCCCCATGGTAAACTGCTCGCTAATCTGTGTTGCATATCTGGTTATTTTCCGTATACTTTCATTTGTCATATCAAACAGTCGGCCTGCTTCACTTTCTTTCCCATTTTCTCCTGCAAACCAGCTGACAATGCTGTCCCAGCGTCCTTTTACATTTTCATACATTTGTCTTTCGTTTACCTCCACATCAATTCGTGGTATGGTCATTTCATATTCTACTACTTTTTCAAAAATGGTTTGTATAATATTTTTATCTAACTGTTTTAGTTCTGCCTCTATTACACCTGCATGAAGTTGAAGACCTTTTATAAAAGAGCGTAGATACTCTATTAACTTATCTTTATATACAAGAAATTCACTGCTTTTCATTAGTTCCTCTGCCTTTGCACTGTTTAAATCTCTCATATAATCCTGATAATTTTGATTCAATCTTTTAAAATCATTGTTTAAATCATTCCACCATGTATATACCTTTAATGGAGTATCTTCGTAAATTGTTGTGAACTTTTTTACCTCTGCTGCCATTCGTTCCAGCAATGTAGGTTCTAAAGAAGCCCCTTCCACGTACAGGTGCTCCAGCCTTACCGTCATTCGTTCAATTTCTACTCCATATTCTGTCAACTGATAACGATACTGTCTGTTTTTAAATGCCTCTACAGATGTAACCTTCTTGGTATCCTGAATTGCCATTAGGTTTTTCCAGTTGACCAATGAATCCAAATCCTGCTTACATTGTTCCAAAGTATAATCTGTAAATTCTTTATGTGACTTTAACTCAGCATATACCTCTTCCTGATCCAGCCAATACTTAATTCGCTCATACTGAATGAAAAAAAAGCGGAGAATGACACGATAACGTTTTACATTCTCCGCTGTTAGGTAGGCTGTTTCTGTAATTGGCTTAATTAACTTGTCGGTAATCTGCATGGGACATCTCCTTTTTACGCTTTAAGTATGGTCATTAATTTATGTTAAGAATAGCATAGACCCGGAGATAATACAAGTTCATTTTTCTAACCCAAAATTCCACTTGCATCGATTACTTCTACCATCTCCTGGATTTCTTCCACCGGCAGAACTAAAGCAAAACGTACATAACCTTCTCCCATACTTCCAAATGCATCTCCCGGTGTGCAGATAACTCCTGTCTTTTCCATCAATTTCATGCAAAATTCCTGTGAGGAAGAAAATCCTTCCGGTATCTTCGCCCAAGCGAACATGGTTCCTTTACTGTCGGCCACATTCCATCCAATGGAGCGAAGTCCGCCGCACAAAGCATCCCTACGTTCCTGATATTTTCTGCACTGCTCTTTCACATCATCTTTCGGTCCACGCAATGCAGCAATTGCCCCATGCTGAATCGGCTGGAACATGCCAAAATCATACTGGGAACGTAGTAATTTCATAGCATCCACGATTTTCTTGTTTCCAATCACAAAAGATACTCTGGCACCTGTTAAATTAAAGGATTTTGACAGTGAAAAAAATTCCACCCCGACTTCTTTTGCACCCGGAAATTCCAGAAAAGAGCCGCCATAGGCACCGTCAAAAATAATATCTGAATATGCGTTATCATGGACAACAATAATGTCATACTTTTGGGCAAAAGCAATTAATTCCTCATAAAATTCTTTCGGTGCCACCGCACACACCGGATTATAAGGATAAGATACCATAATATATTTTGCCCTCTCAGCTATATCCTTCGGAATCTCATCAAATTGGGGCAAAAACTGATTTTCTTCTTTCAAGTCATAAAAATACAGCTCGCCTCCGCCAAAATAACCTCCCACTTCAAAAACCGGATAACCCGGATTTGGCAAAAGCACCACATCCCCCGGATTACAAAGCGCCATTCCAATATGGGCAATCCCCTCCTGAGAACCGTTTACTGAAGCAATTTCCTCCGTAGACACTTCCACTCCGAAACGTTCTTTATAATAATCCTTCACTGCCTCCAACAGTTCCGGCAAATCCCGCAATGCATAATGAAAATCCTCCGGTTTTGCCGCTGATTCCAAAATTGCCTTTCTCACATGCTCCGCCACCGGAAAATCCGGCGTTCCCACAGATAGGTTGTACACCTTCTTTCCACTCTTCACCAATTCCTCTTTCTTCTCATTCAACGCTGCAAAAATCCCCGTCTGAAAATGCTCCAAACGCTTTGAAACTTCTATTTCCATCTCTGATGCCTCCTAATTCATAATACCGTTTTTTATAATTCAATTATTATATATTATTTGAACTAAGTTCGCAAGGCGGCAACAACGCAAATTCTTATGTGGATGGTAAAATTCAGTTTTATGGTTAGCGGTACGCTAAGTTTGAATGTTACATTTCAGCATTAGAAGTTGCCATGCACAGCCCATGATAGGGACAGAAGCTTGCCTTCACAGGCAGGCTTCTGTCCCTATCATGGGCGTACGTCAACCACAATGTTAAATTGCACCAATCAATGCTTATAATTCATCTGATGCAAATACTTCTCCTTTGTTGCCATCCCACCGCGGATATGGCGTTCGGATTTGTTTAGATCCAGTACTTTTCTGGTTTCTTTGGCTAGTGCCGGGTTGATGCGCTTTAGTCTTTCTGTGATATCCTTATGTACGGTACTTTTACTGATACCGAATCTTTTTGCCGCCTGTCTTACGGTGGCGTTTTCTTCTATGATATACTTTGCTACATCTACAGCACGTTCTTCAATATAGCCCTTCATAATATAAAAATCCCTCATACACACATTTTCTTTATAATGTATGCATGAGGGATTGGTTGTATGAATTTATTCCTTATATGTCAATCCATGTGTTGGAATGTTCTATGGCAAAATCTACACTTGCCATTGCCATCACAAAAAAGGTTACAATAAATAATAGTATTACTGCGGTTTTATCATACACAAAACGAGTAGTTCCTTTGGCGGATGCTATTAATATCTCTATTCCCAGAAAAATCAGGATACATGGCCAAAGATGAAAAATAATTTCATAACTTATGGCTGGAAGGAACCCATGGAGTAAACATAAAATTCCAAATACCACCAACACACAGCCAAAAGTCACACTTCCTACTCTGTGTACTCTAATTGTCTTCTTTTCGTCCATAATCAAATTCCTCCAGCAATTCCTGCTTTTTCCCTTTTATCATGGTAAGACCAATGGCGATAATACCCACTCCTACAATTAACTGCGGCAAATAATCACATATTACATAGTACATATCAATAATTACTTGAGGAAGGATTCCTCGCATCATCCCGAACACGCCACGAATACAAAGACCTGCTCCCAATACAACTAAAACTATAGATACTATTTTACGGTAACTTCCTGTTAACTTTTCTCCGGTACCACATAAACCATCTACATTGAATAAGTAATCATCCGGCATGGCTTCTATTTCTGACTGGCTGAGTCCTGCCAGATTGTTGGCATGAAAGAAACCGTAAAACCATACAATCAATGTTAAATACATTACTTCTCCAATGTTCAATATTGTTCCTATAGCAACCAGTCCCCAGAACAATGCCATCAGACTAATACCTGTTTTCATAAATCCCATATACATTTCCGTGCATCCCGGTAAAAAGGATAACACAAAACTCCAAAATCTGCTTTTTTTTCGTTTCATTTCTATTCCTCTCTTTCTCTATTCTGAAACTCTTTGTCACCAATAATCATCCTGTCGGATATATTTGAAAGAATGTTGCAAAGGCGTTCTGAGCTGTTTCCAATGCTGTTTGTTACATGAGTCATGGCACCAACTTCCTCACTCTGCATCATACTGGTGTTTTCCGTCGGCATTAGAAACATAAGTACAATTGCAGTAGCAGCCGCAAGAGCAATTTTACAGTTATAAATAATCCACTTTCGCTTCTGCGCCCTGCTTAACCTTCTTTTCTCTGAAGATATGTGCTGTTGCAACTCTGGAAATGCCTGCTTCATAATCTCCCTTTTTAAGTAGAAAGGCGCTTCGTGAATACCATCTTCTTCCAACTCCTCTAATAAGCTTCCCAGTTCATCTTCTGAAAAATACTGCTGTTTCATTTTATCACCTGCTCCTTTCCTTTTCGTAAATCTTCCGCAATGCATTTCTCGCCCGGTAAATCTGGGTCTGAACGGTTTTCACATTTTTATGAAATATCTCCGCAATCTCCTTTGGATTCTTTTCCTCGCAAAAATACAGGTAAGAAATCTCATCGTATGGAGGCGACAGACTTTCACAATTTTCCTTTAGCTTTTCCTTAAAATCCTTTTCTAATGTTTCCGCTTCCGGTCTGCCAATCCTTGATTTGTACTGTTCCATATCCGCATCCTCGGTAGGCACCATCCGTCTGCCTGCCTGATTAATATAGTCAATACTTTTGTTGGTGGCAATTCTGGCAATCCAGGATTTCTCATTTTTGCCGTCAAAGCTTTCTCTATGTTGAAAGGCGGATAAAAAAGTTTCCTGCATCAAATCCTCTGACGCAAAATAATCCTTTGTTATCTTATAACAAATAGAAAACACCAGATTCTGATATTGGTCAATTAAATTTGATAAATATTTCTGGGAATCGATTTTACCCACCTCCTTTGTTTGAAAGCTTTCATTTATTATAACGGAACAGTTCTTCCATTTTCTTCAACTTTTTTTATTTTTTTATAAAATTTTCAAAAAAAGTAAACTGCTCCCCCATTGGAAACAGTTCACTTTTTTTGGCTTTTTATGTAATTCTACTTTTAGATTAAACGCGGTATTTTTCATTATTTTACATATGCTTTATCAATATTTATCACGGCTATGTAAGAGGAATTCAGTTGTTGCAGCTGCTCTTGCACCTGTTTTTCTACTTCTTCATCCGTAAATTTTATATTGTAAGGAACTACTATATCAAAAATCAGATTTGTGTGAGTGGGACCGGTCACCATACGAAAATCATGTATGGTCAACGTCTCTTCCACATTTTTCAACTGTTCTTCCACCTGTTTTCGCACGGTTTTCACCAATTCATTGTCCACTTCGATGGGATCCATATGAATCACCGCTTCACAGCCTAATTTTTCTTTTAATTCCCGTTCTATCAAATCAATTTTGTCATGGAGTTCATAAATATTTCCATTCCCCGGCACTTCTGCATGGAGAGATATCATCACTCTACCCGGTCCGTAATCATGGACAATCAGATCATGAGTGCCAATAATTCCCTCGTGTGACATTACAATCTGCTCTACCTGCTCCACAAACTCTGTTTCCGGCACTTTTCCCAATAATGGGCTTATGGTTTCTCTTGCGGCATTATAACCGGCATATAGAATAAATATAGCTACAAGGACACCGCATATTCCATCAATATTTACCCCTGTATATCGCATAACTACCATAGCAATCAAAACCACCGTAGTTGCAACAGTGTCGCTCAGACTGTCCATGGAGGTGGCTTCCATTGCCGCAGAGCCTATCTTTTTCCCTATTTTTTTATTGTAAAATGCCATGTAAACTTTTACTGCAATGGAGATAACAAGGATTGCCATTGCAAGATTACCGGTGTCTATGGATTGTGGGTGAATTATCTTTTCTACGGAGGTTCTTGCAAGCTCTGCTCCCATCAAAAGAATCGCCATGGATACCACAAAACCGGATACATATTCAAATCTTCCATGTCCAAAGGGATGTTCTAAATCCGGCTTTTTCCCGGCATACCAAAATCCAACCAGCGTGATAAAAGAAGAACCGGCATCAGACAAATTGTTAAAAGCATCCGCTGTAATGGCAATGGAACCACTCATGGTTCCTGCAAAATATTTGATTCCAAACAGCAATACATTCAGACAGATCCCTACAATACTGCACAAACTTCCATATGCTTTACGTACCTGGTTTGTAATTTCTCCTTCTTCCTTAATAAATACCTTTGCAAGTAATGAAATCATTTTATAAACCTCATACCTTATTCTCTATATTCTATTCCTCGTATTTCTTTTTCTGCCCACTAATTAAGTCTTTATCCTCAAAATAATTAATTTTCATGCTGTTTTTCACATCTGCCAAAGTCTGCGCCGCAGTTCTTTCTGCTTTTTCGCTTCCCTTCTTTAAGATGTCGTATACATATTCAATATCTTTCTGATATTCTTTTCTTCTGTTTCTCACCGGCTCTAATTCTGCCTGAAGCACAGAGTTCAAGAATTTCTTCACCTTAACATCACCAAGACCGCCTCTTGTATAATGAGCTTTCATTTCATCTAAGCAGTTATATTCCGGAAGAAATTCTGCAAAATATTCATCTTTACAAAATGCATCCAAATAGGTAAATACTGTATTTCCTTCCAGTTTTCCCGGGTCTTCCACACGAAGATGTTCCGGATCTGTGTACATGCTCATAACTTTCTTTCTGATATCTTCCGGTTCTTCGGATAAATAAATACAATTTCCCAAAGACTTGCTCATCTTTGCCTTTCCATCAATTCCCGGTAATCTTAAGCACGCCTTATTATCCGGCAAAAGAATTTCCGGCTCTACCAATGTTTCTCCATAAACGGAATTAAACTTACGAACAATTTCCTTTGTCTGCTCTAACATTGGTAACTGGTCTTCGCCTACAGGCACTACCGTGGCCTTGAAAGCTGTAATATCTGCCGCCTGGCTGATTGGATAAGTAAAGAATCCCACCGGTATGCTTGTTTCAAAATTTTTCTGCTGTATTTCCGCTTTTACAGTAGGGTTTCTCTGCAATCTGGAAACCGTTACAAGATTCATATAATAAAAAGATAACTCACAAAGCTGCGGTATCTGTGATTGTATAAATAAGGTTGATTTTTCCGGATCAAGACCACACGCAAGATAGTCCAAAGCCACCTCAATAATATTCTGTCTAACCTTTTCCGGGTTATCCGCATTATCCGTTAACGCCTGAGCATCAGCTATCATAATATATACATCATCATATTCTCCTGAATTTTGTAATTCAACTCGTCTTTTTAATGAGCCAACATAATGTCCCACATGAAGTTTTCCTGTTGGTCGGTCACCTGTTAAAATAATCTTCTTCATAATATTCTCCGTCAGTACAGCTTGGAACGCTGTTCCTCCCTTTCTATCATTCTAAGTGTTAAAATCCTCTTCTCATTATAAGCTTTATGGTGGGCAAATTCAATAGGTTTCTTGGGTAAAATGGGGGCGGGGGAGGTTGTTGGGTAGCGGGACGCTCAGAAGGGGGAGAAATTGTTGGGGGAAAGGCAAAGGCAACACGAATGCGAACTAACTGTCAACTGCGACTAAAACGCTCCGGATGAGCCGTCGCGCTTAAGTCTTCGTAGACAGTGGATTTTGCATTCGTTAAAAACGCCTTTTGATCGCCTTTCCCCCAACAATTTCTCCCCCTTCTGAGCTGTGCCTGGCAAGCCAAACAAACTTGTGCCGCACTCATTTTTGCCCTGCGAATTGGATTATAGCAGGTGCTATCACAAATTTTTCAGGCGATTACTTGCCGGGAATCATTTCCGTATGAGCAGTTTGCAGTAGCCCCTTTACTTGGGTATGTAGATTTTAACTTTTTTTGGCTTGCCTAGGCACAGCCCATGCTAGGGACAGAAGTTTGCCTTTGCAGGCGATCAGGAAATGCTTTTAGCGGAGGTGAAATCCAGTTTTTAGCAAGCACTTAGTGAGGAACCCTCTGGTGACGAACTTAGTGCGGCTTAAAACTTAGTTCACCGGAGCGTTATTTCCGCCTGCAAAGGCAAACTTCTGTCCCAAGCATGGGCGTCCCTCCAACCAAAACCCTTAACTCTACATATCCAAAAAAGGGCTACCGCATTCCTGCGATAGCCCACACATTTCAGTTCAAATTATTTAACTTTAACTGTTAATACTTTACTAGCTTTACCTTTTACCATAGCTCCTGTAGAGTCTGTCTTGTAAGCAGCAACTTTTACGTAGTAAGTACCTTTCTTAAGGTTCTTAATTGTTACTGATGTCTTTTTGGTTGTTACAGTTGTTGTTTTCTTCTTTGCAAACTTCTTGTTTGTTGAGTAAGATACTTCGTATCCGTTAGCACCTTTAACTTTAGCATATTTAACTGTAATCTTCTTTCCAGAAGCTTTTGCACTCTTAATCTTAGCAGCGTTAACTTTAACTTTTTCCCATTTAGCTGTTACTTTGATAGCTTTTTTAGTTTTAATGCTTGTTACTTTCTTGTTGTTTACATACCAACCTTTGAAAGTAGAACCTTTCTTTGTAGGTGCATATAATTTTGTTTTTGTATTCTTAGCAACGTAAGTTGGGTTTAATCCGTTGTTCTTACCACCTGCTAATTTGTATGTAACTTTAACACCTGTTTTTACAGTTACTTTACATGTAGCTTTCTTACCGTCTTTTGTTAATGCAGTAATTGTAGCTGTACCTGCTTTCTTAGCAGTTACTTTACCTTTTTTGCTAACTGTTGCTACTTTCTTATTGCTTGAAGACCAAGTAATATTTTTGTATTTAGCGTTTGTTGGGTTAACTGTTGCTGTTAAAGTAAATGTAGCTTTTGTACCTACTGTAATCTTGCTAGCGTTTAACTTAACAGATTTAACTTTTACATAATTTTCTGGTGCTGGTGTAGCTGTAGCTTTTGCTGCTTCTGTTGGTGCAACTGTTACTGTTGCTACTGCCCCACCAGTAATTATTGGTGTTTCTGTTACTGTTGGTGTTGGTGTTCCTGTTGGGTTTTCAGGTGTAACTGTTGCTGTTGGTGCAGCTGTTGCTGTTGGTGCAGCTGTTGCTGTTGGTGCAGCTGTTGCTGTTGGTGCAGCTGTTGCTGTTGGTGCAGCTGTTGCTGTTACATCTGGATCATCTGGTGTTACCGGTGTTACCGGTGTTACTGGTGTTACCGGTGTTACCGGTGTTACTGGTGTTACATTGCTTTCTGTAGACACCTTTTCTGATGCTGATGCAATTGTTGGTAACTGGATACCAGTTAAAACAAGTGCAGCAACTAACATTACACTAATGTAGCGTTTGATTAAACTCATTGTTACTCTGTTCTCTCCCATATTTCTTTCCTCCTTAATTTTCCCTGTAAGTTTCCATGTTAAGCTCGAACCCTACTCACCTCATGAATAACTTATCTATTTTTGCTCTGTTGATTTTACATGTTTCAATGGGTGCAAAATCACATAAAACAAGCCATGCAATTAGTATATTATTTCCAATCCCAATTGTCAATCTTTTATCAATAATTTTATGGAAAAAAATTTTACTTTTTTTTGTATAACTTGCCTATTAACTCTGGAATTTTCAAATGATTCCCATAAATATTTTACATAATGATGTATTAATGTTCTATGCCTTTACCGTTTTGCTTAACTTAACGAAATTTCAACTTTATAAGCTGACGACACTGTTGTGTAATTTTTTTTGCTAAAGATGGGCTTTTACCACTGGTACAAATCCCTATCACTGCCCCGCTTTTCTCATCCATGGCAATTCCCGGAAAGAGAAAGTTACCCTCCTCTTTGCAGTCTGCCACGGAAACAAATGCTCCAAAAGATTTCGCTTCTTTCCCTGCCTGATGGTTTACTGTTCTGTCATTAGTAGCTGCCACCAACAAAAACGAATCTTTTCCATCTCCATGCTGATACTTGCGGCAACAATATGTGATTTTCTGCTCCTTTAATAAAATTTCCATTTCCGGACAGAGTTCCGGCGATATTACGGTGATATCTTCACAGAACTTTGAAAGTGTCTGCACTCTGCGGGCAGCAATTCTGCCGCCGCCAACCACTACACATTTCTTATTCTCCAAAGATACAAACATCGGAAAATGCATCTAATCACCTTACGCTTTCTGATAACTTTGAAAATATTCGCTTGCTAATTCTAACACCTTTTCCAGTTCTTCCTTCTTGTGTGATGCTGACAAGAACATTGCTTCAAACTGGGACGGTGCAAGATTCACACCGTGTTCCAACATATATTTAAAGTAATCGGCATATTGGGCAGTATTTGAGGTTTTGGCTGATTCATAATCTGTTACCGGATGCTCTGTAAAAAACAAACATCCCAGCGAGCCAATGTGATTTACCTGACAAGTTACTCCTGCCTGCTCCACCTGTTTTTTCAGACTGCCGTAGAACCAATCGCCCATCCGATTTAGCTTCGTATAAATTTCCGGATGTTCTTTTAATATCGTAAGTTGGGCAATTCCCGCTGCCATCGCCACCGGATTTCCACTTAAGGTACCGGCCTGATATACAGCCCCTACAGGAGCAACCATTTCCATGATTTCCCGTTTTCCGCCATAGGCTCCTACCGGCATGCCGGCCCCGATAATTTTTCCAAAGGTTATTAAATCCGGTGTCACTTTAAAGTATTCACTGGCACCACCGGCTCCCAGCCGAAATCCGGTGATTACTTCGTCAAAAATCAAAAGACTTCCATATTTGGTACACAGTTCTCGAAGTCCTTCTAAAAATCCCGGTTTTGGAGGTACCACTCCCATATTAGCTGCCACCGGCTCCACAATTACTGCAGCGATTTCTTCTTCCATAGAAGCAAACAATTCTTCCATAGCTGACAAGTCATTGTATACAGCGCTGATGGTGTCTTTGGTACATCCTTTTGTAACTCCGGCGCTGTCAGGCATACCGCTTGTCATCACCCCTGAACCTGCGGAAACCAGCATAGAATCAGAATGACCATGATAACAACCGGAAAACTTCACTATCTTCTTTCGTTTGGTATAACCTCTTGCCACACGGATTGCACTCATCACCGCTTCGGTACCTGAATTTACCATACGAACCATTTCCACTGCCGGAACCATCTCGGTAATCAGTTTGGCCATCACTACTTCACGCTCTGTGGCTGCCCCAAAACTCAAACCCCATTTGCAGGCATCCATCACGCTTTCTAACACATCTTTCTGATTGTGTCCCAGTATCATAGGTCCCCAGGAACAGATAAAATCTAAATATTTCCTACCATCTGCATCGTATAAATAGACTCCCTCTGCCCGCTCTATAAATCTGGGTGTAATTCCTATATTTCCGAACGCCCGCACCGGACTGTTGACACCGCCCGGTATGTAATTTTGTGCTTCTTGAAACAAGCTTTCTGATTTTTCCATTATCCAATCCTTCCTTCGTCCATAAATCCTGCCAGTTCTTCTGCAAAATAGGTAAGATAAATATCGGCCCCTGCACGGTAGGTGCTTACTGCCATTTCACAGATAATTTTTTCTTCATCAATATAGCCAAGTTTTCCTGCCGCCTTTACCATAGAGTATTCGCCGCTAACACTGTACGCTGCCACCGGAAGATTTACTTCTTCTGACACTCTGTGAATTACATCTAAATAGGACAAAGCAGGTTTTACCATAATTATGTCTGCACCTTCTTCCACATCTAACTGTGCTTCTTTTAATCCTTCCTTTACATTATGAAAATCCATCTGATAGGATTTTCGGTCACCAAAGGACGGAGCAGAGCCTGCTGCTTCTCTGAAAGGACCGTAAAATGAGGAGGCGTATTTTACAGCATAGGACATTATCGGTGTTTCCACGTATCCATGAGCATCCAGTACATTTCGAATTCCTGCAATCCTTCCGTCCATCATGTCAGATGGCGCCACCATATCTGCACCGGCCTCCACATGGGACAGTGCTGTTTTTGCCAGCAGTTCTAAAGTGGTGTCATTGTCCACATAATCCCCCTTTAACATGCCACAATGACCATGAGAGGTGTATTCACACATACATACATCGGTAATCACGTACATTTCCGGAAAATGACTTTTTATCTCTGCCACTGCCTGCTGGATAATTCCCTGACTGTCATAAGCACTGCTTCCACAAGCATCTTTGTGCTGTGGGATTCCAAATAACATGATACTGGAAACTCCTTTGTTCAGCAAAGTTTCTATCTTCCGGTTCATGGAATCCATGCCGTAACGGTACTGTCCGGGCATGGCACTGATTTCTTCTTTTCCCTGAAGTCCCTCCATTACAAACATCGGATAAATCAGTGATGCCTTGTCTACTCTTGTTTCCCGCACCATACGTCTTACGGTTTCATTTCCCCGGATTCTTCTTGGTCTTTTCTGCATATCCATAATCTTTCGCTGTCCTTTCTACTTTTCACTTGCTGTCAGTTCTTGTAGCCTTTGTATTACACTTTCTATGGTTGACTCTTTTGATACAAAAGTCTGCATACCATAGCTTTTTGCTGCTTCTTCTGTTTTTTTTCCAATACACACTGCCTGCACCTTGTGGTATGCGCCGGGATTCACCAGTTCCGTAAAGCTTTTCACGGTGGAGGCGCTGGTAAACACCACGTAATCAATGGATTCTTCTTTGATTTCTTTTGTTAAATCAATGATGCTTTCTTTTTCGTACACTGTATTATATATAGGTAATTCTATAATTTTAGACCCGGATTTTTCTGCTTCTTTTACCAGTTCCGGATTCCCATTAGCAGCTCTTGGCAGAAAAATAACATCTTGGGCTGTGCATTTCTCTGCCAGTAATTTTCCCAAAGAAGCTGCATCGTAGATTTCCGGCATATAGTCTACGAAAATTCCACGTTCCTCAAGTTCTTTTCCGGTACCTTTTCCCATTGCCGCTATTTTTAAATGTGCCAGTTTGCGGATATCAATTCCTGCTGTTTTTAACTGGTCAAAAAACACTTGAACGCCGCTTGGACTGGTAAAGGCAAGCACTGTATATTCTTCCAGTTTTTCCACTGCTTTTTGAAAACTTTCGTCCATTATCCGTGGTTCGATGGAAACTGCCGGAACTTCCAGTACTTCTGCACCCTTTTTCCGCAATTTTTCTGCCATTTGGGAAATCAAATGTCTTGGTCTGGTGAGAAGTATTCTTTTTCCTGCCAGTTCCAAATCTTCATACCAGGATAATTTTTCTGCAAGGGAACACACCGCCCCCACCACAATGATTGCCGGCGACTGTATACTTTCTTTTTGGGCTTCCTCTTTTAAAGTTGCAAGGGTTGCTACTACTTTCCGCTGTTTTGCCGTGGTGCCCTGCTGCAAAATGGCGGCCGGGGTATCTTCTGCCATTCCTGCATTTCTAAGACCCGCACATATATCTTCCAATGCTTTCACACCCATTAGGAATACAAGAGTTCCTTTCAGCTTTACAAGGGATGCAAAATCTATGTCCAACGGCTTATCCTCCCGTTTATGGGCTGTAATAATGTGCAAAGAAGAACTGAAATCTCTGTGGGTTATCGGAATTCCATTATAAGCCGGTACCGAAATTGCAGAGGTAACTCCCGGAACCACTTCGCAGGAAATGCCATGTTCCTTAAGAAGTTCCATTTCTTCACCGCCTCTTCCAAACAAAAAAGGATCTCCTCCTTTTAATCGGACCACACGCTTTCCCTCTTTTGCTTTTTCTACCAGTATCTGACTAATTTCTTCCTGCCTCATGGTGTGATTGCCAGAACGCTTTCCCACGTGAATCCGTTCTGCATCTTTTGGAATCATTGTCAGAATTCCCATACCTATCAAAGCATCATACACCACTACTTCGGCCTGCTTTAACACTTCTTTCCCTTTTACTGTCATCAAGCCCGGATCCGAAGGACCTGCACCTACCAGCCATACTTTTCCTGCCATCGATTTTTCCTTTCTTATTTTGTCTTCCTAAATCACTAATTTTCTCTCAGCCTGTGTGCCAATTCTATGCCCAAAGCTTCTGCTTCACAACAGTCTCCCTGAATATTTCCGGTAAAATATTCTCCTGTTTCTTCTTTGTAGTATAATCCTTGTAAACAGATTTCTTCATCGACAACAACTCCGTGAGCCGCTACCGGCGAACTGCATCCACCGTTTAACTCTCTTACAAAAGCACGCTCTGCCACTGCCGCATACATTGCCTCTTTTTCCTGAAAACCCTCAAGATAAGGATAAGTTTCTCCCTGCCTTCCCTGTACCGCCAGAATTCCCTGCCCGGCTGCCGGAATCATCTCTTCTATCGTAAAGTAACGGCTGATACGTTCTTCCAAACCAAGCCGCTTTAACCCTGCCGCTGCCAGCACAATGGCACTGTATTCTCCACTGTCTAATTTATTCAGTCGGGATTCCACATTTCCCCGGATACTTTTAAATTCCGCATCCGGATACAGTTTTTTAAGCTGAAGTATTCTTCGCAGGCTGGAACTGCCGATAGGCTTCGATAAATCCAATTCTTTCACACCCTTTGGCAACACCAGCACATCCCTTGGGTCTTCTCTTTTGGAGTAGGCAATCACCGGAAGCTCCTCCGGAATTTCCATGGGCATGTCTTTCAGACTATGTACAGAAATGTCTGTCTGACCTGCCAGCAATGCTTTGTCTAACTCTTTTACAAACAGCCCCTTGCCACCAATTTTATCCAGTGTTCTGTCTAAAATTTTATCTCCTGTGGTTTTCATGGTAAGAAGTTCTGCTGTGAATTCGTTATTATTTTCACAAATAAAGTCCCTTACTAACCGGGATTGAATCACTGCAAGCCTGCTTTCCCTGCTTCCTATGATTACCTTTTTCATGGCGTCCTCCATCTACTTTTCCAATATTTTTTCCATTGCCTGAATACATTCTAAATAAGCATCTTCGCTTATCTGACCTTTCAGTTCAAACAATAATTTACCCATAGTATTTTCTATGGCATGTTCTATGTGACCCACAAGCTTTTCTTTCTCTTTTTTCTCCAGAGAAGTCTTCTTCATCACCTTGGTAAGCCTTAGATTCACATCTGCCGCGGTTTCTTTTTTTATATTATCTACTGTATGAACAATATTTCTGCCTTCATACCAGTCATAAAATTCTTTCTTATAAATTCTCAGAATATCCTTTGCCTGTGCCACTGCTTTTTTCTGATTTTCGTCTAAATTATTTCCCTGAAAATTGTCAATGTCATACATAGTAATTTCTTTCAATTCCCTTATGGATGATTCCATATCTCTTGGCACTGCCAAATCAATCAGAATCATTCCTTTTTTATAATCGGAATGCTCCAGCATTTCTTTTGTAAGGGTATAGTTTGGGCTGGATGTGGCACTAATGATAAAATCGCACTTTGGCAAAAGTTTCTGGCGTTCTCCATAATTAATACGCATACACCCGTGAGGAATATTCACTATTCCGCTATGATACTGGCGCACGGTCACGGTTACGTCTGCTCCCTGCTCCATAAAAAGCTCCGCAGTAAGCCTGCCCATTTCTCCATTTCCAATGACCATACAGGTTTTATTTTGTAAGGAAATCCCTGTTTGCTGCAGTTTCTCCACTGCTTTATGTATCACAGACTGATTTGCTTTTGACAATACTACTTCCGTTTTGACCCGCTTGGCAGCTGTGACCGCTTTGCGAAACAGTACTTCCAAAACATTATCTGTGCAATAATGTTCTCTGGAAAATGCCAATGCGTCTTTCACCTGGGTCAATATCTGGTCTTCTCCCAGTATCTGGGATTTTAATCCGGCGCTTAAGGCAAATAAATGCTTTACCGCATCCTGCCCTTTCCTTGTTCTAAACAATCGGCAATACTTTTCCGGTTCTACCTGTTTTATCCCACAAAGCGTATCATACAGGTTATCTGCGTATTTTTCGTTGATACTAACCCATACTTCCATCCGGTTACAGGTAGATAAAATCACAACACCCAGAATTCCCTGCTGCTGTTTGAAAAAGTTTAAGGCACTCTCCATATTCTTTTTGGTAAATGAAAAAATGGCACGTTCATCAATTCCTGCTTTTTCATAATCTATTCCCAGCATCTGAATGTTCATTGTGTCACCTCATATTTTGGTAATTTTTCGCTATTAGTATCATACCACATTTTGTATTGGAATCAACTGGCTGATTACCAAAACGTTAATTCAATGTTAGAAGAAGTATATTTATGCAAAACATCCTACCTTGCCCCGATTTTTGGTACATTTTGCGCAATATTCCATCGTTTTTTCTTTGCAAATTGACAGTATTGCACAAATGGTGCTATAATAATATCAGTAAAATTTTGTGACAGGAAAAAACATTTTATTTGCAGACACCAGAGGGGACCAACAAAGTTTTAAAAATGGGTATGAAACATAATATTACCCAAAGGGATATGGAGGTATGAGGTATGAAAAAACTAAGGAACATGAATGTAAAACAACGTTTAATGAACAGCTTTATTATAGCTGTGGCTGTGGCAAGCCTTTCCGGTATACTAAGTGTATTTTTACTTTTGGTATTGGATCATCAGTATAGTACTGCACTTGTGGACAATGGATTTATTCAGGGCGATATTGGGGAATATAATGCCTATTTGAATAAAAGTGCTGCATTTGCCAGAGATATTTTTATCCTGACAGATGAGCAGGAACTTGCCACTGTCAAGGAGTCACTAAAAGAATCTGACGAAAAAATTGACTATTATCACGCCGAAGTTATTGCAAAATTAGAAAGCGATGAAGAACGGGAATTCATCGAAATAATAGATACGCAATATCCTAAATACATCGACCTGAGAGATCAGGCCATGGAAATGGGGTTGGCCGGTAAGCATGAGGAAGCTTTGGATTTATTCCGTACGGAGGCTATTCCTTACCTGGTGGAAGTAATGCAGGCTGCGGATGATTTACTGGCATTCAACAGGGAACTGGGAAATAGTAAATCCGCATCTCTTTCTACACTCAGTTTTATCATGATGATTATTGTAGTTGGAATTATTGTGGCGGCCGTTTTAATTTCTCTATCTTTTGCCCGCTACACTGCAAAAGATTTTTCCGAGCCACTCTTAAAGGTACAGGATGCAGCCAAAAAACTGGCATTGGGGGATTTAAATATAAGTGTCGATGTTGCCGATAAAAACGAAATCGGAGAAATGGCAGAAAGTTTCAATCAGGCCATTGAAAGACTTCATTCTTATATCGAGTGTATCAATTATAGTCTTTCTGAAATTGCAAAAGGTAATTTTACTGTTCGTCCTGACGTAGAATTTCATGGAGATTTTATTGAACTAAAGGATGCCATTGAAAATATTATCATTTCTCTCAGCACCACTATGAAACAGGTGAATGAGGGTGCTGAACAGGTGGCTTTAGGTGCAAATCAGTTGGCTGAAAATGCTCAGACATTGGCTGAAGGTGCAACAAGTCAGGCCGGAGCTGTACAGGAATTAACTGCTACGATTGAAGGCGTCGCTGATTCTGCTGTAAACAGTGCCCAAAAAGCAGATGTTGCTTTCAAAAACGCAGAAGAATTTGCTAAGGTTGCTATGCAAAGCAGCCAGGAAATGCAGCTACTTACAGAAGCTATGGAACGTATTACCGAAACTTCCAAAGAAATTGAAAGTATTATTGGTGAAATCGAAGATATTGCATCACAGACAAATTTGCTTTCATTAAATGCTTCTATTGAGGCCGCAAGAGCAGGTGAAGCCGGAAAAGGATTTGCCGTTGTTGCTGACCAGATTGGAAAACTTGCAACTGACAGTGCTAAATCAGCTGTCAACACAAGAGAACTGATTGCTAAATCTTTAACTGAAATTGGTTCCGGTAATGAAATTACCACGAAAACTTCTGATGCTTTAAAAGAAGTAATGGAAGGCATCAAACTGTTAGCCAATGCTTCACAGGAAACAAGTTCTCTTTCCGCAGAACAGGCTGAAACTATGGCCCAGGTAAAACTTGCAATTGAACAGATTGCTGATGTTGTTCAGAGCAACTCCGCTTCTGCAGAAGAAACTTCTGCTACCAGCGAAGAACTTTCCGCTCAGTCACAGAACTTAAAAGCTCTGATTGATCATTTTGAACTGGCTATATAAGTTTGAAAATACAATATCTATAAATTTAAAAGCCGGAAATTGGGCATTACCTCCCTATTTTCCGGCTTTTATTCTATAAAATTTTAGTCAGCCATTGCAGTCGGTTCTGTATTTCTGCTTGCGATATCCTTACTGAACAGGAATTTGAATACTGTTCTGATTAATGGCTGAATGAAAAACAGCTGTGTAAAGAATGCAAATGGGAAGTTAAAACATACCAACTTCAACCAGTTTGCAAGTAATGTTACAATGTTGAATCCATTATAATACGGATAATACATAAATGCCGCTAAAAAGCTCATTGCCGGACACATAATTCCTACGGTTGCACAAATAATTGCTGTTTCAAATAAAACCGGATGAGTTTCACGAGGATTAAATACTTTGCTTGCAAGTTTGAAAGAAGCAGGACTTCCCACTACCACTTCCAGACAGTAAGCACAGATAAATTCTATAATAACCACTGCCCAAATCGGAACCATTTTTCCGAACATATAGACACCACCCTGGCTTTGGATTGCTCCCAATACACTGTCTGCGCCGGTAACTTCCATCAAAGTTCCACCATTCACTACATACAGACTGTAGAAAACATAAGCATGAACAGTAACTACAACGGTAAGAAAGGCAAACACCATTCTTTGAAATTGATTTCTTGGCATAATTCATTCTCCTTTTTTTGCACAAAAAAACACAAGCACAGCTGCAGTAAACCTATAGAAATAATACATAGTTTCCGTAATCAGATTTACGTGCAAAGCACTACTTGTGTCGTTTATGTGTCGCTATTTTTTTATCGTCAAAAATATTATCACAGTTTTTTCCAAATTGCAAATGTTTCTTTATAAAATTCCTAAATGGGTTAGGAGTATTCTGAGACCTAGTAATACTAGAATTGAGCCACCGACAAGTTCTGCTTTGCTTTTGTATTTGCTTCCGAAGAAGTTTCCTACGCAGACCCCTGCTAGGGATATGATAAAGGTGGTGATTCCAATGATGGTGATTGCTTCTATAATCGGATATTTTAAGAAAGCAAAAGTAATTCCTACTGCCAATGCGTCGATGCTGGTTGCTACTGCAAGTACAAATAATTCCCTAATTTTCAATGGTGTATCGTATTCTTCTACTACGTCTTCTTCTTTTGACCCTAATGCTTCTACTATCATTTTCCCACCTATAAAGGCAAGAAGCACAAATGCTATCCAATGATCGATACTGGTTATGTACTGTTCAAACCGGCTTCCTAACAGCCAGCCAATGAATGGCATCAATGCCTGAAATCCTCCAAAAAACAATCCGATAACTACTGTCTGTTTTTTATTAACTTTGCTCATTCCAAGACCCTTACAGATAGATACTGCAAAGGCATCCATCGCCAGACCAACTCCCATTAAAAACAGTTCAAAAAACATTGCCATTTCTTTTCCTTCTTTCTCCCGTCGGTAAGTAAGTTTACGCATAATAAAAGACTCCTGTATACTTTGTCATATATTCTGCATAATGGCATTTTATTCCACTACACAAGATACCTGCTTATGGTAAAGTATACATGAGTCTTGTTCTTTAAGATTTGCCAGATGAATTATCATCAGTATGTTGACAAACCACGATATACGCAAACTACTCCCTCACGATAATTTATTCACTTATGTGTTGTGCTGTTTTATTTTACAGGAATAGGGGTGCGTTGTCAATTTAAAATTTAAGGATAAATACAAGAATGTATTTTTTTATCTATTTATCTGTTCCTATAAATACTTCTTTTCCGTAAAAAGCAAAACCATAATGCCTAATTCTTTCACTTGGAATTCCACGGGCATTTAATTCCGTATCATACTTTTTATCTTCTATCTGCTTTAAAGCCACTGCTACTGTATCCTTTAACGTAGCTTCCGCCTCTTTATTCTGAACTTTAAATTCCAGTACAAATGCCGGTTTCTCCGGTTCCATAGGTTCCAGCATCACATCATACCGTCCATAACCGCTTTCTCGATTAGATGTAATGTAATAACTATCTTTTAATTCAATCATTATCCCTAAAACAAATCCATGGTAAAAACTTTCCGGTTTCCTTCGTTCCGAAATTCCTGCTCCTGTATCAAAGTAACTAAACGTGGCTAGTACCACTTCATTCATATAAGCATTCATTTCCTCTAAATCCCCTTGCAAAAATGCTTTTATAAAATCATTATAAGCTCCTTTACTTTCTCTAAACCAGCCTTCTATCATATCTTCAAACATAATTTGAACTTCAAGATTTGTTAATTTCAATTCATACAGATAACGTCTGCTTTTTACATTAAATTCACTTTTTACTACCTTTAAATAACCACTGGCAAGCAACAGACTCCAGATAGCATCCTGATTAGTATCCAACTGGTTAAACACAATCTGTTCGTCCAGATTAGTAATCATAGTTTTCCCTTGAATCAACTCTTCCAAGGTCATTTTTATTTTTGAATTTCCTTCACGAATCACTTTTCCCACCAGATTGTTACTACTGGTATTTGCCCAATAAGTCCGCAAACTCTTTTTATCTAAATAATTGAGAATTGACCACGGATTATAAATATCCGTGTATGAACCAAAGGTAAAACCATCATACCAACGTTTCACTTCTTCTCTTTTGTCACTTAATTCTGCTTCTTCTAAAGCAGCAAATACTTCCTCTTCTGTGAATCCAAAAGATGTTTCATACTTATTTGAAGTAGTGGTTACAACTTCCAGATTGTTCAAATCCGAAAAGATAGATTCCTTACTTACTCGGGTAATCCCGGTCATAATCCCTCGTTCCAAATACGGATTGGTTTTAAACATGGAGTTAAACATACTTCGGGTAAAAGCTACAAGTTCCTTCCAAAATCCGTAAACATAGGCTTCCTGCATTGGTGTGTCATACTCATCCAAAAGAAGAATTACATCTTTTCCATAATAACGTTTCATGTAATCACATAATCTGTGTATTGCCATAGTCATAACAGCATCTGACATTTTTCCTTTTTTCTGAACCAGTTGTTCAAATTCCTGTTTTTCTGTTTCCAACAATTTATCACTTTTTAAAAGGTAACTGTGTTTTACGTACAGATTTGCTATGATAGCGCAGATTTTTTCTCTTGCAAGATCATAAGTATTTTCCTTGACATTTGCGAAACTCACAGAAATGACCGGATATGTGCCCTGTAATTTCTGATACTTCTCTTCTTCCCATATAAAAAGCCCTTCAAACAACGCTCCAGAACCTGCATATTCTATAGAAAAAAAATGTTCTAACATAGAAATTGTCATGGTCTTTCCAAAACGTCGTGGACGTGTGATTAATGTGGCAAAATCAAAATTTTCCCACCACTCTTTAATAAACCAGGTTTTATCTACATAGAAACAGTTATTTTTACGCAATTTTGCAAAATCATCATAGCCAATTGCAATTTTTCGCATTAAATTTCCCCCTTTCCATCTATAATTATTACCATATATATTCCATTAAAACATATCCCTTGCTAAATTTCAATCATATAAATTTTCTCTTTTTAAAAAGAAAAAATGCCGATTCCTCGGCACTTTTTCATAAGATATTAATATTGAATTACATATATTTACTGGTCAACTTCAACCTGGACATCGCTCTCGCCAGCGAAGCCTGAGAATGATGATATTCCTGAATGCTTTGTTTCTGTCTTAACTGTTCTTCTGCTCTTACCTTGGCTTCTTCGGCACGGCGGATGTCTACTTCTTCCGGCAATTCTGCTGTGTCAACCAGAACGGTGACACGGTTGTTCATCATCTGCACAAATCCGGTACCTACAATGGCAGTAATCACTTTTCCTTCTTCGTCGGTGATACGCATTTCACCCATAATGATTGCTACTACTGCATTTTCATGGTGAGCCATGATACCAAATTCACCATCCGGTGCAGGAACGGTAAGCTTCTGACATTTGCCCGCAAAAAAGGTTCTGTCGCTGGCAATTACTTTTAGATAAAATGTATTCATCGACATTCACTCCTTATTCTGCAGAGCCTGCTAATGTTTTTGCCTTTTCTACTACTTCATCAATAGTACCTACATTAAAGAAAGCGACTTCCGGATATTCATCCATCTCACCATCGATAATCGCCTTAAATCCACGGATAGTTTCTTTTAATGGTACATATTTACCAGGCACACCTGTAAAGTTTTCTGCAACGAAGAAAGGCTGGGATAAGAATCTCTGTACCTTTCTGGCTCTGTTAACAGTAAGCTTATCTTCCTCTGACAATTCTTCCATACCAAGAATTGCAATGATGTCCTGTAATTCCTTGTATTTCTGTAAAATTTCCTGTACATTTCTGGCCGTCTGGTAATGTTCTTCACCAACCACATCAATTTCCAGAATACGCGAACTGGATTCCAATGGGTCTACTGCCGGATAAATCCCCTGTTCTACAATCTTTCTGGAAAGAACAGTAGTTGCATCCAGATGGGCAAATGTAGTAGCAGGAGCCGGGTCAGTAAGGTCATCGGCAGGTACATATACTGCCTGTACGGAAGTTACAGAACCATTCTTGGTGGATGCAATACGTTCCTGTAATTCACCCACTTCTGTTGCAAGAGTTGGCTGATAACCTACCGCTGATGGCATACGTCCAAGCAGGGCGGAAACTTCAGAACCTGCCTGCACAAAACGGAAAATATTATCGATAAACAAAAGCACATCCTGATGTTCTTCATCTCTAAAATATTCTGCCATAGTAAGCCCCGTTTCTGCCACACGCATACGAGCTCCAGGTGGTTCGTTCATCTGTCCGAATACTAAGGCTGTTTTTTCCAATACTCCGGATTCCTTCATTTCACTCCAAAGGTCATTACCTTCTCTGGAACGTTCTCCAACACCGGTAAAAATAGAATATCCGCCATGCTCTGTGGCAATATTACGGATTAATTCCTGAATCAGCACTGTTTTACCTACACCGGCACCACCAAACAGACCGATTTTACCACCCTTGGAATAAGGTGCTAATAAATCGATAACCTTAATACCTGTTTCCAGTATTTCAACCACCGGACTCTGTTCTTCAAAGGTAGGCGGTTCTCTATGAATTACCCATTTTTCTTCATTTTCCAGACTTTCACCATTATCAATGGTATCACCCAGTACGTTAAATAAACGTCCCAGTGTCTTTTCTCCTACAGGAACTTTAATTCCTGCCCCGGTAGCAGTTACTTCCATATCCTTGTAAAGACCTTCACTTGAACCTAACATAATACAACGTACCGTATTATTTCC
The DNA here is from genome assembly GCA_017408735.1 of Lachnospiraceae bacterium. GTDB lineage: Bacteria > Bacillota > Clostridia > Lachnospirales > Lachnospiraceae > RUG11237. Next base: position 33,361 of record JAFQUB010000021.1, read on the forward strand.
AATGTGCTGTGCCACCTCCATAACAAGGCGTTTTCCATTGTTTTGTACTTCAAGTGCATCTTTAATGAAAGGAAGGTCATTATTTTCAAATTCTACGTCTACTACAGGTCCTAAAACCTGAACGATTTTTCCTTTATTCATCATAAACTATTCTCACGGTAGTGAGGAAACCTCCTCTCTGTCTATTTCTTTTTATGTTTCTGTGCCTTGGCACCGCTAATTACTTCGGTAATTTCCTGTGTAATTGCTGCCTGACGGACACGATTAAATTCGATTTCCAGTTCCCTAAGCATATCCTTAGCACTGTTGGTTGCTGCCTCCATTGCCATCATTCGAGAGTTATGTTCACTGGCAAAAGATTCTACCAATGCACCATATATAAAGCCTGCCACATAATTCGGAACAATATTATCCATCACCGCTTCCGGAGAGGGTTTCATAACAATTTCTTCCAGCGGAACACCGGTTGGTGCCGGACCAAATTCACCCTGTTTTAGTGGAAGAAGCTGTAACATTTCTGTTTCTGTCTGTACCGGACCATTCATCTTTGTATAAATAATATACACATCATCCAGCTTTTCTTCCTCATACAGTTCCAAAACGCGCTCTGCGATATTTCTGGCACGGTTCATGGATGGATTCTGTACAGTGTAATGGAAGGTTTCTTCAATGGGCACTTTCTGTTTAGTAAAATAATGTCTTCCAAGTTCACCCAACACAAACAGCAACGGGCTATCACACTCACCAAGATGTTCTTCTGCCATTTTAATCACATTATGGTTATATGCTCCGGCAAGACCTTTGTCCGCAGTAACTACAATATAACCTTTCTTTCTATCCTTTTCCGCAATGTGCTTTCTTTCATCAAAGTAAACATTATGAACATCAGACATATGTCTTAAAATACGTCCAATTGTCATCTGAAGGGTAAAAAAGTAAGGTTCTGTTGCTGCAAGACTCTGCTTTGCCTTCTTAAGCTTAGAAGAAGAAATCATATACATAGCATTTGTAATTTTCATCGTATCCTGAATACTTTTCATTCTGCTCTGGATTTCTCTTGCATTTGCCATATTAACACCTACTACTCTTATATTCCTTTGCTACTTCAACAATCTTAGCAATCATATCCTCTGTAAGCACTTTAGTTTCTTCGATTTCTTTTCCAATTTCCGGATGAACGGTGTCAAAATAGTTCAACATATCCATCTGGAACTGTTTTACTTTATTTTTTTCCACATCCAGCATGATTTTATGAGTTGCTGTACACAGGGTAATTACCTGTTCGTGTAAGCTCATTGGATTGCAAAGGGGCTGCTTTAACAATTCCATCAAACCATTACCATACTGAAGCTGTTCCTTGGTTGCCGCATCTAAGTCAGAACTGAACTGCGTAAACACTTCCATTTCTCTAAACTGCGCCAAATCAATACGGATGGAACCAGCTGCCTTCTTCATGGCTTTTGTCTGTGCCGCACCACCAACACGGGATACGGAAAGACCCACGTTTACCGCCGGACGCATACCTGCAAAGAACAAATCGCTTTCCAAGAAAATCTGTCCGTCTGTAATGGAAATAACGTTGGTAGGAATATAGGCCGATACATCCCCTGCCTGTGTTTCAATAATTGGAAGGGCTGTAATAGAACCTCCACCAAGTTCATCACTTAAACGACTGGAACGTTCCAGCAGTCTGGAATGAAGATAGAATACGTCACCAGGATAAGCTTCACGTCCCGGAGAACGCTCCAACAACAGTGACAATGCACGATATGCCACCGCATGCTTAGATAAATCATCATATACGATTAATACGTCTTTCCCTTTGTACATAAAATATTCTGCCAAAGCTGTCGCAGAATATGGAGCTATGTACTGCAAAGGTGCGGAATCACTGGCTGTAGCAGATACTACAATAGAGTAATCCATTGCATCGTTTTTATTTAAAGTAGATACAATTTTTGCAACGGTAGATGCTTTCTGTCCAATGGCTACATAGATACAGATAACATCTTTTCCTTTCTGATTCAAAATTGCATCAATGGCAATAGAAGTCTTACCGGTCTGTCTGTCACCAATGATTAATTCTCTCTGTCCACGCCCGATTGGGAACATGGAGTCAATGGCAAGAATACCTGTTTCCAATGGTACATTTACAGACTTACGATCCACAATACCCGGGGCATCCTGTTCGATTGGTCGGTATTCTTCGGATGAAATCTCGCCCTTTCCATCAATTGGGGCACCCAGTGCATCCACAATTCTTCCAAGAAAAGCATCCCCTACCGGAATCCCTGCTCTTTTTTTGGTACGCGTAACCTTAGTACCTTCTTTGATACCGGTGTCCTTTCCAAATAAGATACAACCAATCTCATTACGGCGGATATCCTGTACCATACCTTTGATACCATTTTCAAAGATAACAATCTCTCCATAAACTGCATGGTCAATTCCGTAAACCATGGCAATTCCGTCACCTACCCAGATGACATTTCCCACTTCCTGTTCACCGGTTTCCATATCATAATTTTCGATTTCACTTTTTAATATGGAAATAATTTCTTCTGAACTGATTGTGCTCACGCATTTCACCTCCGGTTATTTTTTTATTAATTTTTGTTGTAACGCTTTCAAACGTCCTGCATAACTCCAGTCATATTCATAATTGCCGATTCGAAGAATAAACCCTCCAATCAGCTCCGGTGTATGCTTTAATTCTAATTCTATTTGATTTTTATTATATTTTTTGCATAAAAAACCTTTGATTTCCTCTAACTGGGCATCGGTTGGAGAGGTTACATAAAAAAGCTCTCCCGCCATTTTTCCTTCTGCTTCATTGCGGTATAAATCATAGGCCTGCAGAATTTCTTCAAGATACCCCATACTATTATAATCACAGAGCTTCTTCAAGAAATTTTTAAATTTTCCGGTAAATATTCTATCAATGACTGCATGCTTTTCTTTCATGGAAACAATGGGGCTTGTCAGATTTTTTGTCAGTTCCTTACTTTCCATAAGCAAAGCTCTCTGAGCCATCAGTTCCTCTTCCGGAATATGCAATTCATATAACGCTGTGCCATAATTAATTGCCAGCTGTGTCATTGGCATCACCTGCTTTTGCTAAAAACTTATTATAAAGTGCTGTGTCATTATCCTGCTTGTCGTTCATAATTTTTGCTGCCGCTGCCAAAGCCAGACCTGTAATTTCGTTTTCCATTTCCTGCAAAGTTTTCTGTTTCTGCATTTCTACCGTCTTATTTGCCTTTGCAATAATATCGGAAGCTTTTGCATCAGCATCCTTTACAATACGGTCATACTCTGCTTTTGCATCACTACGGGCTTTATCAACAATTCTTACGGATTCTTCTTTTGCATTGCCTAAATCCTTTTCATAATCGGATTTTAACTGCAATGCGGCCTGTTCTGTTTCAGCTGCATGAGCAAGCTGACTTTCAATCAGCTCTTTTCTTTTCTCCATAATTCCTGTTATCGGACCAATGAGAAATTTCTTCATTGCCAAATATAAAACAAGAAGGTTAATAACGGTAAAGACTATGTTCCAGAAATCAATTTTTAACACCTTTACCCACCTGCTTTCTTAAAATTCTTTCAATTATTTCAATAATAAAATGATAAGGATTGCAACTACAAGTCCATAAACGGCTGTTGCTTCTGCTAAGGCACAACCAAGTAATAAGGCAGATGAAATCTTACCGTGAGCTTCCGGCTGTCTTGCAATAGCGTCTACTGCCTTTGATGTGGCAACACCGATACCAACTCCTGCTCCTGCTCCTGATAAAACTGCAATACCTGCTCCTAATGCTACTAATGATGTCATAACAACACTCTCCTTTTCTTCTTTGTTTAAATTTTATTTATTCTATTGCCTCTTTGATAAACAGAGAGGTCAAAAATACAAATACATAGGCTTGAATCAGTCCGTCAAAAATATCAAAATAACAGCTGAATACTGCCGGCACAAACACCGGTATACATAATTTAATCAATTCCATTACTACAAATGCACCCAGTACATTACCGAAAAGTCGCATACATAACGATAGCGGACGAATAAATACTTCCAAAACATTGATTGGTGCTACCATAGCTACCGGTTCGGCAAAGCTTTTCACCCATCCCTTTACTCCTTTTTTCTGGATGCCTGCAAGCTCAACAAGAATAATACTCATCAATGCCAGTGCAATCGTAACATTCATATCTTTGGTAGGTGGCTTAAACCCAAAAAGACCAATGATATTTGCCACACCTACATAAATGATTACTGTCATCATGTAAGGTATATAACGCTTTCCATGTTCGCCTAACAGTCCGTGAAAGAAATCATACAAAAATCCGATTCCTGCTTCCAGTGCAAGCTGTTTCTTGCCCGGATTTTCTATGGTAAGATTTCGTACCAGAATTTTGGACAAAATGATTAATACAGCCATAATTATCCAGGTAACGACAACCGACTCCAGAACGGGAATACTTACTCCATTCCCGATAGGAATTTCAAACATCACCTCGCATTCCAGTTCTTCTAAAAGTTCTTCTACGAAGGCTTCCATCTTTTCACTTCCTCTCTATTTTGAGTTTGTTAATGTCTTAACGATACTGCTTTAAAGCAGAAATGTCAATGATTCATTCTTCCTATTTTTTTCACAAAAAATGTCGTTTTCTTTTGTGTATTTTTTACACATTCTTAATCCTTTTTATATCTTTTTTATTTATTTTATCTATATCTGTTTTTTCTATTTTTTTCAAGTCCCATTGCAATAGCAAAATTTCTTAATTTTTCATAAAAATTTCATCAATTTTCATACTTTTTCTCATCCGGATTGTTCCCTCCTTCCGGCATATTTTCACCTGATATTCCATAGTATATTACAACTTCTTTTTTATCGGGTGACTTATGCCATCATCTATTCTTTTACCGGCTGCCATGGACGAAAATTACGGAGATTTTATCTTTAACTACAGTGCTTCCACTTCCTATTTAGAGTACCTGCAGCAATCTTATTCCACCAATGTAGTTAATGATACTTACGCCATTATCTATGCCCCCTTAGCACAAGCATTACAAATGCCCCTTAACAGTGCCAGCTATGGAAGCTTTCCTAACTATTATGTGCCTATGGACACACAGAGTATGAACATTTCCGGCATTACCAGACTGCATAACCAACCTTATATCCCCCTCAAAGGCACCGGAACTGCCGTAGCAATTATCGATTCCGGTATCGATTATACCAATGAAGTTTTTCGCAATTCTGACGGTAGCTCCCGCATTGCTTATCTTTGGGACCAGACCATTGTCAGCGAAAACACACCTCCAAACTTAAACTACGGAACAGAATATTCGAAGACCGATATTGACCGTGCATTACAAGCTGAAAATCCTTTTGATATTGTTCCTTCTCAGGACACCTTAGGACACGGAACCTTTACCGCCGGGATTGCTGCCGGCAGTGAAAATATTCAGGAACAGTTTATCGGTGCTGCACCGGATGCCACTTTAATTGTTGTAAAACTAAAACCCGCAAAAAAATACATCCATGACTATTATCTTCTTCCTGAAGATGCATTGGTTTATCAGGAGGATGATATTATGACCGCCTTAAGCTATGTAAAATACTGTACCCAACGCTTAGGAAATATCCCTCTGTCTATTTGCATTCCTTTAGGTTCTAATTTGGGTGCACATCTTGGCAGCTCACCTCTGGCAAATTATGCTGACAGCTTAAACCGCCAATCACAAGTGGCTGTTTCTGTGGCAGGCGGAAATGAGGGAAATGCAGGACACCATTTCACCGCCACCATAGAACCCTCCGTAGGTTCCACAGAGGTAGAACTAAAGGTAGGCGAACAACAACTCGGGTTCACTTTAGAACTTTGGGGAAATTCTCCTACTACGCAGGAGGTAACGCTCCAATCTCCCTCCGGAGAAACGCAGCCACTGTTTCTGGTTCCTCCTTATTCCAATCAGACACTTCGCTTTGTCTTTGTCAACACCATTGTGTATGTCAATTTTATTTTGATAGAAAACCAGTCCGGTGGACAACTGATTATGTTACGTTTCCGTAATCCTGCACCGGGAATCTGGAAATTTATTATCCAGAATCAAACTCCTCACATGGTTTCCTTTCATATGTGGTTGCCGGTAACACCACTTACTTCGGAAGACACATATTTTCTTCGTTCTTCTCCTTACAACACAATCACATCGCCCGGCAATGCCCAAAATGTGATTACCACCGTTGCCTATAATCATCGTGACGACAGCATTTATTTAAATTCCAGCCGCGGATTTAGTCCTGATAATACCATTGTTCCCACACTGGCTGCTCCGGGTGTGGATATCAAAGGTCCCCTTCCCGGCGGACGATTTACTACCCGCTCCGGAACCAGCATTGCCGCTGCCCATGTATGCGGTGCTGCCGCTCTATTCTTAGAATGGGCAATTAAAAATGATAACATTCCCTTCCTCAATGGAACAGGGGTAAAAAACTATCTTATTCGTGGGAGCAGACGCCCTCGCAACATCGAATATCCCAGTCCGGAATGGGGCTACGGCATTTTAGATTTGTACAATGTATTTCAGACATTAACATAACATTACCTATATATAAAGAAAGACAAGGGCACCATAAATCATCGTGACACCCTTGTCTTTTCTTTGCTCTTTAATTTTACATAATCGCTATTTAACCGTTTTCCAGGTTTAAGCTTCTTCTGCTTCCACCGGTTCTTCCAGTAAAGCTTTTTCATAACTTTCCAGAATAATCTTCTGAATTTTATCTCTTGTTGCAGAGTTAATAGGATGTGCAATATCTCTATACTCTCCATCAGATGCCTTTCTGCTTGGCATTGCGATAAATAATCCTTTTTCTCCATCAATTACTTTAATATCATGTACGACAAATTCATCATCTATAGTAATAGATACTACTGCTTTCATTTTACCTTCTTTTGTCATCTTTCTGACACGTACATCTGTAATGTTCATCTAATTAATTCCCCTTTCTCGCCTCAACGAGCCCTTTGTTTTGTTACACTATTATAACCGTTATAAAACATACCTTTCATTTTTTTCCACAACAACCTTGATTCCATTTTCTCCCTTATGATATGTATTAGCACGAATGGTATCCCTGCTTTCCACAATACAATTTTCAATGGTTGTGTTATCACCAATATAAACATCATTTAAAATGATGGAATTCTTAATAGTAACATTATTTCCAACAAATACCTTCTTAAAGAGAACGGAATTTTCTACAGTACCATTTACGATACATCCGCTGGAAACCAGACTGTTCTTTACTACTGCCCCCGGATTATATTTTGCCGGTGGTAAATCATCCACTTTAGAATAAACATCCGGATACTGTCTAAAGAAATAATCTCTTATTTCCGGTTGAAGGAAGGACATATTGGTTTCATAATAGGATTCCACTGTAGAAATATTACTCCAATACTCTTCCATTTTATATCCATAAATACGCTTCATACCTTTGTAGCGTACCAGAATATCTTTTACAAAATCATATCTGTCTTCTTTTGCACATTTTTCCAACAGTTCAATCAACTGTCTTCTTCTGATTACATAAATACCACAGGACACTGTATTTGAAGTGGCAACCATTGGCTTTTCATCAAAGTCTTCAATTCTGCCATCTTCATCCATTCTAAGAATACCAAAGCGTTCGATATCCTGTCCCGGTGCCATTTCCTTGCATACCACAGTAACGTCTGCTTTTTTTGCAATGTGATATTCCAAGACCTTATTGTAGTCCATTTTATAAATACCATCACCCGAAGCGATTACCACATATGGTTCATGGCTGTTCTTTAAAAATGTCAGGTTCTGATAAATTGCATCTGCCGTTCCACGATACCAGAAATTATTGTCCATTGTTACAGTAGGTGGGAACACAAACAAGCCTCCCTGCTTACGTCCAAAATCCCACCATTTAGATGAACTTAGATGTTCATTTAAACTTCTGGAATTGTATTGTGTTAACACTGCAACTCTCTGGATATGTGAATTAGTCATGTTACTAAGTGTAAAGTCAATGCTTCGATAACTTCCTGCCACCGGCATCGCCGCTATGGCACGCTTGTTTGACAATTCTTTCATACGATAACTGTTTCCGCCTGCTAAAATAATTCCAATCGCTCTCATCGTCTGTCACCTGCTTTCATTATCGTTTCACCGCTTTCCAGTATTCCATTCGGATAATCCGATGGCTCTGTTACACCTGAAATGGCCGTGTTCTTTCCTATTTTAACATTGTCCGGAATCACAGACCTGTCCCCAATTGTCACAAGACCAAAGGAGTAAATCTTTGGTTTTAGTTTGTTTGGCACATCATCGCCAATTCCTAAAACTACGTTATTTCCAATCTCTACATTTTCTGCAACGATTGATTTGTCAATCACTACATTTTCTCCGATTCTAGTATCCCTCATGATAATAGAATCACGAACTACAGTACCTTTTCCAATTCTTACACCGGCGCCAATGACAGAATTGACCACTTCACCATAAATTTCTGTGCCCTCACTAATAATGCTCTTTTCGATTCTTGCCTCACCTGAAATATACTGTGGTGGCAAAGTATCACTCTTTGTGTAGATTTTCCAGAATTCTTCATATAAGTTGAATTCCGGGATAATATCAATCAATTCCATGTTTGCTTCCCAATAAGAACCTAAGGTACCAACATCTTTCCAGTATCCGTTAAATTCATAAGCAAACAGACGATTTCCATTTTCGTGGCAATGAGGAATAATATGCATACCGAAATCACAACCCTTCTCATCGGATAATGCAATCAATGCCTCTTTTAATATTTTCCAGCTGAAAATATAAATACCCATGGATGCCAGATTACTGCTTGGATGTTCCGGTTTTTCTTCGAACTTCTCAATTCTTCCTTCTTCATCTGCAACAACGATACCAAACCGACTCGCCTCCTCCATTGGAACCGGCATAGTAGCAATCGTTACATCTGCATTGTTCTTCTTGTGGAAATCCAACATAACCTCATAATCCATCTTATAGATATGGTCACCGGATAAAATAAGAACATATTCCGGATTATAAGTTTCCATATACTCTAAGTTCTGGTAAATCGCATTTGCAGTACCTGTGTACCACTCACTACTTGTACTCTTTTCATACGGAGGTAGAACAGTAACACCTCCAATATTTCTATCCAAATCCCACGGAATACCAATTCCAATGTGGGTATTCAGACGCAACGGCTGATACTGGGTAAGCACACCTACCGTATCAATTCCGGAATTAATACAGTTACTTAATGGGAAATCGATAATTCTATATTTTCCTCCGAAAGCAACTGCCGGTTTTGCAACCTTTTTTGTAAGAACGCCTAATCGGCTTCCCTGTCCACCTGCGAGCAACATCGCAATCATTTCTTTTTTAATCACTGTTATCACCTCTCATTATAGCCTACCACTCAAGACATTTATAATTTGCAATATTCGCAAGAGCAACGAATATTTGTTTCCCACTTAACTAATTATAGCACACTTATCGGGTAACGTGAACATAATTTCTCAAAATGTTTACACTTTTTACACCTTTTTTAACATATAATGTAAAAACCTTTCTTTTTCTCTGATATTCTCATAGATTTTTATACTAATGTGAGTTATAATTGTTTCAAACAAAAATATAAATATCTTCCTTATTACTATACGCAGGCCTTTTCCATCTTATGATTAAAAGCCTGAACTTTTCCAATGCGTTTGGAAGATTATGATTTATAACAATTTAGTAACTTATTAAAAATAAGAAAGGATATACAACTATGTATCAGATTAATTTCAATGAACCGATTCATATTTATTTCATAGGAATCGGCGGTATCAGCATGAGCGGACTTGCTGAAATTGTAAAAAAGGAAAATTTTAAGGTTTCCGGTTCCGATATGAAGGAATCTGCATTGACCAACCATTTAAACTCTTTGGGGATTCAGGTGTTTATTGGACAGCAGGCTGAAAATCTTTCTGCTGATGTTGACGTGGTAGTATATACAGCTGCTATTCATGAAGACAATCCTGAATATGCAGAAGCAGTGAGAAGAAATCTTCCAATGCTTACCAGAGCCCAGTTTTTAGGACAGCTTATGAAAAATTATCAAACACCGATTGCTGTGTCCGGTACTCACGGTAAAACCACTACCACTTCCATGCTTTCTCATATTTTATTACAGGCCGACACAGACCCAACCTTATCCATCGGGGGGATTTTAAAAGCAATTGATGGAAATATACGTGTGGGAAACAGCCAGTATTTTTTAACAGAAGCTTGCGAATATACTAACAGTTTTTTAAGCTTTTTTCCAAAAATCAGCATTATTTTAAATATTGATGCGGACCACCTGGACTTTTTTAAGGATTTGGATGATATTCGGAATTCCTTCCACAAATTTGCCACACTTCTTCCAGAAGACGGCACACTGATTGTTTCCAGTGATATTGAAGGATTGGATGAATTTACAAAAGACCTTAACTGCAATATTATCACCTTTGGTTCCTCTCCAGATTCTAATTATTCTGCCGAAAACATTAAGTTTGATGAATTTGGAAGACCTACTTATACCTTATTAAAGAATGGGGAAGCTGTTTCCCAGATAAGTCTTGCTGTTACCGGAATGCACAATGTGTATAACTCTTTGTCTGCCATTGCTACTGCAGATTTGCTGGGAATTTCACTGGAGGTTACCAAGAAGGCTTTATTGGCATTTTCAGGTACTGAACGTAGATTTGAATATAAAGGTGAAATCGGTGGTGTTACCATTGTTGACGATTACGCACATCATCCAACCGAAATCAAAGCAACTTTGAATGCTGCCAAGAATTATCCACATGAACATTTATGGTGTGTATTCCAGCCTCATACCTACACCCGTACCAAAGCATTGATGAAAGAATTTGCAGAAGCTTTATCTTTTGCCGAAAATATTGTTCTTGCAGAAATTTATCCTGCCAGAGAAACGGATAATCTGGGCATCAGTTCCCAGACACTGGCACAGGAAATAGAGAAATTAGGAAAAACATGCCACTATTTTTCCTCTTTTGACGAAATTGAAACATTTTTATTAGAAAATTGTTCAACAGGCGACCTGTTGATAACTATGGGCGCCGGAGATGTTGTAAACATTGGAAATCGTCTTCTCGGAAAATAGTTATCCACATTATCCACATGTTTATCAACATTTTTTATGTTTTTAACATGTGGATTTTTTTGTTAACATAACCGATGTTACCCACATTTACATTATTCGTCAAAAATCGCGTAGTTTAAGCGTTTTCTCGACATTATTTTTATTATGTCAACATTTTATCCACATTATCCACATATTACAGGGGAATTTTCTTCCTCCTCTGTGTACAAAATTTTCTGGTTCTCAATTTTCATTTCCTATGCTATACTAGGTAAGTGACCTACAGAATCTGCCACAGGCAGTTCCCTACGGATGCATGACAATAAAACAACACTAGAAAGGAATGGATACCATGACAAATATCACCATAACCAATGAATCGCTTCATGACGTGACTATTGTTTCCAATATCTTTATTGATTACTATATGTCGGATGCCAACGGTGAATATGTGAAAACCTACTTATATCTGTTACGTGCGGTAACCACCGGCGAAGTACTTTCCGTGGTATCCATTGCAGATAAATTAAATTATACAGAGCGGGATGTATGTCGCGCTTTGAAGTTTTGGGAGAAACAGGGCATTTTATCTCTGGCCTTTCGAAGCGACAATTCGCTGGAAACCATACGTCTTCTTCCAATTACTAAACCGCAGAATGCCGCAGAAATTCATACAGAACCCATTGCGCAGCCTGCCTCTGCTCCTGCACCGGTTACCACATTTCAAGAACCAGAAAAGCATGCCTTTACTCTGGATGAGATGGCTAGTTTCAAAACCAATACGGATGTGGCTGAAATCTTATTTATCGCAGAGCAGTATTTAGGAAAAACATTAAGCAATACCGATATTAACACTATTTTATATATTTATGACGGATTGAAGTTCCCGGTGGAACTAATTGAATATCTGATTGAATACTGTGTCACCAAAGACCATAAGAGCATGCATTATATAGAAGCAACTGCGTTGGCATGGGCTAGAGACAACATCACAACGGTGGAACAGGCAAAAAATAATTCTGATACTTATAATAAGAACTGTTTTGCTGTACTTAAAGCCTTTGGTATTAAAAATCGCCATCCGGCACCTGCCGAACAGGAAATGATCACTACTTGGACCAATGATTATGGCTTTACATTAGATATCATTGTTGAGGCTTGCAATCGTACCATTCAGGCAATACATAGTCCTAACTTTGGTTATGCTGACCGTATTCTTGTTCGTTGGAAAGAACAGGGGGTTCACCATCTTTCTGACATTCAGGCTTTAGACCAGCAATTTCAACGGGAAAAGGAACAGAAAAAGCAGCAAAAGAAACAGACCAATTCTGCTTCACCAAACTCAAATAACCGTTTCCTTAACTTTGAACAGCGTTCCTATGATTTTAACGAATTAGAGCGGGAACTTTTGAAATCTTAAAGGAGGCTTTGATTTGCCACTATCAAATTCACAATACGATGCTATTATGCGCATCTATCAGCAAAAACAACTGACAAACCGCGCCAGACTCCTAAAGCGCAGGGAGGAAATTTCCAATCGCCTTCCGGCTTATCAGATGTTGGAAGAAGAAATTATTTCTTTATCCATGGAAGAAGCAAAGCGACAGCTTTTACAGGATGCTGACACGCTTTCTACCACCAGAGAAGCAATTCATTCTCTTATGGAAGACAAACGCAATTTATTACTCTCCAACGGATATCCTGAAGATTATCTCAATGAGATTTATGATTGCAAGGATTGTCAGGATACCGGTTATATTGATGGTAAAAAATGTCATTGTTTTCGACAGGCAGAGATAAATCTGCTGTACCAGCAGTCTAATCTTCAGGCTACCTTGGAAAGCGAAAACTTTTCTACTTTTCAAATGGACTACTACAGTAAGAATCTGATTGACGAGGCTACCGGCACTAACTCATTTATGCTTGCCCAGTCAGCTTTTGATGCCTGCTTACAATTTACCAAGAATTTTGATTATGAATTCGAAAACATATTATTATATGGAAGCGTTGGTGTTGGAAAAACCTTTCTAACCCATTGTGTTGCCAAAGATTTACTGGAAAACGGGCATTCTGTTATTTACTTTACTGCCCACCAGTTATTTGACACTCTGGCAGAGCAGAAGTTTGATGCCCAGAACGCTGATTCTATTCCAGAGGCATACCAACATATACTGGACTGTGATTTACTTATTATTGACGACTTAGGAACAGAGCTTGCCAACTCATTTTCCACTTCACAGTTATTTTTGTGTATGAATGAAAGATTCTTAAGAAAAAAGTCAACGATGATCTCTACAAATCTTTCATTGGGAAAAATCAGTGAGACCTATTCGGAACGTACTTTTTCCAGACTTTCCGGAAACTATAAATTAGTCAAATTAATTGGCGAAGATATACGCATGAAAAAAAGACGTTCAAAGTCTTGACTTTTCAGTGTTATTAAGATATAACTTAACATTGAATGGAACTATTTATGTATCAAAACGAAAATAAATTATATGGAGGAAATAGATAATATGTTGCAACGAGAAGATCGCAAATTGGAAACTATCCCTGTAGGGACTTTAGGTATGATTCCTTTAGAAGGCTGCCGTCCTTTGGGAGAAAAAGTGGACTACTATTTAGCAAAATGGCGTAAAGAATGGGAAAGTGAACACAAATCCACTCTTGCTTTCGCCGGATATCAGAGAGATTCTTACATATTAGATGCAAGTGTACCTCGTTTTGGTTCAGGAGAAGCAAAAGGTGTTATCAACGAATCTGTTCGTGGATACGATTTATATTTATTAGTGGATGTTACAAACCACAGCCTTACTTATCCTATATTTGGTCAGGAAAACCATATGTCACCGGATGACCATTATCAGAACTTAAAACGTATCATTGCAGCCGTAGGTGGTAAAGCAAGAAGAATTACTGTTATTATGCCATTCCTCTACGAAAGCCGTCAGCACAAACGTACAAATCGTGAATCTTTAGACTGTGCCTTGGCTCTACAGGAATTAGTAAGCATGGGTGTAGACAATATTATCACTTTCGATGCCCACGATCCTCGTGTCCAGAATGCCATTCCTTTACATGGTTTCGAAACTGTACAGCCATCTTATCAGTTTATCAAGGGATTGTTAAAAGACCAGAAAGATTTAACTATTGACGCAGATCATATGATGGTTATCAGCCCGGATGAAGGTGGTATGGGACGTGCTATCTACATGGCTAACGTTCTTGGACTTGATATGGGTATGTTCTACAAACGCCGTGACTATACACAGATTGTAGATGGAAAGAATCCTATTGTAGCTCATGAGTTCTTAGGTTCTTCTGTAGAAGGCAAAGACATGATCATCATCGATGACATGATCTCTTCCGGAGACAGTATGTTAGAAGTTGCTGCTGAATTAAAGGCAAGAAAAGCAAGAAGAATCTTTGCTTGTTCTACTTTTGGTTTGTTTACAAACGGATTGGACAAGTTTGACAAAGCTTACGAAGATGGTATCATTGACAGAGTTCTGACTACCAACTTAGTTTACCAGCCACAGGAATTGTTAGACCGTCCTTACTATATCAATTGTGATTTAAGTAAATACATTGCATACATAATTGATACTTTAAATCATGATGGTTCAATTAGTGAATTACTGGATCCTAGCGAAAGAATCCAGGCATTATTAACTAAATATCGTAATCACCAGTTATAATCCAGATGTATTGATGGAAAAGGGAGCAGGCAATTTTGCCTGCTCCCTTCCATTATTGATTCATTTCCCGGTTTTCTAAATTTTCATGAACAGCTTCCATATATGTATTCCAGATTTGTCCCGGATAGGTAGAACCACTTAAGTCTTCTAACTCCTGTGGTATATCAAATCCTACCCACACAGCCGTAGTATAATAGGAAGTGTAACCGCAGAACCATCCATCTTTATTGTCATTGGTGGTTCCTGTTTTAGCCGCCGCAGTAATATTTTTCAATCTACGTTTTGCCCCTGTTCCTCTGGTCAAAACACCTTCTAAAATATCTGTCATTTCTTTTGCTGTATCTTCGGAGTACACCTGCTTTTCTGTACTAACATTCTCCACAATCACGTTTCCGTTAGAATCCACAATTGTTTCAATACAGGTTGGAGTTCGGAACACTCCATTATTTTCCAAAGTAGCATAGCCGGATGCCATTTCCACAGTACTGAAACCTGTAGTAAAACCACCTAACGAAGTGGACAAATTATAATCGTCCTCCGTAATTCCCGTAAATTCCATATTCAATAAATACTGCATTGCATAACTTGGCGTGATTGTCTGATACAAACTCCATGCTGCAGCATTTCTTGATTTTTCCACAGCACTACGAAGACTGATACTTCCGGAATAAGCATTCCCTGAATTGGATGGTCCATCTGCTGTTTTCACATCTTTCAAAGCACTGCCTGCATGATATCCCTTTTCCAATGCCGGTGCATACACCAGCAATGGCTTAATAGAACTTCCCGGCTGTCTTTTACTCTGGTAAGCACGGTTGAAGGAAGATTCCACATTATCCTGAGAACGCCCTCCTACAATGGCTTTCACTTTTCCGGTATCATTGTCAATGCATGTGGCAGCCGCCTGCACATTGTAAACTCCATCATCTTTCTGGGTCACAAAACCATACATTCCCTCATCCACCGCCAACTGCAATTTCTCCTGCATTTCCCGGTTAACTGTAGTGTAGATCCGATAGCCATCAGCCGCAAGGCTTTCAGACCATCTATTGTATTCTTCTTCATATAACGCTTTGTACTCTGTTTCCTCTGCCTCATCTGCAAATTCATTTTTGAATACAAATCCGTTTTTTTCCATCAAAGCTCTGGTGGCACAATAATTTACATAAGAATCCACGTAAGTTCCCGCACTATGCACTTCCATATTATCCAGTGTAATGGTTTGCTGCTTTGCCTCTAAGCACTGGCTTTCCGTAATTTTTTCATCCTTCAGCATTTCATCCAAAATACGGTCACGTCTCTTCAATGTGTTTTCCATATTTTTTCTTGGATCATACACCGTAGGGTTGTTTGGAATCCCACAAAGAAATGCCGTTTCTGATAAAGTAAGCTCCTTGCTGGACTTATTAAAGTAGCCAATGCTTGCTGCCTCAATTCCGTAATATCCATTGGCAAAATATACATTATTTAAGTAAAATTCTAAAATTTCTTCCTTAGAATAAATCTTTTCCAGGCGAAGTGAAATAAAAATTTCTTCCACCTTTCGCTCCCATGACACCGTATGTGTCAGGAAAATATTACGACTAAGCTGCTGGGTTATTGTACTTCCGCCCTGAGTTATTTCATCTTTCTTTATCAATGCCAGTGTTGCTCTAGCAATGGCTTTTAAATCAATTCCATTATGTTCATAAAACTTTTTATCTTCTATGCTGACAACTGCTTCCTTAGCAGTTTCCGGTATGTTTTCAATACTTAAATATATCTGAAAACGGTCTTTTTTAATCAGTTTAATAATATCTCCCTGGTCGTCATACACAATACTGGTTTCATAAGCCGAAAAGTCTTCTCTGTCAGAATTTTCTACCATAGTCTTAGCATCTTTATAAAGCTGTACGGTAGTTTTCCAGTAGTCACTGACAAAAAACAACACAATACATCCAACAATGGTTAACAAGAAAACAATCTGTGTTCCGTAAAAAAGCCCATCCATAAACGGATTTTTTTTATTTTTCTTTTTTGACCCCATATTAACAAATCTCAGCACCAGCCGGCATTGTCTTTTCCGGTGTCATAAGAGCCAGATTTCCATCTGCATCTTCTGCACACAAAAGCATACCTTCTGACAATACTCCTGCAAGTTTTGCCGGTTTTAAATTCACCAATACCATTACTTTCTTTCCAACCATTTCCTCTGCTGTATAGTACTGCTTAATTCCGGATACAATCTGTTTTACCTGATTTCCGATCTTTACCTGAGAACAAAGAAGCTTTTTAGATTTTTTCACTTCTTCACAGGCAATGATTTCTCCTACCTGGAACTGCATTTTCATAAAGTCATCATAAGTAATTTCCGGTTTTGCTTCTATTTCTATTCCGTCTTCTTCTTCCTCTGCCTTTGCTGCTGCCTGCTGTGCTGCCTTAATTTCTTCTGCTTTCTTTAACACTTCTGCTAAATCAAGACGTGCAAACAACGCTTCCGGTTTGTCTGTAACCTGATTTCCTGACGGATATAAACCAAAGGTCTTTAAGTCCTCTAATTTTCTTTCCTGTGTATTTAACTGAGCAAAAATCTTTTCTGCTGTTTCAGGCATAAAGGATTTTAATAAAGTTGCACCAATACAGATTCCTTCCACAAGGTTATACAATACCGTTTCCAGACGTGGTTTATCCTTTTCTTCCTTTGCAAGAATCCATGGTGTTGTTTCATCAATATACTTGTTGCATCTTCTAAACAGTGTAAAGATTTCACTGATAGCATCTGCCACTCTTAATTCTTCCATTTTAGCGCATACTTTATCTACTGTAGAAGTTGCAACCGCTTTCAAATCTTCATCTACTGCATCAGATACACCAGTATAATTTACAATACCATTAAAGTATTTATTGGACATGGAAATAGTACGATGCACCAGATTTCCAAGCACGTTGGCAAGGTCTGAATTAATTCGTTCAGTCAACAGTTCCCAGGTAACCACACCATCATTGTCAAATGGAATTTCATGGAGTACAAAGTATCTTACTGCATCCACACCAAACATATCTGCTAAGTCGTCTGCATAAATTACATTTCCCTTTGACTTACTCATTTTTCCATCACCCTGTAGCAGCCATGGATGACCAAATACCTGCTTTGGCAATGGTAAATCTAATGCCATCAGGAAAATCGGCCAGTAAATGGTATGGAAACGAATAATATCTTTTCCAATTAAATGTAAATCTGCCGGCCAGTTCTTATTAAATTTATCAGAACTGTTGCCTTCACAGTCATAGCCAATTCCTGTGATATAGTTTGTTAAGGCATCCAGCCATACATAGATTACATGTTTATCATCAAAATCTACCGGAATTCCCCATTTAAAAGAGGTTCTGGATACACAAAGATCCTGTAAGCCCGGTAAGAGGAAATTGTTCATCATTTCATTTTTACGGGAAACCGGCTGAATAAATTCTGGATGTGTATTAATATGTTCAATCAATCTGTCTGCATATTTGCTCATTTTAAAGAAGTAAGCTTCTTCCTTAGCAGGCTGTACTTCTCTGCCGCAGTCCGGACATTTTCCATCCACCAACTGGGATTCTGTAAAGAAAGATTCACATGGTGTACAATATAATCCTTCGTAATGTCCTTTGTAAATGTCACCCTGTTCATAAAGCTTTTTGAAAATCTTTTTTACCTGCGCTTCATGGTCCTCATCTGTAGTACGAATAAATCTGTCATAAGAAGTATCCATTAAATCCCAGATTCTCTTAATTTCACCTGCGGTATTATCTACAAATTCCTTTGGTGTAATTCCGGCTTCTTCTGCTTTTATCTCAATTTTCTGTCCATGTTCGTCTGTTCCTGTCTGGAAATATACATCATATCCCTGCTGTCTTTTAAATCTTGCAATACTGTCTGCCAATATGATTTCGTATGTGTTTCCAATATGTGGCTTTCCTGATGTATATGCGATTGCCGTTGTAATATAATACTTCTTGTTTTCCATTTGTCTGTTTCCTCCTACGGTTCTATTTACAGCTTAAATTCAATCTTTCTCCCCGTTTTTTCATAAGAACGACAGGTTACTCCTGCTGCCTTTAACATTCTTTTGGATGCTATTGTTCCCGGCGTTTCTCCATATTTATCACTGTCATACACGATAGTTTTAATTCCTGCCTGTATAATCGCTTTTGCACATTCATTACACGGGAACAAAGTAACGTATAATTTTGCCCCCTCTAAACTGCCACCACGATAATTCAAAATAGCATTTAACTCACTGTGGGTTACATACAGATACTTGGTATCCAATGCTTCTCCTTCTCTTTCCCATGGAAAATCATCATCAGAACAGCCCATTGGAAATCCATTGTATCCCATGCTCAGTATCTTATTGTCTTCACTTACAATACATGCTCCCACTTGGGTATGAGGATCTTTTGAGCGCATGGCTGAAAGAGCTGCAACCCCCATAAAATATTCATCCCATGTAATATAATCTTCCCGCTTTCCACCCATAAATTATCCTCCCGTATATTTTATTTTTCCAAAAGATCAATTCTTCTCTGATGTCTCTCTTCCCCTGAAAATTCTGTATTCAGGAAAACATCTGTAATTTCTAATGCAAGCCCCGGTCCTACAATATTAGCACCTAAAGCCAGCACATTGGCATCGTTGTGCAATCTGGTCATTCTTGCACACAAGGAATCTGTACAAAGAGCCGCACGGACTCCCTTTACTTTATTCGCAGCAATGGAAATACCGATTCCTGTAGTACAGATTACAATTCCTTTTTCGCATTCACCACTTGCCACAGCTTCACCTACAGCGTGTCCGAATTCCGGATAATCGCAGGATTCCTTACTGTAACATCCGCAGTCTTTCACTTCTATTCCCTGTTCCTTTAAATGTTCCATTACCTTAACTTTTAAATCAAATCCGCCGTGATCACAACCAATTGCTATCATAATATTCCTCCTAATTCTGCCTGCTCTGCATCTATTACATTATGCCCAGCCGCCTTTAATAATCGATTCATAATTGCCTGTCCCATAGAAGCCTCTTCAAAGCTTTCCGAATAAATGCTTTCCACTCCGGCTTCATCAAACTCCCGAAGTACTGCATACAGATTCCTTGCAATGGTTTTATCATCACTTCTGGAACCAATGCTCTTTACCAGCCCTTTTGGATAACAGGTATAAGTTTCATCCGTTGCTATTATACCAACTTTTTTATGGTTTTCCAACTCATTTGTAACAAAATTGTTAATTACCGCTACCACGCTCTGTCTGGAACCCTCTACAATCTTCATTTCACCTTTTGGTGCATAATGCTTATACTTCATTCCCGGTGCCTTTGGTGCTTTTTCTTCCGTCATAAACATAAGCGCCGGATCCATCAATACTTCACCAATACTGTTTTCCAGCATTTCTTCTGTAATATAGCCCGGTCTTAAAATCATTGGAGGCTCCACACTCATATCAACTATGGTAGATTCAATACCAATTCCAACCTCTCCCCCATCCATAATCATATCAATTTTGCCATCCATATCTTCTAAAACATGACATGCCCGTGTAGGACTTGGTCTTCCGGAAGTATTGGCACTTGGTGCTGCCACATAGCCCCCTGCTGCTTTGATTACTTCTAAAGCCAGTGGGTGATTCGGCATACGCACTGCCACCGTTTCCAATCCTCCTGTGGTGGACTTTGGAACAATTTCTTTCTTATTTAATACCATAGTCAGCGGTCCCGGCCAGAAATCTTTTGAAAGTTTCCGGGCTTTTTCCGGAAAATCCTGCACAATTTTTTCCAAAGCAGATAGTTCCGCAATATGAACAATCAACGGATTGTCCGAAGGCCTTCCTTTTGCAGCATATATTTTTTCTGCTGCCTTTTCATTTAACGCATCCGCACCAAGTCCATATACTGTTTCTGTAGGAAAGGCTACCAAACCACCCTGTTTCAGACAATCTCCGGCATTTTTTATATATTCTGCGTTCATTGTCTTTTCTGCTCCCATTTTCAAAAATACGGTTTTCATATCCTTATCTTCTTTCTGTAAGTTATTTCTCTATAAAAGTTCCATAATTGCCATGTGAATTGCCCACGCAACTTTTTCCTGATAATAATCATCATTCAGTTTTTCTGCTTCCTCATAATTAGATAAAAATCCACACTCTACTATTACTGTAGGTTGCTGCGTCTTTCGAAGCAGATAATAACTGCCATTTGCCTTGGCTACCCTCTTGTTGGTGTTATCCACCCGTTCAATAAGATGTTTCTGTATACATTCTGCAATTTCTTTGCCTTCTGCAGACTGTTCATAATAAAAAACCTGCGCTCCCTTGATAGTTTCTTCGTGGTAACTATTCTGATGAATACTGACTGTAAAACAAGGCTTTGCTCCATCAATCACCTGACATCGTTTTCGCATATCGTCAGCTTTTTTGTTAGAAGCTTCTGCTGAATTTAAACCGGCATCTGTTTCCCTTGTCATAACAACCTGTATATCTTCCATTTCAAGAAACGTTTTTAATTTTTCTGCAATCTTTAAATTGATGTCTTTTTCTAATACCTTATTGACACCTATTTTTCCCGGATCGCTTCCTCCATGTCCGGCATCAATTACAATTGTCTTTTTTGTTTCCACAGTTTCTCCATTTTTGAAAACTTCATGGACTCTGACATTTTCCACCATCAATGCAATTGCCAAAATCAATACAACGCCCATTACCGTTTCCATTGTTTTTTTTACCACACACATCACCACTGTTTTTTATACAGTATATGACAATTGTTCATTTTATTATTCTATTCTTTTCACATTTATGAAGGCATTTTTCTAATCACTGCAAATACCTGTTAATTACATCCCAGACAGAATTTTTTTGGAAGCCAAGCTTCCATTCTGCCACACCTGCCAGATTATTTTCCTGAATCAATTTCATTTTTTCTTCTATGGATATTTCATTTTCCAGCCAGATTTTATAGGTTGCACCCTCTAATTCATATTCTGCGTAAAACTGGGCACATTCTTCATTCCAGCCGGCGTTTACATTCAGTTCACTTAACAGTTTTTCAACACGTTCCATTCCGGCAGCTTCACAACTCAGTTCAATGCCACCATCGCCGGTCGGAACTTCTTTCCATATTCTGGTGTAAAATGGAATGGCATTAATAACCTTTTCTGGTGCTACTTCCTCTAATGTCATCTCAATTCCTTCTTTTACAAAACCAATAGACGCCACTGAACCGGCTGTTTCTGAACCACTATAATGTTCATCGTATCCCATAATAATAACATAGTCTGCAAAAATACCTTGTTCTTTTCTATTATAGTGAGCTGTATACCCGGTAGGGACATAATTATCTACAGAAAGTACCAGACCATTTAAACGGCATGCTACAGATAATTCCCTTACAAACTGAATATAGTCTTCTCCATAATCCACCGAGATCTGTTCAAAATCAAGATTGATTCCATCTAATCCTAATGCTTTGCTCTGTTCTATAAGATTACGGATAAGATACTGCCTTTTGGAAGTGTAACATAATACTTCTGCGGTATCCATATCATGTTCAAAGTTGCTGATAAGCCCCCATACTTCAATTCCCATGCCATGCAGAGTATCTACATACCATTTTTCTCCAAGACTTGTAAAGTTACCATTATTATCACTCAAAGCAAACCAGGTAGGAGAAATCACATTAATCCCACTGGTACCTGCCAGTACTTCTGTAATCTTTGCATTTGCCTGAAGACTTGTGGACTGATGCCATGCAAGATTAATCTTCTTATCCCTCACCAGATTGGTAAATTGGGGTTCTTCTTTGGCTTCCGCCCATTCCCATGTTTTTCCTTCCATCATATTAATTCGTTTATTTTGAACATATCCTACAAATCCGTCCTGTGTTACCACTTCAACCCAATTGTCATAAACTTCTTTTACAACAACAGATTCCTTCTCTTCTAAAGTTCTTAAAACAGGACTTTTCACACCACCAAGTTTTCTCAAAGCTGTCTTTTTTGTTACTGTAGCATATTCTGCATTCTGCAGCCAGTCAATTGTCTGAATTACTATTCGTTGAGGTTCTCCTGTAATCTGTACATTACCTATATCATACATATAATCCATCAGAAAATTATAGGCTTCTATGTATACAGTATCATTTTCTTTCAAAACAATAGGAATACCATAATCTTTTTCATATGCTTTATTGTCATCGGGGAAATTATCGTACAATGTATATCCTGTATCTCCCGGTGCCACACAATGCATTTCTGTAGGCAAGGTATAAATCAGAATGTCTTCTTTATAGTCATAATAAAATCTATCATTAAATAATTCTTTCACCATTTCCAATGGAAAATACACATTTCCCTCTCTCTGAATCCCCTTGGTTTCAGCAATCTCCTGATTCAAAATAACCGGAATTTCATCTTCCTGTTCTATTTCATAATACTGCTGTAAATCTGCCATTTCTCTGCTCGGCATATATTTCTTCGCCAGCAGAAAACCTGCTATTCCTACAATCACTATCACAATCAAAAGTACTATTCCCAGTACTGCAACTCCCTTTTTCTTACGCATTTTTACCTCCACATCCTGGTCTTTTCGTTCCTCATAAAATAAAATCATCTATGCTATAGTATCACACTTGTTTACGCTTATCAATGTGAAACAGAAAGGTTTTTTACTATCAATTGCCAATATGTCCAAAACATGATATTATCATAAAAGTTTATGGATTGTAACAACGAAGGGAGTATTTTTCATGAAAAAAAACAACACAACCACTCGAAATCAGGAAATTGAAGTCTTCCGTTTTCTCTTTATCTGTGCCATTGCCATTATGCATTTCAGTAATTCTTACTTTCATTCTGCACCCTATTTTTCCGGTTCTTACATTGGAACAGAATTTTTCTTTCTGGTGTCAGGATTTATGATTATGAAAGCTGCCAGATCCAAAAAGTCAGCACCATTCATTTTTACCCTGAATAGAATGAGAAAGTTATATCCTCATTATCTGACAGCATTTTTCCTGCTGTTTCTTACCTCCTCACTGGCCGGAAACACAGGGCTATTGTCCAGCTTAAAAAACTTATTCAGCTACTGTTTTGAATTTCTTTTCCTCCACGCCTCCGGCCTGAAATGCTCCGGCTTACTTAACTATCCTACCTGGTATCTTTCCTCCCTTATTATCGCAGGTTTCTTTATCTATGCCTGTGCATACTATAACGAAAAATTATATCTGACAATTATCGCTCCTTTGTCGGTACTTGTCACATACAGCTTCTTTTCAGCCAACACAGGACATATCGACGTGTGGGGCGGAAACCAATTGTTTCAGCTTTCTGACGCCTTAACCAGAGGATTTGCTGCCATGAGCCTTGGTGCTCTTTCTTATGCCCTCAGCAATTACCTGAAAGAACGAAAGCTACAATTTTCTAAACAGTTACGTATTCTTTTCACTTTATTAGAATTGTTACTGTTCCTGAGTGTACTGGCAGGCTCTGCCTTATTTGCAGATACCCAGTATGATTTTTATTTTATACTCATGCTATTTGCAGCCATTACCCTGGCCTTTTCAGGAATCACTTACAGCAGCCGGTTATTTTCTTTTCCTTTATTTGCTTACCTTGGAAAAATCAGCTATCCAATGTATGTATACCAGCTTTTTATCATATGTTTGTTCTGCTTATTTTTACCAAATCTTCCTTATTTAATAGGAATACTTTCTTTCCTGACGGCAACCATTGTATTTTCTGCTCTCATGGATAAAATAATAAACAAACTTCTTTCTGTTTCTTCTTCCAGATAATAATATTCAGGCACCGGCTTTATCCATATGCGGGTATCCCCTTAAATCGACCGGTGCCTGCACTACCGTTCTGCCAGTTACAAAGCAGATGCTTTTGCAAAGTTACATTTTTATTTACGTGATATGTTATTTTATCTGGTAACCTCCAAACAGATGAAATAAAGCATTAAAAAGAAAGAAACTTATGCACGGTATTTTCTGTGATCTCTTTTATTAATCCATCATATGCATTGTGGCTTTTTAGGGGTAATAAGTATTGTATCTGAATTCCCAGCTTATTTTCCAACATAGTACAAATTTTCTTATCACTGCAAAGAGTTGCATATTTCCATTCTGTGGTGATCATGTCATCTGTCACCATCTCTATTTTTCGAATGGACTGCTCATAATTCCACACACTGTAATTTCCCAGTATAATTTTTCTGTTACATGTTCTGAAATTGTTTACAAATCTGTCTTCCAAACAGCCAAAATCCACTACAATCACTTCATAGCCTGCATTCATTACATATAATAAAACATTATTATCCGCCTTGGGATAATAGTCTGTTGCGTCACATCGAAAACCATGTCGTATGGTTTCTATATATCTGCCATGCTCTTCCTGCCAGATTTTCCATTTGCCAAAATCTCTTTTTTCTCCCACTTCCAACAACGCAACCTTTTTCCGCTGTTTTTGAAGTTCCTTTCCTATGGCAAACGCCAAAGTGGTCACTCCCGATGCAGGCGTAATTCCTGCACAACCGATAGTCATTCCCATATGCTTTCTTTCTTTTTTCGAGGTAAGATTTCCTGTTTCCGTTTCTTGTAATTCCTTTAATTTACTTAGCACTTCACAGATATCTCCATACCTTTTTTCAGCCTCTTTCCAAAGCCCTTTTTCAATAATTTTTTTAAATTTTTCCCGCTTTCTGGTAAATCTTAACGTCACCTTTTCCAGTGACATTTCCCTGTACATATCCTGCATTACTGCGCAAACCCCATATATATCTGCCCTCACATTATAGGATACTTCCTCCATGCTTTCCGGTGCTATATAGCCAATGGTGCCATATACATCTCTGCTCTGTTCTTTTCCTGTAATCTGAACAGAATTACCAAAATCTATCAGTTTTAATTTTTCATTTTTGATCATAATATTTGCCGGGGTAATATCGGAGTGAAGAATCGGATATGGTCTCTGTCCGTGCAAGTACTCAATTACCTGGCACAACTGAACTCCATATTCTATGATTTCCTCCAAAGAAAATTTTCTATGTCTGTCTAACATGGACTTTAAAGATTCACCCTGTATATATTCTTCAATGATATAAAAATATTTCTCATCTTCTTCCACATCATAAATGACCGGAATTCCAGGATGACTCAGACTTTTTAAATAAACTACTTCTTTCACCAGTTTTTCATAGGGAAATTTTGCTTTGTCAACACACTTGACTGCTCTTAAGGCATGAAGTCTAATATGCTCTGCAACATAAACTTCACTTCCATTGCCTTCACCTGTTCGTTCTAACAGCTTATACTTTTGAAATAGAATGATTCCTGTTTTCGTTTTCCTTCCCCCTTTCTTACGGAACCACTTACCTCTTATGGGAATTATAAACAAAAATTTATGGTGTTTGCAATAGGGTTTTGGCAACTTTGGCATATATTACCTGTTCTTTTTTTCACAATATTAATTATGCTAAAATCCATCATTTCGATTTCGCCACCTTTTGTAAAAATTTTACAGTAACGTCAATTTATTCTTTTTTTAGATTTTTAGGTTAAATCTTCTATTGACTTCACAAGCTATATTGGATATACTTTGTTTACTAAAATCAGTAGACTTTTTTGAGATTTTTGATATACTATTTATATAACAATTTACTTGTTAAACAGAGTGAGGAAGTGAGAAAAATGAAAATTGAAAAAGTAAGCGATAATCAAATCAGATGCACTTTAACCAAAGAAGATTTAGCTGACCGCCAGTTAAAACTAAGTGAGCTTGCTTACGGCACTGAGAAAGCAAAATCGCTGTTCCGTGATATGATGCAGCAGGCTTCCTACGAATTTGGTTTTGAAGCGGAAGATATTCCTCTTATGATAGAAGCAATCCCATTATCACCTGATTGCATTATTTTAATTATTACCAAGGTGGAGGATCCGGATGAATTAGATACCAGATTTTCTAAATTTGCACCTGCAAACGACAGTAACATCAGCGAGTTAGAAAACGTTGTAAATACCTTTGCGGAAGGTGCCGATGACATCCTTGACCTATTTAAAAAGCTTCACGAGGAAAAAAGCGAGAACAACCAGAAAGATTCCCGTGAATTCATTCCGTTACCGGAAACACTTGCGGCGGCAAAAGAAAAAGAACCTGTGGAAGTTTCCGTTGCGCCAATGGATATCACAAGAATGTTTTTCATTGAATCTTTAGATTCTGCCACACGTATTGCCCAAGTACTAAAAGGCTTCTACCAAGGCAGCAATACTTTATATAAGAATATGGAAACCAAGAAATACCTGCTGTTCCTTCGCAAGTCAGAACACACTCCGGCAGAGTTCAATAAGGTATGCAACATTCTCTCCGAATACGCTGTACCGGAAAAATACACTCCTGCTGCGGAAGCTTACTGCGAAGAGCACTATAAATTAATTCTCTCAGGCAATGCCTTGCAGCGTCTGGCAGAAATTTAATTCATATTTGGAATAAACAACATTAAGAAGAAAAGGGGTTTTACTCCTTTTCTTTTTTAAAGAGTAAGAATAAAAAGGAGATGTTTCATGAGTATTTTAAATGTAGAACACTTATCACACGGCTTTGGCGACAGAGCTATCTTCAATGATGTATCATTCCGCCTGTTAAAAGGAGAACATATCGGTCTGGTAGGTGCCAACGGAGAAGGAAAATCTACCTTTATGAATATCATTACCGGAACATTAACTCCGGATGAAGGTAAAATAGAATGGGCAAAAAATATTCAGATTGGCTATTTGGACCAGCACACCGTACTGGAAAAGGGCATGACCATCGGCGATGTGTTAAGAGGAGCTTTTTCCGATTTGTTTGAACTGGAACAGAAAATGAATGACATCTGTGATAAGATGGGAGATGCCTCCGAAACCGAATTAGAAAATTATATGGAAGAACTGGGTACCATTCAGACTACTTTAACTTTACGTGACTTCTATGTAATTGATGCTAAAGTAGAAGAAGTAGCCAGAGCTTTAGGTTTACTGGATTTAGGCCTGGACAAGGACGTGACCGATTTAAGTGGTGGACAGCGTACCAAGGTATTGTTAGGTAAATTGCTGTTGCAAAAGCCTGACATTCTCCTGTTGGACGAGCCTACCAACTACCTTGATGTAGAACATATTGAATGGTTAAAACGTTATCTCAATGATTACGAAAATGCATTTATCTTGATTTCTCATGATATTCCGTTTTTGAACAGCGTAATCAACTTAATTTATCATATGGATAACCAGCAGTTGACAAGATATGTGGGCGATTACGATAAATTCCAGGAAGTTTATGCCATGAAAAAAGCCCAGCTGGAAGCTGCTTACAACCGCCAGCAACAGGAAATCGCCGATTTGAAGGATTTCGTTGCCCGAAACAAGGCGAGAGTTTCCACCAGAAATATGGCTATGTCCCGTCAGAAAAAGCTGGATAAAATGGATATTATCGAACTGGCACAGGAAAAACCAAAACCGGAATTTAACTTTAAAACCGCACGTACTCCGGGACGTTACATATTTGAAACTACTGACCTTGTAATTGGATATGAAGAAGCACTGTCCTCTCCTTTAAATTTACGCATGGAACGTGGTGAAAAGTTGGTACTTACCGGTGCCAACGGAATCGGAAAATCAACCTTATTAAAAAGTATTTTAGGATTAATCAAACCCCTTTCCGGTAAGGTGGTGCTTGGAGATTATTTAAGCATTGGTTATTTTGAACAGGAAACTCCAAAGGGTATTGAAACCAGTTGTCTGGAAGAAATCTGGGAGGAATTTCCATCCTATTCCCAGTATGAAGTTCGTTCCGCTCTGGCAAAATGCGGACTTACAACCAAGCATATCGAAAGTAAGGTAAAAGTCTTAAGCGGTGGGGAACAGGCAAAGGTTCGTCTTTGTAAATTAATTAATCGTGAAACAAATATTTTAGTGCTGGACGAACCTACCAACCATCTTGATGCAGATGCCAAAACAGAATTAAAACGTGCCCTGAAAGAATATAAGGGAAGTATCCTGATGGTATGTCATGAACCTGAGTTTTACGAAGGTCTTGCTACAGATGTGTGGGATTGCACAAAATGGACTACTAGAATTTAAAGGAGTTTAATCTTGAAACCATTACAAAGAAAAGAATCCTCTCCCAAAGAATTTATTATATATGAAGATTCTGCCTTTCTTGTATGCCACAAGCCGGCAGGTCTAGCGGTTCAGACCAGACAGGTAGCAGAGAAGGATTTAGAAAACATATTAAAAACTTATGTATCTTCTTCCCCTTCCTCTTATCTTGCTGTGATTAACCGCTTAGATCAGCCGGTGGAAGGATTAATTCTATTTGCAAGGACGCCGGAAGCTGCTGCCGATTTAACAGCACAGTTAACCGCTCATACTCTGCAAAAAGAATACCTTGCCATCACTTCGCCTGCTCCTGCCATTGCGGAGCAGACGTTAACTGATTATCTTATCCGGGATGGCAGACAAAATCGTTCCTACGTTGCGGATACTTCAAAAAAAGCAGAAGCAAAAAAGGCAGAACTCCGCTACCGCATCTTACAGGTACAGGGTTCCCAAGCCTTAGTTAAAATCAACTTAAAAACCGGGCGTCATCATCAGATTCGTGTACAGATGGCCCACCAGAACGCCCCTCTCCTGGGCGATACAAAATACGGCGGACTTGCAAACTCCGGTCTATGCCTTTGTTCTCATCGGTTGGCTTTTCTGCATCCGGTAACCAAGGCTCCCATGGAGTTTACTGCAAAACCTAAAAATCCGGCTTTTTCCCGGTTTCTTTCTGAATAAAATAGATTTACCTGCAAATACTATCTTTACCAATTTTCACCGGGAGGTAGTTATGCAGGTAAAAAAATTTTATAAACCACTGATTACTTTTACATCACTTTTTATTGTTTATTTTCTGTTTAAGTTTGTTATTCCCCTGATTTTCCCATTTCTTATTAGCGGTGTTCTTGCCCTGTTTTTATACCCATGGTTTCAAAAACATACTAAACGCCTGCACATTTCACCTACCATACTGGGGATTCTGTTTATCCTTTTCTTTTTCCTGTTGAGTGGCACTGCCCTGTTCTTTCTCGGAAAAGCACTGTTTCAGGAAATGCGTTCCCTGATGGGCAATCTGCCTTATTATGAAGACACCATTCTATGTTGTCTTTCTTCTGCCTGCCATTCCATAGAAAAGCTTACAGGCTTTCAGGCATCAATAATTGAGGCTTCCGTAATGACCGGTTTTGAGAGTTTTGTGGGAAATATGCAGAATAATTTTAGTTCTAAAATCTTTTCTCATTCCTTCTCCTACGTAAAATTCGTCATTTCGTTAATCACTGTCTGTTTTCTTATACTCGTATCCTTTATTTTGTGGCTGAAGGATTTTGAAACCATCAAAAAATTGATAAAATCTTTTTCCTGTTATGATTTTTTTCTGAAAACTTATCTGGATACAAAACGTTTTATCGGCACCTACCTAAAAGCCCAGTTGATTATCTTATCCGTAACCTGTGTCCTCTCTATCTTAGGACTTTTTATTGTGAAAAATCCTTACGCCCTACTACTTGGTATTTTTATAGGGCTTTTAGATGCCCTGCCCTTTCTGGGAACGGGATGCGTGTTTATTCCCTGTGGCATTTTTCACTTGATTCAGGCAGATTTTTACTACTCTGCCATATATCTGACATTATATCTGGCAACAGCCCTAAGCAGGGAATTTCTAGAGCCGCGGCTTATCGGTTCCAAGTTTGGAATTCCTTCCATTGTAATTCTCATTGCTATCTACGCCGGAATTCAGTTATTTGGAATTTCCGGAGTAATTTTAGGTCCAATGTATTTCCTTCTTTCTTATGAAATTGTAAACTATTTTTCAAATTTTGAATAAGAAATTTGCCTATTTTATGTCTTATTTTTTTAAATTGTATTAAGTTGTATTTTGTATACAAAAAAGTACATTCCTTGTCTTGACGGTTGGAAATGATTATCTTATAATGGAGACATAGAAGCAAGGTACTACCCTTATGGGCGGTACTTAACAATATTTCAATTATAACATAGGAGGCATGTACAAAAATGAGACCAGAATGGAAAGATTTTGTAGGTGGAGCTTGGGAAAAAGAAGTTAACGTAAGAGATTTCATCCAGAAAAACTATGAAGTTTATGAAGGAGATGAAGCTTTCTTAGCAGGACCTACACAGAACACAAAAGACTTATGGGATATGGTAATGGATTTAACTAAGAAAGAACGTGAAGCAGGCGGCGTTCTTGATATGGATACAAAGGTTGTATCTACAATTACATCCCACGGTGCTGGATACTTAGACAAAGCAAAAGAAACTATTGTTGGTTTCCAGACAGATAAGCCTTTCAAACGTTCTATGCAGCCTTACGGTGGTATCCGTATGGCAATGAAAGCTTGTGAAGATAACGGATACGAAGTAGATCCAGAAGTAGTTGAATTCTTCACAACACACAGAAAAACACACAACGCTGGTGTATTCGATGCTTACACACCTGAAATGAGAGCTTGTCGTTCAAGCCACGTAATCACAGGTCTTCCAGATGCTTACGGACGTGGACGTATCATCGGTGACTACCGTCGTGTAGCTTTATACGGTATTGATCGTCTTATCGAAGACAAAGAAGCTCAGAAGGCTGGAACTCCTGAAATCATGACTCCTGAAGTAATGCGTGACCGTGAAGAATATTCTGAACAGATTAAAGCATTAAAAGAACTTGCTAAATTAGCTGAAATCTACGGATGTGATATTTCTAAGCCAGCTTCTAACGTACAGGAAGCTATTCAGGCAGTATACTTCGGTTACTTAGCAGCTGTTAAAGAACAGAACGGTGCTGCTATGTCACTTGGACGTACTTCTACATTCTTAGATGTATATGCTCAGAGAGACTTAAAGAACGGAACATTCACAGAAGAACAGATTCAGGAATTTGTAGACCACTTCATTATGAAGTTACGTTGCGTAAAATTCGCTCGTACACCAGAATACAACAGCATTTTCGCTGGTGATCCAGTATGGGTAACAGAATCACTTGGTGGTGTAGGTGTTGACGGACGTCCATTAGTAACAAAGATGTCATTCCGTTACTTACACACATTAGAAAACTTAGGTGCTGCTCCAGAACCAAACTTAACAGTTCTCTGGTCAACAAGATTACCACTTGCTTGGAAGAAATACTGTGCTAAGATGTCAATCATCTCTTCATCTATTCAGTACGAAAACGATGACTTAATGAGAGTAACTCATGGTGACGACTATGCAATCGCTTGCTGTGTATCTTCAATGCGTGTTGGTAAAGAAATGCAGTTCTTCGGAGCTAGAGCAAACCTTGCTAAATGTTTATTATACGCTATCAACGGTGGTGTTGATGAAGTATCTAAGAAACAGGTTGGACCAAAATATCGTCCATTAGAAGGCGATGTATTAGACTTCGATGATGTTTGGGCTAAGTACAAAGACATGATGAAATGGTTAACAGGTGTTTATGCTCAGTCATTAAATATCATCCACTATATGCATGACAAATACTGCTATGAAAGATTACAGATGTCCTTACATGATGCTCATGTACGTCGTTACTTTGCAACAGGTATCGCTGGTCTTTCTGTAGTAGCTGACTCCTTATCAGCAATCAAATATGCTAAGGTTACAGCTGTTAGAGATGAAGATGGTATCGTTGTAGATTACAATGTTGAAGGAGATTTCCCTAAATATGGTAACGATGATGACCGTGTAGATGAAATCGCTCAGATGGTACTTTCTACATTCATGGGATTCTTAAGACAGCAGTATACATACAGAGACAGTTTCCCAACATGCTCTGTATTAACAATTACTTCAAACGTTACTTATGGTAAAGCAACAGGTAACACACCAGACGGAAGAAAGAAAGGACAGCCATTCGCTCCAGGTGCTAACCCACTTCACGGACGTGATACTCATGGTGCTGTAGCTTCCTTATCTTCAGTTGCTAAGCTTCCATTCATGGATGCACAGGATGGTATTTCAAACACATTTACTATCATTCCAGGTGCTCTTGGTAAAGAAGATCAGGTATTTGCTGGTGATATCGAACTTGATTTAAACAACTAATTTAAGGTGTTGAATTAAATGAATGATAAAAGAATCGATGACATTATTGCAATGTTAGACGGCTCAATTGAAAAAGGTGTTGGACACTTAAACGTAGAAGTCAATGGAGATTCAACTGAAAAGACTGTTGAAACTTTAGGTTGTATCGATTGTGCAAAAGGGAATCTGGCTTGCCAGGTTCCTACCCTGCACGAAGGTATTGACGAAGAACTTGAAAAATAAATCTATATCTGAAGGAGGATATTGCAATGGCTGAAAATCAGGCACAGGTAGATAACTTAGTATCATTATTAGATGGATATGCAACAAAAGGTGGTCATCATTTAAATGTTAACGTATTAAACAGAGATATGTTATTAGATGCGCAGGCTCATCCGGAAAACTATCCACAGTTAACAATCCGTGTATCTGGATACGCTGTAAACTTTGTTAAGTTAACTCCAGAACAGCAGGCTGACGTTATCTCTCGTACATTCCACGAAAGCATCTAATTGCTATCGTAACTTATATTATTTTACAAAAGAGGGCCTCAGAGATGAGGTCCTTTTTGTAACTATTCACACAATTTAGAAAAGGAGTTTCTTATGAAAGGATATGTTCATTCTACAGAAAGTTTTGGTACCGTAGATGGACCTGGTGTACGTTTTGTAGTATTTGTTCAAGGTTGTCCTATGCGTTGCCTTTACTGCCACAATCCGGACACCTGGGAGATGAATACAGGTAATCAGATGGATACTGACGAGATTATTGCCGCATACAAAAGAAACGAAATGTTCTATGCCAACGGTGGCGGTCTTACGGTTACCGGTGGTGAACCTTTAATGCAAGTGGATTTTGTAACAGAACTTTTCCAAAAAGCAAAAGAAAAAAATATTCATACCTGTTTGGACACTTCCGGTATTGCATATAATGAAAATAATACGGACTTTATTGCAAAACTGGACAAGCTTATGGAAGTAACCGACTTAATTATGTTAGACATCAAGCATATTGATCCGGAACAGCATAAAATTCTCGCTTCCCAGCCAAACGACCAGATTTTGAAATTTGCGGAATACACAGCTACAAAGAATGTTCCTTTATGGATTCGCCACGTAGTTGTACCGAACCTTACCGATAAGGAAGAGGATTTGTTTAAGCTTGGATATTTTATTGGTGGACTTTCCAATTTAAAAGCATTAGACGTGCTTCCATACCACACTATGGGAAAACCAAAGTACGAAAAGCTTGGAAAAGAATATCCACTAAAGGATACCCCTGCAATGGACAAGAATAAAGCTATTGAATTAAAGCAGTTTATTCTTAAGGGAATTAAACAGCGCAGAAGCGAAAATTCCTAAGAGATTTCTTGTATATTCCACTTGTATATTTTATCTATTTATATTAAAATAAAAGTAGCCTAAAAGGCTCAATTAAAACACACATTTTCACATATTTTAAGGAGGACAAAACTATGGCATTTGTTATTTCAGATTCTTGTGTTTCTTGTGGTGCTTGTGCTGGCGCTTGCCCAGTAGGAGCTATCGGTGAAGGCGATGGAAAATTTGAAATTGATGCAAACACATGCATCAGCTGTGGAGCATGCGCAGGTACATGCCCAACAGGTGCTATCTCTGAAGAATAATCTACAGATTAGCTAAAAGATGGTGAAACATTCGTTCCACCATCTTTTTTCTTTTTTGTTGCCCAAAACTGCTGTTAGGCAGGACTCTCGCTCCCAACCACCTTCCTTTTTCTGGCAAACAGTACCTTTTTTTCTTTTTTCTTCTTTTCCTCTTTTGGAGAAACTAGTGCTTCTGTTTCTTTTTTTCCCTGCTGGGTACTTCGTATCATTTCGTCTAATTTTTTATAGCGTTCTTCTTCTCGTTCTTCCTGCTCTTTTGCCACGCAATTTATTTGCTTTAAAACTCGTTCGCTTACATTCTCTCCAATCTCCTGGCTCAAGGCCTCGTTATTATTATGTAATGCCTGGGCTACAATATTTCCTAAAATCATTTGAAACTGTTGCATTTTATCATCCATATTTATACCAGAAGCATTCTGTAAGGGGCTTTGTGCCGGATACGGTGTAGGGATTTGATATGGTGTAGAGGTCTGGTGCGGGACCGGTGCCGGATGAGAACAGCCTGTCCCTGCTGCTTCCTGGGTATGATACCCATACATCATGTTTTCTGCTTCCATATTCAATTCTTCCCTGCGTTTGATAATATTGTCTACATTCTCATTTTCGAGCTCTGGAAGGACCATTTTAATGGTTTTTAACTGAAATCCCTGTTCTTTTAATTTCTTAATGTTTTGAAATACAAGAATATCTTTTGCAGTGTAGTATCTGTGTCCCATTTCATTTCTTGCAATGTTAAGGCATAATTCTTCTTCCCAGTACCTTAGTACATGTGCTTCCACTGCAACTTTCTTCGCTGTATCCGAAATCATATATCTCATTTCCTGCATACGCAATCCGCCTTTCTTACTCCGGACCTCCGAAGCATTAAATAGTAAATAATTTAATATGTATATGTTCTATCCTATAAAATATACCATATTATTTTTGCGAAGTAAGGGGAATTGTGTAGGTAGAAATTGTAATAATTTTAGAAGTTTTGTTGAAACGTGAAAGGTAAACTTACCGTTTCACCTGAATGCATTTACAGCCATTTATCATTTCAATTTCTATCACGGAAGTAACATCTAATTTATAATAATTTTTCCTCTAGTTCTTCTCCATATTGGCAAACTTTGTATACATCGGTAACCATACCAGATTTACTGTTCCGATAGGACCGTTTCTCTGCTTGGCTATAATAATTTCTGCGATGTTCTTATTTTCGGAATCTTTGTTGTAGTAATCATCACGATAAATAAACATTACCACGTCCGCATCCTGCTCGATAGCTCCTGATTCTCGAAGGTCAGAAAGCATTGGTCTGTGGTCAGGACGCTGTTCTACGGCACGGCTTAACTGAGACAGTGCGATTACCGGCACATTTAATTCCCTTGCCATAGCTTTCAGTGAACGGGAAATATCTGAAATTTCCTGCTGTCTGGAATCGCTTCTACCGCTTCCTGACATCAACTGTAAGTAGTCAATGATCACAATATCAAGACCATGCTCTAATTTGAATTTACGGCACTTAGAACGCATTTCAGAGATAGAAATGGACGGGGTGTCGTCAATAATCAATCTTGATTTTCCAATCACATTGGCACTTTCAATCAATTTTTCCCAGTCACTGTCTTTCAAATCACCTGTTCTAAGCTGTTGGGCATCTACTCTGGATTCCAAGGAGAACAGACGGTTTACCAACTGTTCCTTTGACATTTCCAAACTAAATATGGCTACACATTTATCATCCTTGAATGCCATATGCTCCGCTATATTTAAGACAAAGGCTGTTTTACCCATGGAAGGACGGGCAGCCACCAGAATAAAGTCAGAAGGCTGCATACCTGCCGTTTTATAATCCAAATCAAGGAATCCGGTGGAAAGACCGGTTACATTTCCTTTTGTTTTAGCCGAAGCTTCAATCTTTTCCAAAGCGTTAATAACTACCTGGCGGATTGGCACATAATCACCGGAATTTCGAGACTGTACCAATTCAAAAATACGCTTTTCCGTGTCTTCTAATATGGTTTCTACTTTATCTTTTCCCACATAACAGGCGTTGGCTATTTCTTCGTTGGTACGAATTAATTTACGCAATAATGCCTTTTCTGCCACAATAGTTGCGTAATGCTTTACGTTAGCTGAAGTAGGAACTACGTTCAATAAATCTTTTACAAATTCCAAACTACTGATTTCCGGTGGTACGTCCTTTTCCCTTAACCGGTTCTGCAGGGTAATTAAGTCTACCGGTTTTCCTTCATTGTACAACTCCACCATAGCATCAAATAAAACTCCATGCTGTCTTGCATAGAATTCATCTCCGTGAAGCATTTCAGAAGCTACTACAATGGCTTCTTTATCCATAAGCATAGCTCCAATTACTGATTGCTCTGCTTCTATACTATGGGGCTGTACACGTTTTATTATATTTTCTTCCATGCCGTTTCCTCCTCGCGTTTAAGAAGAAATAGGAACGCTGTCGCGTTCCTATTTTATGCTTCGCCTACTTTTACTTTCAATTCTGCACTTACCTTTGGATGAAGCTTCACTGTTACGTTGTGAGTTCCAAGGGTTTTAATTGGTTCTGGAAGATTGATTTTTTTCTTGTCCAGTTCCAGACCAAGCTGTTTTGCAGCTGCAGCAGCAATTTCTTTGGATGAAACAGAACCAAACGTTCTTCCGCCTTCGCCTGCTTTGATAGTAAGCTTTACTTCTCCCGCTTCTACTTTTTCTTTCAATGCCAAAGCCTCTTCGTACAGCTCTTTTGCTACCTTTTCATCGTTTGCTTTTTTTAATTTTAAATCGTTCATATTCTTGGCATCTGCTTCCACACCAAGCTTTTTCGGAAGGATAAAGTTTCTTGCATATCCTTCATTTACATTTACAATATCACCTTTTTTTCCAAGGCTTTTTACATCTTCTAATAAAATAACTTTCATTATATTTCTCCTTCTCCAATCATATCTGCCAACGTTCTGCGGAGTAATTTCACTGCATCTTCTAATTCACAGTCTAACTGGGCTCCTGCCACGGTCTGGTGACCGCCACCGCCTAATTTTTCCATAATAATCTGCACGTTTACTTCATCGATGGAACGGGCACTGATATATATTCTTTCATTTAATTCAGTTAACACAAAGGAGGCTTTCACCCCTACGATGTTCAACAGCTCATTGGCTGCCTTAGCTCCTACTATGGTAGGGCTGTCCAGTTCTGATTTTGACAGTACGCTGATGGCATAAGCACCTAAATAAATTTCGGCGTTGCTTACTATCTCAGCTCTGGTTCTGCACTCTGCCATATCATCACGGAATAATTTTCTTACTCTTGTAACGTCTGCACCGCTTCTCCTTAGGAATGCTGCCGCTTCAAAAGTTCTCACACCGGTTTTATTTACAAAGCTATCGGTGTCAATAATAATTCCGGAATACAAACAGTCGGCTTCCATAGTTCTGATTTTTACATTATCATCAATGTACTGCAAAATCTCTGCAACCATTTCACATGCGGATGATGCATATGGCTCCACATAGGAAAGCACTGCATTTTCAATAATTTCTGTGGTCTGTCTGTGATGATCCAGAACTACAATGGTTTTACACATCTGGAGAAGTTCCGGACATTCGGTGTAGCTTGGTCTGTTTACATCTACCACCACAAGCAAAGTATTATTATCAACAATTTCCTTCGCCTGACTGCTGTTTACAAACATGTCCTCTTCGTAATCCGGATTATCAATAAATCCATCAATCATTTTTCTTACAGATGTGGTAATTTCATTGATTACCACATGGGTTGGTTTATTTAATGTTTTTGCCGCACGATAAATACCGATTGCGGCACCAAAAGAATCCACATCGCCAATTTTATGGCCCATAACAAGAACTTTATCTTTATTTTCTATCAGTTCTCTTAATGCCTGCGCTTTTACTCTGGCTTTTACTCTTGTATTCTTTTCTACCTGCTTTGACTTACCACCATAGTAGACAATATTGTCTTTTCTCTTTACAATCGCCTGGTCACCGCCACGGCCAAGGGCTAAGTCAATGGCATTTCTGGCATATTCATAATTTTGGGCATAAGTGCTTCCACCGGCTCCAAGGCCAATACTTAATGTAATCGGTATATCATTTCCAATATTTACAGTTTTTACATCGTCCAAAAGTTCAAATTTCTTTGCTTCCAACTGCTCCAAACACATCTGTTTCATTACCACAAAGTATTTGTCTTTTTCCAGTTTTTTTACAATACCGTCAATGCCGGATATATATTTGTTAATTTTACGGTCTATCAACGCAACCAGAAGGGAACTGCGGACTTCTTCCACGCCTTCGATTACTTCATCATAGTTATCAATAGAAATCAATCCGGCAACCAACTGCTGTTCTTTATTTGCTTTGATATATCGATTTAATTCGGTTTCATCAAACAAATAAACCGCGATAAAATATCCTTCGTATTCTCCTGAATTTAGAATATTTACGGATTCTGTAATATATTCCATCATAATCCTGCGCATTTCCACTCGGTAATCTGCATTATCCACTGTAACATGAATACAGGATGCTTCTTCTGTTACCGGAAATTTATCCTTGGTAAGCGCCGGAAACAAATTAGTAATAGACTTTTTATAATCCTTAGTTTTTCCTACTACATCTTTAAAAGCAGTGTTCATCCAGACAACTTTGCCATTTTCGTCCAGCAAAGTATATGGAATCTCCAGTTCCTGCAACAGTTTCTTTTGAATCTGCCCATAACCGGTAGCAAAATTAATTAATTCATTAATCAATATCTGCTTATTATAGTAGTAAAGCACCGCAACAATTGCTGTATAGATACAGACAAAGATGCTCATTAAAATCCCCGCTTTTATATCCAAGGCATACATTGCCGCATTCATGGCTAAAAGCAACAGGATAAGGAACATCGGCCACTGCATATAAAGCTTAAGCTGCCCTTTAAACTTTACATTTTTTTTCATGATAAACTCCTTTTGCATCACTTAGTACCTACGTTGGGTATTATACCACAAATTGCAGGTATGGGAAAGGGGGGATTTGTTCTTCTATTTCGTACCAAAAGAGCCACTACTATTAACTATCGTAATGGCTCTTTTACGTTATTCCTTCAAAAATATCGGTTCAAAGTTCATTCGTTTGTATTTTGAGGTTAGAAATTCGTAGACTTCCTTGGTAACGATTAAATACATCGGTGCGCCTCCCAAGGTTTCTTCTGTTGCATTCAATGGCTCTAATTGTTCCAAGGTCTTTTTATCTATGTAGATAGGATATCTGTCATCTTCTTCATAATCTGCATAACCGCAATAAGGACATACTATTTCTTTTTTCCAGCCATTAATTTCTCCTAATGAAACTTTATGCGTTGGCATCAGTTGATAGCATACTATTTCCTTCTGTTTGGTGTATACCGGCCAGAAATCTTCTTCTGTTGCTCCTAGTTGAAGCAAATCATTTTTTACTGCCTCGGACACCGCATAACCACAATTCATTAACTGAGTACAATTCTTCTTGCCAAATTCTTTTTTTTGAAGATATTGCGGTCTTACTTGAACCATATTATGCATTCCATGTTTTTTGTTTTCTTCA
>JAFQUB010000001.1 GCA_017408735.1 Lachnospiraceae bacterium
GCTGGTGTAGAAGGTTTTTATATCTTCTAACCATTCTGGTCTTAATTCCATGCTTAAACAGGAGTTCTCCCAACATATGTTCGACGAACTCCTGTTCTTTTTCTTCCCCACCAAAATCGAACTTTCCTATAAAGCAAAAAAAGCTGACCGTACGGTCAGCTTCATCTTTTCATCATAAAATGCAACTGACTGACCTATTGTAAACAACTTAGTCTCTATAGCTTTGCGTAAGCAGGTTTTCACCTGTTTTGCCTTTATTTTATGAAATTTACTGTATTGGCTTTTATCTTAATTAATACTGTTCTCTCATTAGAGTGATAGTACCCAATTCGCCACCTCTAGTGTAAGTTGCTAATAAGGTTGTATTATCAGCTACATTAAGTTTTAAAGCACCGTTTAAGTTGCTTATAGTGTTATTGTCGTTTTTAAGACTTTCTACTTTGTCAAGAGTTACTCCATTAATAGACACTTTTGACAGGTCGATTTGATTTGAATACAAAATCATAGTTACTAATTCTTCACCACTGCCATCCTCTTTTAAGGAACTTATAGCTATGCTAACACTTCCGTCAGGTGTTTTGAAACTATCTATAACATAATCACTTCCAATGCTATATACAATTTCCCAGTTATTTTCTTCAATTAACGCAATCAGTTCATCTCTTTTTGATGTCATTGGAACATCAACACCACTGATGTTAATAACTACATCATCTTCACTTGCAAATATAAGTCCATCAGGCCCTAAAAATGGGTTTACTTCCTGTGAATCTTCTTCCTTTGAAGCATCTGCATTGTTCTCTGCAGCATCCACATCTTCTTTTAAATCTCCTGCCTCAGTTGTCGAATCAGACTTAGCAGCTGTTTCCGTCTGCTTATTATCTGCCACATTAGAACTGTCTGCTCCACAGCCTGCAAGTACACTGGCTGCCATTGTCATTGTCATAAGTAATACGATAATTTTCTTCTTCATAATCTTCACTCCTGTTTTTATTTTGTTTTTTCGTTAAACCAACTTTTTGCTTTTCCCATTCCGACTTTTGCCATGTCTTTAGCACACTCTGCTTCAATTCCTCTTATAAATGAAACCTTTGTCATATGACTGGCATTTGGA
Source organism: Lachnospiraceae bacterium (assembly GCA_017408735.1). GTDB lineage: Bacteria > Bacillota > Clostridia > Lachnospirales > Lachnospiraceae > RUG11237. Next base: position 1,115 of record JAFQUB010000001.1, read on the forward strand.
GCAGGCGGATTTTTTAGCTTTTCTTCAATTTTTTCAGAAACATTTCCAAGTGTCATATTTCTTTTTACAACCATCATCTCCATCTGGCAGTAATCCGCTATGTAATTGAAAAGATTTGCTTCCGTCATATTTCCGCTAACTGAAACATTGTCTCCAACATTCATATTACAGAGCATATTTAAATACTCCGATTCATTTCCCAGTGTGGCATTTCTCTTTTCAAGGGCTTTCAATGCTTTATTTCTGTAAACATTGTTTGTGATTTTTGCTGCTGGACCAGCGGCCAAAGCTGCATCCTTCATAAAGGAATCTCCAAAAGATTCGTTTCTGCTTCTTGTAATCTGCTTAATAAGAATTGTGCTTGGTGTATTTCCACCACGGTTAAATAAACTCATAAACATTCTCCTTTTCTACTGTAATTTGTTCGTTACAATAAATAGTTCCTCTTAAAACATAAAAAGTTTTATTTTTTATGAAAAAACTTTAATAATATGTAGTCGGAATATAAATACTTGCCACCTCGTCACGCAGACACTGGATTTCCTGCTCGATTCTCTGCTGTGCCTCTAACACCTGCTGATGCTTAACATCCTGTTCATATAAATTAAGCATATCTTCTACAGTTTCAGCTCTTCCAGTTTCAAGATATTCCAAAAGTGTTCTTAAAGTCTCTGGATAAACATACTGTGCTGCAAGGAATGGAACTTTGTTTCGCATATTTTCTAGGATTGCATAAGCCTCATCATTCTTCTTAAGAGCTACCACCTCTGCATTTCCTACAGCTTCTTTTTTCTTTTTGTATTCTTCTGTTTTTAAATAACGCTTCTTACTTTTTGCAAAAAATACATACGCCGCATATGCCAGCACACACATTCCTATGCAGGAAAGAATAAACCAAATCGTTCCACCAGGCTTAATGCTTGTTCCAATCCAGAATATTGCTGTAATAGCTACTTCTGGAATCATTGTTTTGATTCTGTCTGCCGCTGTTATGTTTAGAGCATCCTTTCTCAAATTAACCTGAACCACTGCATTACGATAAGCACTTAATGCTGTATTATATTCACTTTCATAAGATAAAGCATTTCTAAGACTATTACTCAATGTATTGTTTTCCATTTTCTTCAACTCCTCCATTATTTGTATAATAATTTTTCTTCATCCGTTGTCTGCTCATCCAGTTCTGCCTCAAACTGTTTCGCCTTTTTCTTTGCAAGAAGTGGAAGGATGATTGCCATAATAACAATAATTCCATAGCTTGCAATAAAAGTGCAGATATTAGTTGAATAACTTAGGTCATCGCTTGTTTCCATTACAGTCTTTAACATATTAGGAAGCGACATCAAACTGCCAGCTAATACAATAGCTTCTACGATAAATACCTTTTTTATCAGCTTTTTCTTTTTCTGTAGCTCCTCAATCATCAGCGCCAGCTGTTCTTCCCTGCCTGATGCATTTTCAAATTTCTGCTGATTTAACATATATAAATCCTCGCTTTCTTATCTTTTATAATAGTAAGTTCATCGTTCGAACGAAAAAGTTTTATTTTTTATGAAAAATTTTTATTTTTTTAAAACGATTGGTTCAAAGCTTCCATCCTCTGTTCCATATGTGGTTGAATAGCTAAGTGTAATACTGCCATCATCATTTACATAAAGATAACCCTGAATTCCAGAATCCCAATAAGATGTTCCTGTAAATGTTGCAATTCCATTATTCATATACACCCAGTCACTATCTGTTATAATTCCATCTATTCGGTCTCCGCCATCATATGTGATTTCAAAATTCATACTAAACGAATTAGAATCTAGATTACTGATTGTCAATGTATATTCACCATCATTAGCAACATAGGTTCCTTCCTCTGGCATCCTGTCCTGAATTATTCCGTCAGCCGCAGCTTTTGTTAATATTACTGCCGAACCTTCCCACATAATGTCCCACACTTCACCTGACGAATTCTGTTCTGAGCCAGCAAAACGAATTGAATTGTCACGCATAAACATGAGATTTCCAAACCATCTGTTTCCTAGATTTGATGTTCCGTCAATTGAAGCAATTCCTTCTGACTTATTCAAAGAAGTAAAATTAATTACCTCTTCTTCTCCGTTGTCAGGATTTGTATATTTAAGCTCCATGTCAAAGGTTGCTGTTCTATAATCTTCTACTGTTGCATTTGTTATGCTGATAGAATATGGACCATATTTATACAATCCTTCCATCGGAACAGATTCATTGTAAATAGACTGTTCTTCCGTCTCAGTTACTTCTGTTTCAGTTTGTGTTTCTTCTACCGTATTATCTTCTGAAACTAATTCCTGCTTATTATCCTCTTCTTTATTTTCTTCTTCGACTACAGCTACAGGTTCTTTTGGAGAATGATTCATGTTAATTGCAACCGCCGCTGTAATTCCACCTGCTGTTAAAAGTGCCACAGCTGCAATTCCAAGTTTTATTCCCAGTCCTGCTTTTGCTGCTGTAGCAGCTGTCGTACCAGCCACTGTTCCTACAGATGCAGAAGCACTTCCACCTGCCATAGCCGTAGATGCCATTTTAATTCCAAGACTGTTACAAGATGCAGCATAAACATTTTCGACTGCCTGTGCTGGCATTTTGTATTCTGGCTCTGCAAAAAGTCCTTTGAAAGCAAGAAGGATAATTGCTGGAGAAATAGAGCACAGCTTGTATCTGTTCTGCTTTTCGTGTGCTTCTACTTTTTCCTTTAAGAATTTCTTTGCATAATTAAGTCTGCTCTTAATAGTATTTGAGGAACATTCGCACACTCTTGCAATATCATCAATCTTCATATTGTCATAATAAAATGCCATAACAGCCATTCTCTGTAACTCTGGAAGTTCTTCAATCATTCCTTTAACAATATCTGCTGTTGCTTTTTTGTCTACCGTCTGTTCTGGAGTAGCCTCACCAGATTCCATTTCATCAAATAAGTAATCTTGTTCTTCTCCTGTAAGTAATTCTTTCTTCTTATTGAAGATTCGCATTCCCTGTCTATACACAATACCTCCTAACCAAGCATAGACATTATTTACATCTTCAATAGACCCAATCCCTTTATAAGCCTGAATGTATGTCTCCTGTGTTAAATCTAATGCATCCTCTTCATCATGCATGACATACTTTGCCTTTGCATATACATAGGAATATGTCTGCTCATAAAATGTTGCAAAAGCAGTTTCATCTTTTGCCTGCATCCTTTCAACTGCATCTTTCAATTCTTTTGTTACTGCCATAATAAAGTCCATCCTTTTTTCTTAGTCAGATTTTCATCTGCTATATAGAAGTTCATGTATAGGCTAAAAAAGTTTTATAAATTTTAATCTGCCTTATATTTTCTATTTTTTCACAGTACTTTCCTACTATATTGTATCACATTTTTATTCCCAAGTCTATGGGAATTCACACACCTTTGGGAATTTTCAAACTTTTGGGATGAATTTAGAATTAAGAAGTAAGACTAATTCGAAAGGAGGCAATTGTTATGATTTCATATGACCCATTATGGGCCACTCTTCAAAAAAGAGGCATCACTATATACAAGCTAATAAACACCTACAATATTAGCAGGGGCACAATCGATAACCTAAAGCATAACCGTTCTATCACAATGGCTTCCTTAAATCAGCTTATGGAAAAATTGGAAATAAATGATGTTACAGAAGTGATTTATTACACGCCTGATGACAAATAATGTTATAGCACGGAATCTTTTTTTGACAATAGTTATATACCTATAGCTTTTGGTCTATTCAATATGATATAATTATATACAGAGAAGAGAAGGATTTACAGAAGCATTACGCTTCTATGTTCTTCTCTTTTTTTGTTTTACAAGAACATATAAATTTTGCCCCAAAAAAATTTTAAAAAATTTGTAAAAGTTGTTGTAAAAACTACCCTTACTTGTGTATTAATAGAATATACGATAAACGTATACAGTACAGAGAAGAACTTTATAAATGTGAGTTATTGCATTTATGGGGCTTCTCTGTACTTTTTTATTTTAATAAATTTAAAGGAGGAAAATATTATGCACTTATTATTAAAAAACATATTACTTAATGGCACTATAAAAACAGAAAAGGATTTCAGAATTTTTTGGATAATGAATGACCACATAGAGGACATGTCTCCATATGACCCTGATTATTCACCAAACTTTACCCCTTCAATTTCTGTTGAACTAAAAGAAGGCATTGCAAAAATTCTTGTAGAAAGAATTCCAGACTGCGAACTTTCACCAGATAATTTCTGTCGCTACAGATGTGAGCCTGACACTCCTATTCTTTTTTACGATTACGATGGAATCTTTTATGAATCCTATTCAGACTTGCAAAATGCATATGTAAACAGGCAGCTACAGGATTACAGGCTTAGATTAGAAGACTGCCAAATGACAATCGGTGATTTGGACGATTTATGCTTAAACCGTTCCGACTGGGATTCAGGTAAAAATTACACACACTTCCTTGATGAAGGCAGAATCTTTGTCGCGGGCTACCCCGTTGGGGATGGATTTACAGGTATCTATGCTGACATAGAGCCACTCACAGGATTTGAAGTGACGGATAATGATGATGAAGCAGAATATTTCAGAGATTTCCCTGTTCAGATTAATTTTCTCTACACAGAACAAGTATGGTAAAGGAGGTAGTGCTTATGGATTTAAAATTTAGAACACTTTACGCTGATGAAATAGATGTCAGAATCGGTAGCGTTAACAGAGGTGGGGTTAGTTTACTATTATATAAGGATGCAAGATGTGATATGTCAATTCTGGATGAACATGTTGGCAGTCTCAACTGGAAGCGTGAACATGAGGTTATAGATGGTAAGCTGTTTTGCAGCGTTTCCATCTACGACCCTGAAAAAAAAGAATGGATTTCAAAGTCCGATGTCGGAACAGAATCCTTTACGGAAAAGGAAAAAGGTGAATCATCCGATTCCTTTAAGCGTGCATGTGTTAATTGGGGAATCGGCCGCGAACTCTATACTTCACCGTCAATCTTTTTCTACAGCAATCAATTAAATAACTACAGAGCTGAAAACGGTAAGTACAAGTGCTACGATACATTTACAGTAACAGACATTCAATATGATAGTAAAAGACAGATTGCCAATGTAACGATTCGAAATAATGAGTCTGGAGTTGTCCTTACATTCGGACATCCCCTCCCAGAACCGACAGAACCTTCTGCTCCAGAAAACGTGCCAAGTACCCCAGCTAATGCTGCTCCAACCGCAGTACCTTCCGACAAGGAATTACATGAGCGTAAGAAAATTAATAAAGAACAGAAGGATTATCTAATTACTGAATGTGAAAAGCTTTACATTAAATTAGAAGACCTGTTGGCACTCTATAAAGTCAAATCTCTTGATGACATCACATTCAGACAATACGACAATATGATTAAAAACTGGGACAAGATTGTTTTACAACTAAATAACTTCTTTTAAGCAATAGAGAGGCTTGATTACCCAGGCCTCTCTATTTTATCTTTTATAATGAATCAATAGAAATATTCAGTGCTTCGAACTGACTCCTTCTTAGGTTCGTCAGTTCCCTAATTCTTCTCCAGTTAACCTCTCTTTTGGCAGCTTTAGTAGTGCGAATCGCCCAAAGCACCTCTCTTCTCCAGTAATCTTCCTGACTCTCTTCATAGCTTTTTATTTTGGCTAAACATTTCGGCATACGATAAATAGCCTTATCTGGCAGTCCTAATATCTTTGAAACCGCAAACACAGTAACTTTATGTGGTCGTGCATCTCCCACACCATATATTATGCGAATAGCATCTTCTACCTTAAGCAGATATTCGTCATCAAACTTTTTCCAGTCTTTTGGTTTCGGTCCACATTTTTTTCTGGTATTGGAAGGGTCGGTTTTATTATATGATTTATTTTTCTGTCTGTCTAAAATAATTCTAACCGTTCTTGATGAAGCCCCTATTCTTCTTGCAATCTCATTTCCAGAGATTCCCTCCTCGCTCATTTCAATCACCCGATTATCATAAGCTTTTATCTGCCTTTCAATTGACTTGTTATTTTTTAAGGTTGCCAATTCTTTTGGTGGGATTCTTAAAAATATCCCTATCTGACAGATTTCATAAAAATTAAATCTGTAACCTGTAAAGATTTTTTGTAACTGTTCATAGTCCTTTAATAAAAAAGAATTTTCCCTAAGTTCACTATAGTAATCATTAAAATCGGACTGCAATAGGCTCATATGCCGCTGTTCTCCTCTGGCTGAAACATATTTTGTTCCTTCTAGATTGTCATACAGGAACTTAGATGTAATCCTTCCCGTCATATAGTCACCAATTACAGATACTTCCTTAAATGTATCTGTCACATACTTTGCAAGTTTTAATTCCATAACAGATACATATTGAACCTCCTGCCTTATTTCTCCGCCAAACTCCTCACTGGCTGTTATCGAGGCCGCTGAAAAAGTAGCATTTTTATAAATCTTAACCACAAAAATAACCACATTGTACTAAACTAAATTAGTCGGTGTGGTTATTTTTTATACGCTATAAAGTTTTTCTCTTTTTAATCCTTAATTATGCATTCATAAGTTTAATAATCCGTTTCAAATTTACCGCAAATATTGTCATCGCTCCTTGCATTTCCATGCCAATAAGACCTGATGATGACGCAACGTCATAACCATGTCTATGTTTTAATTCGCTGTTTTTGGCTTCGATTTTATATCGTTCTTTTGCCTTTTCTTTAAAGTATTCTGTTTCTTGAAATTTTGCCTGCTCACTGTGTGTATCGCAAAGTAATGTTTCCGAATAACTTTTTATTTTGCTCCCTTCTTTATAACAGCCTTCTCTGTAAGGACAGCACTTACATTTTTCCACGTCAAAAAAATACTTCATTCTTGGATTTTGGTTTGTTTTTTCACTTTTCCGTTTATCTAAATATTTACGGACTGCCAAATGCCCTGCCTTACATTGGTACATTCCAGCATCTTTATTGAATATAAATTCCTCTTCTTTTGTACGTGTTCCCTGCGTTACAGCACTGTTTAATCTGGATATTAATTCATAACCATCATTTTGTGCTGCTTCTATATTATCTTTTCCTGAATAAGCCTTATCTCCAATTACTGTTTTTACATCCATTCCGGCATCTCTGCTTTTTCGGACTAACAAAGTCAGTTCTTTTCCGTCTGGTTTTTCTCCACTTGTTATGGTTGCTGCTGTAATAATGCGTTCTTCTGTCATTGCCAGGTGTGTTTTGTATCCAAAAAAAGAGGTGTCTGCCGTTTTATGTCCCGTTTTCGCATCTTCATCTATTGAGGTTTTTAAATGTTCCAAATCATCTGCTATTGTTTCTTCCAATAAATTTAATTTTTCCGCTACTTTTGGATAATGACTGACAAAGTCATTCTGCTTGATAACATCCATAAGCTGTTTACAGTATTCAATTTCTTTTTCCAATGAAGTTTCCGTATTTTTTTCTGGAAACTGTTCCTTCATGCTTTCATCTGTTTCATATACGGCACGACGAAGCGCTTTCGAATGTTCCTGCAATGCCTGTTGAGGTGTTTTGGAATTGTAGCGGGATTTTGTATGTGTGGCATCCACAATGATGGATTTTGATTTTATGATTTCCTTTTCTATCGCAATTTCAACAGTTTTGGAAATCAACATATCCAAAAGATTTGTGTCTTTTAAACGTAGTTTGCGAAATTTTGTTAAGGAACTTGGATTAATCACTGCTTCTTCTGGTGTCATGTCAAGAAAAAATTTAAAAGACATATCGTATTTGGAACGTTCCACAACATCGATATCCGATAAGTTATAAATCGTCTTTAAAAGAAGATATTTAAACATACGAATTGGTGAAATGGCATTTCGTCCATTATCAAGACAATATTTATCAACCAGTTCTTCATATATAAAATCAAAATCAACCAGTTCCTTGATTTGACGGAGCAGATTATCTTTTGGAATGATTAAATCGTATAGCTCCATGTAGGAACTTAACATTAATTTTTGCTGCATCTCTAACATAAAAAACACCACCTGTATTTGATAAATCTATTTTACCAAATACACGTGGAATTATCTACTTTTTCAGCGGCCTCGCTGTTATCAGTGAAGGGCTTGCTGTTCCACTGATTTTAACTGTGGATTCCATAAGTCGGCAATTATGTATTGTACATACATCCATTTCCATCATCTGATGACTTCTATGCCAGTATGCCTCACCATATGTTTGTATTTCATTCCGATAACAGATTGGGCATATTCTTAGGAACCGTCTGTTTCCTTTTGCTGGCATACACATATTTTTTCCATGTTCCCCATTTCTTTGCATCAAAGATTCAAATGCCCCTGTCTTTCTATCCTCTGGAATAAAATGACTGTAATAATAAAACATTGTATTCTCTTTTATCCACTCTGAAAATGGTTTGATTTTCTCAAGTTCTTCCAAAAGCCCGTCCGAATATGCATTGACAAATTCTATATCTGGTCTTGTTTTAGGTGACAGAAAGAAATCTTCAGCTGCATATGTATAAGCAATGTAGCCATTCTTGACTCTGGTTCTTGCCAGAACACTATATAAAAGTTCATCTTCGTATGGCAAACATATGTGAATCTTACTCATACCTCCACCTCCACAACATTTACATAGTCTTTTATAACTGTAACTGCATCCGCTTTCATTTTCTTTGCAGACATAAGAAGTTCATCCAGTTTAAAATCCTGTGTGATTTCTTTTTTCACTAAAACTTCTGGCATAGTAGACACATCACTCTTTTTCGCACTCTTTGTTTCAGAAGTCTGGGATGGTCTTTTGTCCGATAAATGAACATAAGATGACATCATCTGATATCGCTCTTTATAAACCTTTTCTAACAGTGGAAGACTAATGATTTCTTCCCCTGAAAGAATTGCCAGCTCCTGTACATCATACATAATGGACACCACAAGAGATAAAATCCCTCCGCTGTGTTCATATAACCATCTGCATATTGATTCCGACAATTCTGTTTTATTATTTGTGTACTGATAAGAAAATATCAGTTGTACAAAACTTCTAAAATAATCATTGTATTCGCAGCTTCTGTATCGTAATCCTAATGCTCTTCTGGCAAGCTGTATTTCCTTTTCAAAGAAGATTTCACATATAGGCGTTCCCACCATGCAGATACTGATTCCGCTGTTATTAATTAACTGTGTCAGCATGGAAACAAGCGCCTTTCCATATCTCGAATCCACTACATTTTGAATTTCATCAACTACAAGTAATCCCACATGATTTAATAATGCCTGACTTACTGTCCCAATCAGCATATCCGTTGTGGCTCTGGCTCTGATTGCTTGTATATAATAGCTGCTGTCAACATATCCGTCTATTTTTCTTAATACTTCTAATAACAGTGCCTTAACAGAACAGTCATGGGGACACTGAACAATCATTGCAGGGATGATGTCATAATCCTTTGTATGAATCAGCTTACCGTCTGTTATTACTTCCATTGCCCTCATTATCGCACTGCTCTTTCCAATGCCTGAAGTTCCGATTATTGTAAAAGAATCACTGCCTCCAATAATCCCTCTTGAAATATTATTTTTTACCATCATGGCATTTTCATAAGACTGCAGCACCGCCTCTTTTGTGCCCTTCTTTTTAAGTGACCGCAAAATTGCCATATAGAGTTTATTGTAAATCTCAATAGACATTTCCGATGGAATATATATCTGATACAGTTTTGACAGCTCCATAAGTCTTGTTGCCATATCTTCACTTTGAATACTGCTGTCATATTCTGGCAGGCTGATAAGTCTTTTTGTTAATTCTTCCCCTGTGTACATTTTCTTAAGTTCTCTATACATGTTTTGCCTCCTCTAATACATCGAAGTGATTTCTTTCCTGTTCCTTCTTCCTGTTCTGACGAATAGATTTAATGCTCGTATTGTCTGTGGCTGAACTACCCATCTGTTTTTTCGCAATCCCCAGAAGATTTTCAATCTTAACTGCCAAATCTATCTTTGACTTGATTTCATCCTCCCTACATTCCATAACCAATGATTTTTGCTGCTCCTTTATGTCCTGCACCTCATCCAGACTCTTATTAGAAAAACGCTGCTCTATCAGTGTAAAGGCTGTATATCGTCCATCCTCTATTAAATACACTCTGCCCGAATCCTCTGGAGAGTATGCCACAATCCCAGTTCCACCATTTAACATTTCTTTTTTATAATCATCATTTCTGTAATGAAGTCCATTCACTGCAAGTCCAAATCTTGTAAACTTAGCCTTTGCTCTTGGAAGCAGAATCATCATCACATCTTCTGTGCCAATCTCCAATACATTGGATTCCTCTTTTGTCAGTCCATAATTCCATATATCCTGACTGTATGGTTTTATCCTCTGCTGTAACATTTCTTCTGTATATGGAAAATCCTCAATAATTCTTTTTGAATTATAAAAAATAATGCACTCTATCAGAATTGCCTCAAACTGGTCTATTGTAAGACAGGCTTCTTTTCTATAATCGGTTGCCCCTCTTTCCCTGAAATCTGGCTGGATGACTCCTTTCCCTTTCAAATATGGTTTGAAATAATTCTGCACTACATCAAAAAACTTCTCCACAGGACCTTTCAGCTCTGGTCTGAATGGCGGAAGGTTGGTTATGGTAATCCCAAGTTCTGTAAGCTGTTCAAAATTTTCTGATTTATATTCGCTTCCTTTGTCTGTAATCACTTCCGCTGGCATATAACTACAGTTCCATTCATTCCCATCTATTACAACACCTCTCTTTTTGCACCATTCCTTTTTATCAGCCAGAATACAAAGCATAAGTGTTCTTAAACTGTATATTCCACCTTCCCATCCAAGACTGTAACCCATACATAATCCCGAATAGGCATCCACACAGGCAGTCAGCACAGGTCGTCCAATTACTTCCCCTGCTTCATTTACAAGGTATAAATCACATATGGTTGAATCAAGCATTCCCATTCCTATTCCTGTGGCAAATGCCCTGACACCATCCCCCACACAGAGTCTTTCATTTTTCTTAAAATAATTCAGTCCATACCTTGAAATAATTTCATTCTGACAATCTCTTGTTTTTCGGAAAAAATATCGGAACTGATAAAAGCTCGGATGTTCCTCTAATAACACACCATTTTCATCCAGATATTTTTCCTTTAACAGATTAATATAGGCATGATTTAAGGAATTTTTCTTTGTGTTGTAATAAAACTTATTCAACGCCCACCTCATATTTTTCTGGTCTTTTGTAAGTTCTTTATGGTCTGGCTGCTTATCCTCTTTTTCTTTTACTTCATCATAAAAAATAACAAGTCCGTTCTTTGACTGGCTCACCAGATACCTGCAAAGATAAGTTCTTATTGTTACAATGCTTAATCCATATTTATCTGCAATTTCTTTAATAGCTCTGATTCGTTCTGTCTTGTTTCCAATAACAGGAAGAATATCTGCAATCATTGTAAATCTCCTATTTATAATTGCTGTCTGTGCAGGCTTTAATTCAGCCTCCGTAATAGCAAGAATCCCCTTAATCACATCGCTGGCAATTATTTCTGTTTCTGGCAAGTCATCCAAAGCATCATTATTAATCCACACAGGAAGCCTTGTAGCCATGCAGTCAATAATCAGACTGCGTTCACACTCTTCTTTTAATATCCTGCATAATCTGTCATTATATTTTATAAATTCCCTATTCATTTACAATCAGCCCCCAATCCGTCACACCTCTTCTAAGCCAGAACTGTCTGGATGCCTCTAAGAGCTTTGCAGTTTTCGGTCTTGTCAGTGCATCTTTCCTTACACATTCAAAAACCTTAATCTCCCCATCTTCCATTGTCAGAACAAAATCAGTCGTGTAATCTCCTTCCGCTAGTCCCTTAAGTAATACATTGCACTCAAATGATTTGACTCCTGAAAGTGCATTTACATAATCTGCTCCTGCATACTGAACATCATCATAAGTCCTACATACACCCATACACTTAGTAAGCTGTCTTTTCACACATCTTGTTTTTTGAACCTTTGTCCTCATGTCATCCGTCCTTTCTTAATTCACTGTTATTAGTTTCAAAAAGACAATCCTACTATCTTGGTTCAAATCCCCCAAAATAACTTTCCCGAAAAATTTGAAGAAAAGCCGAAAAATTGAATGATTTTCCCGAAAAATTGAAAATAAATGCCGAAAAATTAAATATTCGGGGAAATTTTTCGGGAATTAAAAATTGACATTTTCCTCTCATAGCTAGTATTTATAGGCATTGTAGCCATTTTCCCAATTTCCCGAAAAACGCTATTTTCAAAAACCACTATGTCAGGGGGCAAACCCTATTTTATTAAAAAGGGCAAAGAGAAACTTTATTTTTCCATCCTCTCTCTTCTCTCCTGACACATTACATTTTATAAAATATATTCTACTGTCCCGTTCAAATCCTTTATTTATGCCACTATCA
>JAFQUB010000022.1 GCA_017408735.1 Lachnospiraceae bacterium
ATCGAGGATGGAAAGAAACTCGTATTTGTCATTATCAAATTTATTTTGGCAATCTGAAAAAATATTTGCCAAAGAAAGCTGTTTGTATGTTATCATATAAGTACAACTCCTTTACTGGTGGATATGGTTAGTAGTTTCTCGGCAATTCTATTTTACCATAAGCCAGTGAGGAGTTGTTTTGTTTTGTAATGAAAAATATACCGTATTTATACGGGTTTGGGCGTTTTGCAAACGCCTAGAAGTTGCAATTAGGTGAAAGGAGTATATACATATGAGCGAAAACAGGAATAAACAAGGTGGAGGTGCACTTATTTGGATAGTAATTTTGGCTTGTATTTTTTACAGTTGTAAGGATGATTCGGATAACAGTAGCAAAGTGTCCAATAAAGTGAATGAAGTTGTAGAGGAAACAAAGGAAAATGTAAAAAAGAATAAAATAGTCCAAGAAGATTATAAGAAAAAATTTTCAGAAACAGCTACGATTTTTTACAATACATATCTGACATATTTTGGTGAGGATTTTTCAATAGAAGATGAACCTTTTGAAAATGGAAAATATATAGGAGAATATGGAGAACAGTATTATGAGTTGGGAATTCTGTTAGATGATATGTGTTATTATTATGAAAATATTGATGATTATGATGACAGATATGAGATGTTGGACGAATTGGAGTTAACGATGCATTCGTATGTACATAATATTTGCCAAATGATGATATTGGTTTATGATAGAAGTCCTTCTGAATATGAAGAAACACTCTTCTTTTTGGAATACAATGACTATATTATCTGTTAGTTACAGTGAAATTTTAACTTTGATAAGATTTATTTGGAGATAATTATGTTAGATTTTTACAGTATATTGGGAATAAGTGAAAATGCAACATCGGAAGAAATAAAACATACATACCATAAAAAAAGCAAGAGATTTCATCTGGATAATCAACAGGATGCAATACAGAATTTGGATGAGCAGATGGCGCTTATCAATGAAGCATATGATGTGTTATCGGATATTGCAAAAAGAGAAATTTATGATGCGGAGAGAAAATTGCAGAATGGAACATCTGCTGATGAGGAAATGATGAAGGCAGATGCTACATATGCAAGTGAGCCTAAGACATATACGCAACAAACATATGAAACTTCTCATGCAGAATCTGAGAATAGTAAGGGTTGCAGTTTTTCTTTTTTGAAAGTTGCTTTTTGTATTGGGCTTATGGTTGTATTGTTTAATGCATGTACAGGAAATGATGATAGTAAAGATGATATAAAAAAGGGTGTTAATCAGGTTGCGGAAGAAACAGGCATAGGTGCGGTGACAAAACAGTTTTTTGATGAAGTAAATACAGAATATATGAAAACGAAGAACCCAGAGGATATTGTGCAGGAATATTTAGAATACTTGCGAAGTGGATATAATGAAAAGGCAGATGATTTATTTTTACAGGGAATAGATGATGATTTTGAGCCATGCACAGTGCAAGAATTCAATAAAACGATTACGGATTTGTATTATGGGTTTGAAAGTGATATTCCATTATATCCTTTGTGTGAAGAAATTAGATTGTTTGAATATGAAATCTCTTCCATAACCAAGGATGCAAATGGTGAACGTGTAGATGTTTCTATATATATTGAAAATATAGATGTCGCTTTAGTCATGGCTGGTTTATTACAAATGGATGCGGAAGATAATCAACTGGAAAGTATGAGTGATAAAGAAATTCAAGAGCTTATAGTAGCAATTATTTCACAATATGGATCTGTGTGTACTATCAGTAGTGAAATAACATTTGAATTGATTCGGGATGAAAACTCTGTTTGGAAAATCCAAAGAATTACCCCACTAAAGGATTTTTCAATTATTATGGTTGGACAAATATCAGATTTAATTCTTATGTTGAATGGCGAGACCGTTGAAAATGATATTTCAGAGGATGAATTTACATACGACGAAGAACATGATGAAGAATATTTTGGGGATGATTATGAAGATGATTCCTGTGCAGAAGATTTGTTGCCATAAGATTATGACTCTGATTCAAATGAGAAAAGTATATACAGAATACAACTAAAGCAGCTAGCTTAAATATATTAGTGATTGGTATTTCTGCAATAAGTTAACCTTCAAATTTAAAAAATAAACATAATACTCTTACAAGGTCAAATATCTCCTTAGCCCAAGGTATTCCAAATTATTCTCCAGAGAGAAAAAAGAGTAGCCGAAAGATAAGTGAATAAAGCAAGAAAAAACATAGACCTTGTAGAGGGAAAATTAATCTTCTATGAGGTCTTTTTGCATCCAAAGACCTTGAAAATAGGGGGCTTAAGAGAGAACCAAGAGAAAAGTAAGAAAGTCGATTTTAGAGGTAAAAAGAGAAAAATCTGAGATATGGTGAGGATAAAGAAAATTGTCTTTGGAGGATAAAAGGGGGTGCTTTGATATAAGGAAAAATAAGTGTTTATACTTGTATTTATTAGGTTGTGTCAGGGAATGATAATACACAAGATGCCATCGATGATATTATGCAGGACACATAGTAAGTATTCTTTTATGCTACTGGAAAAAGCAATATTTTCAGGTAGTCCAAGTACCGTTACTGTACACAGCACGCTGTATAAAGTAACTAATTTCAGCCCATTTAAAATGCATCTGTGCTGCATTTTAAATGGGCTGAAATTTTGCCAGAACCACTTCTTGGCAACAAACTCTCCATCCAGTGTCAAGTTTGCGATTGTGCAGTAACTAATATGTTACTGCCCCGTTTAGAAACAATTAATTTCATTGCTATTTCAGTCATTTTTCCGTATACTATAAATAGTTGTATAGTTTTAGATACATTAATACCTTTGTACCAAAATAGAACATGGAGGAATTCAAATGGCAAAAAACGTTGCAATCGGAATACAAAGCTTTGACAAGTTAATAACGGAAAATTACTTTTATATAGATAAAACCTTATTCATTAAAGAATGGTGGGAAAGCGGAGATGATGTAACTTTAATCACTCGTCCGCGGCGATTTGGAAAAACCTTAAATATGAGTATGGTAGAACAGTTTTTTTCGATATCTTATGCAGACAGAGGAGATTTATTTGAAGGTCTTTCCATCTGGCGGGAAGAAAAGTATAGAAATCTTCAGGGAACTTATCCGGTTATCAGCCTGTCCTTTGCCGGTATTAAGGAAAAAGGTTATGCCTTAAGCAGAAAAAAAATCTGTCAGATGATTACAGATTTATATGTGAAATATTCCTATATAAAAGACAGCGATGTCTTGACAGATACAGACAGAAATTTTTTTAACAGAATTTTAGCAGAAAATTATGATGATACTGATGCTACCTTAGCTCTTCATAAACTGTCAGATTTTCTTATGCGTTATTATGGAAAAAAGGTTATTATTCTGTTAGACGAATATGATACCCCTATGCAGGAAGCTTATATCCACGGATTTTGGGAAGAACTGGTAGCTTTCACAAGAAGCTTATTTAATGCTACTTTCAAAACGAACCCATATTTAGGAAGGGCGATTATGACCGGGATTACCAGAGTTAGTAAAGAGTCGGTTTTTTCTGATTTGAATAATCTGGAAGTGGTAACAACAACTTCAGATAAATATGCAGATGTCTTTGGATTTACAGAAAAAGAAGTATTTGATGCATTGGATGAGCGAGGGCTTGATAAGGAGAAAGAGAAAGTTAAGAGATGGTATGATGGATTTGTATTTGGTAAATACAGGGACATATATAATCCATGGTCTATCCTTAATTTTTTGGATAAAAAACAGTATGCTACTTACTGGGCAAATACCAGCAGTAACAGTCTTATAGGTAAACTAATCAGAGAGGGTGGCAGTGAAATCAAGCAGTCTATGGAACAGCTTTTAAAAGGCGAACATTTCATCTGCCCTATTGATGAACAGATTGTTTATAATCAGTTAGACAACAATGAAGAAGCAATCTGGAGTCTGTTAGTGGCGAGTGGTTATCTGAAAATTTTATCCTATGAGAAGATAGAAAAAGTCCAAAGAAGACCAAATTATGAGTTAGCATTGACTAACGGAGAAGTCAGGCTTATGTTCGAGGAAATGATTAGTGGATGGTTTGGAAGAGAGCGAGGAAATTATAACCGCTTTATAAGTGCCATGCTGGCAGGTGATATAGAGGAAATGAACGAATATATGAACGAGATTTCCTGCGAAATATTCAGCTATTTTGATACCGGTAAAAGAGTTTCAAAGAAAGCCCAGCCCGAACGCTTCTACCATGGCTTTGTCTTGGGATTATTGGTGGACTTGAAAGAACGCTACCAGATAACCTCTAACAGAGAAAGTGGTTTTGGCAGATATGACATTATGTTAGAACCTGTCAATCCACAAAAAGATGATGCCATTATTATTGAATTTAAAGTGTTCAATGCCAGAAAAGAAAAAACACTAGAGGAAACTGTTGCTTCCGCACTGGCACAGATTGAACAAAAACAGTACGAAGCAATCTTGATTGGAAAAGGAATTCCTAAGGAAAAAATCCGTAAGTATGCCTTTGCCTTTGAAGGGAAGATGGTGTTGATTGATGGCAGATAGAAAAATAAATGCTATACTATAAAAGTAACTGACATGAGAAAAAACATCAATATAGCTTGTGGCAAGGAGGAACTATGGAACGTAACGTTCGAATGGAAGATATTTCCGATGGAAAATTATATAGTAACAATGACATGGTAAAAGCAGATACCGGAAACTGTCAAGGGTGTTCAGCTTGCTGTCGGGGAATGGGAAACTCTATTATATTGGACCCGTTAGACATATACCAATTAACTACGAATTTGCATAAAACAACGGAAGAACTATTAAATGGTTATATAGATTTAAATGTGGTAGACGGAATCATATTGCCAAACTTGAAAATGGCGGGGCAGACGGAGGCGTGTAGCTTTTTAAATGAAGAAGGCAGATGTGGTATTCACAAATTCCGTCCCGGAATATGCCGTTTATTTCCATTGGGGCGTTTTTACGAAAACAATACGTTCCAATATTTTTTGCAGATACACGAATGTAAAAAGCAAAATCTGTCCAAAGTAAAAGTGAAAAAATGGTTAGATATTCCGAACATCAAAGAATATGAAAATTTCATCAAACAATGGCATTATTTTCAAAAGGATTTACAACAAAAAATCAGACAAAGTACGGAAGAAGATTACATAAAGAAAGTCAGTATGTACATATTGCAGACCTTTTATTTAAAGCCATACAGACAGGAAGAAAGCTTTTACAATCAGTTTGAAGAACGCTTAAAGGAAGCTAAACAAATCTTCTTGAAATAGACCAAATTACATAGCTTTTTGCGTTATCGTCTGCTATAATAAACGAGAATGGATAAGATTATCCAAAAGAGTATAAAATGAAAGAGGTAAGAAAATGAGCAAAAAATACGAAGATTTCGCATTGGAACACAGTTTTGTAACCAATATGGAAATAAAAAGAAAATTAATAGCAGGAAATGCAGGGATTAAATGCAATGCCGGTATTACCATCAATGTAAAACCAGAAGAAAAGAATCCAAAGGTTTGCCTGGTAGTGTTGAGAACAACTATCACAGGCGAAAACGATATGCTTTCTACAGTATTTGAAATGGCATTTAAAATTGTTTTAAAAGATGCAAAAGAAGCAGAAAATCTTATGAAGTTAAAAGGCAGCGTTGCAGAAGATTTGTATGATATTATGAATACAAAAATCAAAAACGTAACCGCAGAATTGTATGAAAATGGAATGGAATTGCCACCACTTTCAGCAGTAGTAAGCTAAAAACACAAGAAGGAGTAGTATTTGTGAAAAATATATCTAAGATAGTTGCGATACTGGGGATGAGCACTCTTATGTTTACAGGATGTGGAAACAGTGAGCGTAAAGAGGCTGTGCAGAATATTGAAGAATTCAGTCAGGAATACGAAGCTGCAAAAGATAGTATTGGGCAGGAACAGATGTCTAAGTATCAGGTGCTTGGGGAAAGTGTGCAGGCACTTTTGGACATTTCGGAAAAGGATTCTGGTGAACTGAAAACAAAGGAACAGATTACTCAGGCAAATGAATTAGTGGAAGAGCTCAGAGCAGAATTGCATGAGATGATAGGAAATGTGGAAGAAAGCAAAGATGTTTCGGAAACAGCGGAAGAATCCATAGAAGCAGTCATAGTGTTTCGCAATGAATCCCAGACAGGGGCGTCTTCTCTCTCCATTATAAATCCTGCAAGTGGTACAGAAGAAGAATTGGATAGTTTTGAAGCTGGAAAAAAGGTAGAAACAACAGTAAAGATTCCAGTGGCGGACATGAAGATTGAGTGGTATTTATACAATGAAAATGGTGAATGTATAGCGCAGGAAACAACTAGTCTTGAAGATATCAAAAATGGTGCCACCATCTATTATACTGAAGATGGTGCGTATACAGAAATTTATTAAAAAGAGGCGCAGATTATGATAAAGAAAATTGGAAGAAATGACCTGTGTTGGTGTCAGAGCGGGCGAAAGTATAAAGCATGCCATATGGCATTTGACGAGAAATTGACGCAGTGCAAGGACAAAGGTTATAAGATTCCTTCAAGAAAAATGATAAAGAACCAGGAACAATTGGACGGAATCAGGGAAAGTGGAAAAGTAAACATTGCCGTATTGGATTATGTGGCAGAACACATTCAGGTGGGAATGTCTACCGAAGAAATTGACCGGATGGTATATGAAAAAACATTGGAATATAATGGAATCCCTGCTCCCTTAAACTTTGAGGGATATCCTAAAAGTGTATGCACTTCCATTAACGAGGAAGTGTGTCATGGAATTCCATCAAAAGATATTATTTTGAAAGACGGAGATATTGTGAATGTGGATGTTTCTACGATTTACAAAGATTATTTTTCAGATTCCAGTCGTATGTTCTGTCTTGGAAAGGTTAGTCCTGAAAAACAGAAGTTAGTGGATGATACGAAGAAGGCGATAGAACTTGGGCTTTCCTATGTAAAGCCATGGCACAGAATTGGTGAAATGGGAAATGCTATCTACGAATTTGCCAGAGAGCATGGATATTCTGTAGTAAGAGAAGTTGGCGGACATGGTGTTGGAATCGAATTTCATGAAGAACCATTTGTCAGCTATTGCTGTCCAAAGGAGAGCGGCGTGGTTATGGCGCCGGGAATGGTCTTTACTATTGAACCGATGATTAATTTAGGCAGAAGTGATATTGTTATGGATGATGAAAATGGATGGACGATTTATACAGAAGACGGTATGCCGTCAGCACAGTGGGAAGTAACTGTGGCAGTAACAGAAGAAGGATATGAAAAACTGGCGTATTAACCTTGGTTAATACGCCAGTTTTTTAAATGATTTTTTCGATTGTAATATCTTTATGCTTGGCCAAATCCAGAAAACCATCTTCTAACTGAATTAACGGTTTGGACAATGCTGTCTTGTTAATTAAAACCACTTCTCCTTTACGTCCGTCACTTAATAAAACCCGATTGTTCAAATAAGTATTTACAATATGCTCTAAAAATACAAGAATGTATTCCGGATCATATTTCTGAAGTCCTTCTTTTTCAAAAGTTTCTACCACGGAAAATGGTGACATAGGACCACGGTAAACTCGAGCGGAAGTCATGGCATCATAAACATCTGCAATGGCAACTAATCTTGCGAAACGATCAATTTTCTCATATTTCAGTCGGTGTGGATATCCTGTCCCATCACAACGTTCGTGGTGCATAAGTGCAGCATATTTTACCGCATCCGGTAAAGTTTGTGTAGAGAGGATATCATATCCTTTGGTGGTATGAGTTTTGATAATAGCATATTCTTCTTTAGATAGTTTTCCCGGTTTCTTGATAATAGAATCCGGAATAGAAAGTTTTCCAATATCATGTAACATGCCTGCTAACACTAAAGTATCAGTGTCTTCTTTAGAAAAATTCAGCCATTTTGCAAGAACGCCACAGATTAAGGATACATTAAGACTGTGTACATAGGTACTGTCATCGTATTCTCTCATGTTGTGCAACATGTCAAAAACATTAGTACCATCAGCCTTAGAAAAAACAGTTGCAGTTTTTTCTAATAATTTGTCAACATTAATAGGCATGTTTTTGGTGACTACATCATTAAATTCATCTTTAATTACATATACATTGCTGATAAATTCGTGTTTGAATTCTTGAAAAGAGCGTGAAGATTTCAGACGTTGACTGTAGGAACGATTTATTCCGGTTGCAGGTTGCTTTTTTTCTTCGGAAATTCTGACATAGCGAATAGAATAATCTGCTAATTTATCAATAATCTCTTTAGTAAGTACAGTGTCTTTTGGTAATACCAGCTGATTATGGAGATTATAAATATCGACCCCTACACGCATCCCTGGAATCAAGTCCTGAACACTTACAAGATTCATATGTTTTCCCCCTTTTTCCCCTTGCGTTAAGTGAATTTTGTAAAATTATATCAAGATTATAACTCATTAGAAGAAAAATGTCCAGCACTGATAAGTATATGTCAATAACACTAATGCTTGGAATTGCTATTGGCTTTTATTACATAAGTCACAAATTATTGGATAATAATCCGCAGGTTATGTCGACAATCTTTGCTTCATCCACAGAAATTAACGGAGATTACATTTCCTATATATTTAAACACCCCATGAAGTTTTTAAATATGGTTATGCAAACCGTTTTAAATAGCTTTAGTGACTATTTAGAGAGTGCTGTATCACTCCCTGCCAGCAATTGCCTGGTAATACCGTTTATCATCTGGCTTATGTATATAACTACAAAGGGAAACAGCCTGCAGGTATTTTCTGTAAAGGAAAAGCTGGCATTTATGGGAATTGGCTGTATGATGTGGTTTGCAGTTGTACTGGCTTTCTATTTTGTGGGAAGTTCTCCGGAATTGGGATACATATGGGGAATGCAGGGCAGGTATTTATATCCTGTATTACCGATTTTCTTTGTGTCAGGTTCGAAAAATCAGTGTGAAAAAATTGGGTTTAGGAAGGTAGTGCTTATAGCAGGCGCCTTTTTAATAATACATGTAATCAAGATATTTTCGGCATATTGGATATAGTGGCTGAAAATATGTTAGTTATGCTTGGATAAAGGATGAAAAAATGAAAGATAAAAAATTAGTAGGAATTGATATATTGAGGGCTGCCGCTGTTTTGCTGGTAATGTTGTATCATATGTGGGTATGTGGTGGCACTCCGGAAATTAAGTTTGTACCTTTGCGAAGACTCGTTTCATTAGGAGGAGAGA
The DNA here is from genome assembly GCA_017408735.1 of Lachnospiraceae bacterium. Taxonomy (GTDB): domain Bacteria; phylum Bacillota; class Clostridia; order Lachnospirales; family Lachnospiraceae; genus RUG11237. Next base: position 9,300 of record JAFQUB010000022.1, read on the forward strand.
TTGGAGTTACACTCTTTTTTATACTAAGTGGTTTCGGAATATACTATTCTCTGGCGAGAATGGAGAGAATCAATGGGAAAGTTGATGTTGCATCCTTCGTTAAGAGAAGATGCAGACGCATACTGCCGCAATATTATGTTAATGTGCTGTTTGTACTGACAATAGGTACGGGAGCGGCTTATATTTCAATGGGGCACTGGAAAAATATTCTTAGTCATATATTCTTTGTGCATAATTTTGTACTTGACTGGTCTGGGGCAGTCAATGGCGTATTGTGGAGCATGGGAATTATAGTGCAGTTTTACTTGTTGTCTATTCCAATGTATAAACTTTTGAATAAAATGAAATATTTTTTTGTACCCTGCAGTGTAATTTTAACTATATTAGTGAAAGCCGGGATATATCGCCTTTTTCTGCCAGAGTATGGTGGAAATGGTTTTTATCTCGGACGTAGTCTGGTTGTTTTTACCAGTCTGGATAATTTTGCTATTGGAATGTTTTGCGGATGGCTGGCAATGAATAGGAAAACATCTTCTTCCTGGTTAAGGTTTGGAGCAGGCGCAGTTATAGGATATATTCTTCTGGATATGGTATGTAAGGCGGGACGAATATATGGAATTCACACCGGTAATATGTCCGGATATGTATTTCATAGTGGCGTGGCAGTTGCATTGGGAGTGATTATATGGGCATTTGCGTATGCGCCATTTAGTGAAGAAAACCTGTTTGTAAAGTGTTTTCAATGGATTGCAAAGTATCAGTATGGTATCTACTTGTGGCATTTAATAATTATTCGAAACTGGACAGCCAGCAGTACGTTGATTATGGATTTGATAGGTCGCGAAAAGTATTGGATTGCTTATACCCTGATGGGGATTAGTTGTATGGTTGTTGGAGTGGTGGTAACGAAGATTATTGATGAGGGGTATATGAGGATACGAAAAGAAAAATAGAAGGTGATAAAAGGAGAGAGGACAAGTGGGTGAAAATAAAGATAAAATTATCGGAAGTGATATTCTAAGATGTGCAGCAATGTTGTTCGTGGTGACATATCATATTTGGTCATTGGGTTGTATGCCACAAATAGATTTTCCGGTAGCACAAAGATTTATTATGCTGGGTGGAGAAATAGGTGTTACTTTGTTTTTTGTGTTAAGTGGTTTTGGTATTTATTTTTCTTTAAGCAATATGCAAAAAAGAAATGGAAGAATCTCACCAATAGAATTTTTTAAGAAAAGATGTATACGTATCCTTCCACACTATTATGTACATTTGTTTTTGCTTTTCACAATCGGAACTGGTGTCGGATATATATCCAGAGAACATTGGAAGGAAGTGCTTGCACACTTATTTTTTGTACATAATTTTATGGGATATCAAACAATTAACTTAGTACTTTGGACCATAGAAATTACATTACAATTTTATCTTGTAGCGATTCCTTTGTTCTATTTTTTGAAAAAATTGCCTCGATTTTTTTTACCGATAACTATTGGGGTGACAATAGTTATAAAGCGATACATATATATTATTTGGATGATGGAAAACCAAGGGAATGGATTTCAGTTGGGTAGGGCAACAGTGATATTTACAGTGCTTGATAATTTTGCAATAGGAATGTTTGTAGCGTGGGTAATAGAAAAGAGAAAAGGTATAGAACCTAAAAAAGGGAAAATCATTAGTACAGTTTTGTTAGTTATACTACTGAATTTTGTGTGTAAATTAGGACAAACATATGGAATCCATACTAATAACTGGTCAGGATATAGTTTTCACAGTTTGTTGGCGCTCAATATAGGGTTGATTTTATATGTATTTTCACGTATTAAGTGGAAAAAGGATTCGACTATTGTTAAGTTAATTTGTTTTGGTGCAAAATATGAATATGGGATTTATTTGTATCATCTCGTGTTTATTGAAAACTATCTGTTGCGTTGCGGGGCGATTATGGAGCTACAGAATCGAGGGTGGTATTTTGTTTCCTATGTGATACTGGCTGTTTTATCCATTGCATTGGGAAGTTTAATGAATATACTTGTAGATGCAGGAGTGAATAGACTGTCTTGTAGAAAAAAATCTAATGCGCTGTTGTAGAGAAAATATAGTGCAGTAAAATCGGTGAAGGTAGAGAAGTAAAAAATATATATTCCTCAGATATTTTAAATGGTATCTGGGGAATAGTATTATAAAAAACAGTACGAAATTTTTAGTTGAACTAGACAACATCTATAAAACATGTTATTCTGAAAATATCAACGGATTCATTCAAATCTGAATGAAAAATCCCAACAAAAAGCAAAATATGGAAAGAGCATATGGGGATTGGTGGAAATATTTTAGGAAAAGAACTTCAAATATCTTGCAAGCATATTTTTTCTAAGCTATCATAGAAGTATCAAAACTCATATGTAACTTCCGCAAAAGAAAGGAAGATGTACTATGAGAATTAACCGAGAACACAAAGTACAGACAATCCAAACATGCCCTTGCGTGGTTTGTTATACTTTGCCAGACAGTACGAAAAGTATGTAAATATAAATGAGTACAATTTGTACGGAAGTAAATTGTTATCCATCCCAACGCCTCAATATGTAGTCTTTTACAACGGCAACAGTTGGAGTGGGGAACGAAAAATCTTAAAGCTATCTGAGGGTTTTGCAAATAATAACATAAAAGGTTGTATAGAGCTGGAAGTGCTCCAGTTGAATATTAACTATGGTCACAACAAAGAAATCGGGCGGAGGTGAAAAATATGATATTAACCGAATATGATGAAGAAAAGACTATGAGGCTGCTTCAGAAAGAGTATGAGGAAGAGGCAGCAGAAAAGATAGCGCAAGCCCAAGAGAAAGCAGCAGAAAAGATAGCACAAGCTCAAGAAGAAGCCGCCAAGGAAGTAGCAAAAGCCCAAGCGGAAGCAGATAGGAGAGTGGCTGAAATACAGAAAAAATCAGACGAAGAAATCCGGCAGATGCGCATGGAAATAGAAAGCTTAAAGGAAGAATTAAAACAAGCAATCTCAAGGTTGTAAACCAAAAGGAACTTTGGTAAAATAATAACAATGGGCTGATTGTGTCTAAAAAGCGAAATAGTAAGAAATAAGGAGAAGCTGCATGACAATTTTAATTAAAAATGGAAGAATTATAGATCCAATGTCTAATCGTGATGAAGTGGCGGATTTATATGTGGAAGACGGAATAGTTTCACAGGTTGGAAAAGAGATAGAAAGAGAAGCAGAACGTATCATTGATGCAACGGACTTACTGGTAATGCCGGGCTTTATTGATTTGCATGTACATTTAAGAGAACCAGGACTGGAACATAAGGAAACCATTGAAACAGGAGCAATGGCAGCGGCAAGAGGCGGATTTACAACCATTTGTGCTATGCCAAATACCAAACCGGTAGTAGACAGCAGAGAAGTAGTAGAAGATATTTATAAAAGAGCAGAAAAAGCAAAGTGCCATGTTTTGCAGGTAGGAGCAGTAACGAAGGGACAGATGGGAGCAGAACTTGCAGATATCAGAGAAATGAAACAAGCAGGAATCTGCGCCATCAGTGAAGATGGAAAATCGGTGATGGATTCTAAATTATATAAAGAAGCCATGGTGATTGCTAAGGAAGAAAAACTTCCGGTATTTGCTCACTGCGAAGATAAAAATCTAGTAGGAAAAGGTGCATTAAATGCAGGAAAGAAAGCAGAAGAATTAGGTGTGGAAGGAATCACCAATGCAGTGGAAGATATTATCACTGCCAGAGATATTCTTCTTTCTAAAGAAACCGGAGCGAGGCTTCATCTGTGTCACTGCTCAACTGCAGACAGTGTGCGTATGGTAGAAGAAGCGAAAAAAGAGGGACTTTTAGTAACCGCAGAAGTATGTCCGCATCATTTTACGTTAACAGAAGATGATATCGAGGGTTCTGATACCAATTACAAAATGAATCCGCCTCTCAGAAGCAAAGCGGACAAAGAAGCTTTGATTGAGGGATTGAAAAATAATATTATGGACGTGATTTCCACAGACCACGCACCACATCATGCGGATGAAAAGGCAAAACCTATGGCAGAAGCGCCATTCGGCATCGTAGGATTGGAAACTGCTTATGCATTAACAAATTCTGAATTGGTAGAAAAAGGATATTTAAGCCAGAAACAGTTGGTAGAAAAAATGAGTGCAAATCCTGCAAAAGTTCTTGGAATGGACAAGGGGTGCATTGGAGAGGGTAAAGTGGCAGATATCGTAATTACTAACCCAAAAGAAGAGTATGTAATTGATGTCAATGAATTTGCATCTAAAGGAAAAAATACACCATTTAACGGAAGAAAAGTAACCGGTAAGGTGAAATACACGATTTTAGCCGGTGAACTTGTATATGAAGCATAAAAAGAGAAAAGGATAGGAGAGAACAATGGCAAAAGACGTAATTATCGCATGTGATTTTAGCAGTAAAGAGGATGTTATTAATTTCCTTTCAAAATTTAAAGAAGAAAGTCTTTATATTAAAATCGGAATGGAATTGTTTTATGCAGAAGGTCCATCCATTATCAAAGAAATTAAATCCAGAGGACACAAAATTTTCTTGGATTTAAAACTTCATGATATTCCAAATACGGTAATGAAAGCAATGAGTGTACTTTCTAAGTTGGACGTAGATATGTGTAACGTACATGCAGCAGGAACCGTGGCAATGATGGAAGCGGCTATTAAGGGACTGACCAGAGAAGACGGAACCAGACCATTGTTAATTGCAGTAACACAGCTTACCTCTACCAGTGAAGAACGCATGAGAGAAGATTTGCTGATTCAGGAACCAATTGATAAAGTAGTAATGCACTATGCACAGAACGCAAAGAAAGCTGGCTTAGACGGCGTAGTATGTTCTCCGTTAGAAGCAGGAAAAGTACATGATACCTGTGGGAAAGAATTTTTGACCATTACTCCGGGGGTAAGATTTGCAGATGGTGAAGTTGGAGATCAGGTTCGTGTAATGACACCGGCGCAGGCAAGAGAAATCGGTTCTGACTACATTGTAGTAGGACGTCCGATTACGGCAGCAGAAGATCCGGTGGCAGCTTACAAACGTTGTGTGACAGAATTTTTGGGATAAGGAGAAGGAATATGGGAGAAAAAATAAAAGAAACAGCAGTGATTATCAGTCAGGAAGAAATTTCGGAAGATATTTACAGCATGTGGATTAAAACAAAGGCTTCTAAAACAGCAAAACCGGGACAGTTTGTGGCGTTGTATTGTAATGATGGAAGCCGTATGTTGCCAAGACCAATCAGTATCTGTGAAATTGACAAAGAAAAAGAAGCACTTCGTTTAGTATACCGAGTGGTAGGAAAAGGAACCGATGAATTTTCCAAATACCATGCAGGAGCAGAAGTGGATGTTATGGGGCCTTTAGGAAATGGATTCCCGATGGAAAGGGCAGAAGGAAAGAAAGCATTGCTTATCGGTGGCGGAATTGGGGTGCCTCCAATTGTAGAGCTGGCAAAACAGTTAAAGGCAGAAGAAAAGAATATTGTAGCGGGTTACCGTAATCTATTATTCTTAGAAGAAGAATTAAAGAAAAACGGAAGCTTTTATCCGGCAACAGAAGATGGCAGTGCCGGGGTAAAAGGAACTGTGATTGATGCCATTAAAGAAAACAATATAGATGCAGATGTGATTTTTGCCTGTGGTCCAACACCAATGCTTCGCGCATTGAAAGAATATGCAGAAGAAAAGAACATTGAAGCATGGATTTCCATGGAAGAAAAAATGGCATGTGGAATCGGTGCCTGTCTTGCCTGTGTATGTAAAACAAAGGAAAAAGATGAACATACCAATGTGAATAACGCACGCATCTGTAAAGAAGGTCCTGTGTTTAATGCTGAGGAGGTGGAACTGTAATGAATACAAGTGTAAATTTAGCCGGAGTTACTTTGAAAAATCCAGTTATGACAGCATCAGGGACTTTTGGTTCCGGAGCTGAATACAGCGAATTTGTAGACTTAAATAAGCTTGGTGCAGTGGTTACTAAGGGTGTGGCAAATGTGCCATGGCCGGGAAATCCAACCCCTCGTATTGCCGAAGTATATGGCGGTATGTTAAATGCCATCGGGTTACAGAATCCGGGAATTGATGTGTTTATGAACAGAGATATACCGTTTTTAAAGCAGTATGACACAAAGATTATTGTAAATGTATGTGGAAAAACCACAGAAGATTACTGTGATGTTGTGGAAAAATTAGCAGATACAGAGGTGGATTTATTAGAGATTAATATTTCCTGTCCAAATGTAAAAGAAGGCGGTATTGCTTTTGGGCAGAATGCGAAATCTATTGAAGCCATCACAAAAGAAGTAAAGAAGTACGCAAAACAGCCGATTATTATGAAATTAAGCCCAAACGTAACAGATATTACAGAAATGGCAAAGGCAGCAGAAGCCGGCGGTGCCGATGTATTGTCTTTAATTAATACGCTGACTGGAATGAAAATTGATGTAGAACGTCAGAAATTTGCCATTGCCAACAAAACAGGAGGACTTTCCGGTCCTGCAGTAAAACCGGTGGCTGTGCGTATGGTATATCAGGTTGCAAATGCTGTTAACGTGCCGATTATTGGTATGGGCGGAATTTGTAACGCAGAAGATGCATTAGAATTTATTCTGGCAGGAGCCACGGCAGTGTCAGTAGGTACAGCTAACTTTAGTAATCCTTGTACAACAGCCGAAGTGGTAGCGGGAATAGAAGATTACATGAGAAGACATAATGTGGAAGATATTAAGGATTTAATTGGGCTTGTAAAATAAAAATGCTAAGGGGAGACACTACATAAGGAAGTTGTCTCCTTTTTGTGTTTTTTTCAAGGAAGTTAATTGAAAAAACACTTGTTTTATGATAGCATAAAAGGGATAGTAAAAAATGGCTGTAAAGCTTAAAGATAAAGGAGAATAGAAAAATGGAACAGTACAAGAAAGAGTTTATAGAATTCATGGTAGATTGCGGCGTGTTAAAATTTGGTGATTTTACTCTCAAGAGTGGAAGAAAATCCCCATTCTTTATGAATGCAGGGCTTTACGTTACAGGCGCACAGTTAGAGAAACTTGGAGAATATTATGCCAAAGCAATTCATGATAATTATGGAACAGATTTTGATGTGCTGTTTGGACCGGCATACAAAGGAATCCCACTCAGTGTAGCTACAACAATGGCGTTCCACAGATTATATGGAAAAGAAATCAGATACTGTTCTAACCGTAAAGAAATCAAAGACCACGGAGATACAGGAATTCTTCTCGGAAGTCCTATCAACGATGGCGACAGGGTTGTAATTATTGAAGATGTTACAACTTCCGGAAAATCTATCGAAGAAACATTCCCAATTATTCAGGAACAGGGAGATGTTACTATTCTTGGATTAATGGTATCCTTGAACCGTATGGAAAAGGGAAAAGGAGAACAGAGTGCATTGGCAGAAATCAAAGAAAAATACGGATTTGAAGCAAATGCTATTGTAAGTATGGCAGATGTAATTGAACATTTATACAATAAAGAATATAAGGGGAAAATTATCATTGATGATACATTAAAATCATCAATTGACGCATATTATGATGTATATGGTGTAAAGGCATAAAACAAATTGGAGGTGGACAATATGGGTAACGAAAAAATATATAAAACCATGAAAACAGTGGGCGGTGGCAGCATTGCACTGGGAATTGTAGTGCTTGTGACCGGAATCGTTTCCGGTATTTTAATGGTTGTGAATGGAGCGCGCCTGTTAAAAGCGAAAAAAGAAATTACATTTTAATAGATGAGGTCTAAAATTGAAAAATAAATCTGAAAAATTAATAAAAGCATTGGCATGGATTATTTTTACAATATATATCATCATGTTATTTTATTTCATGTTTTTTTCAGAACGATATGGAAGGACCATTATTCACAGTGATTACAACTATAATTTAGAACTTCTGCGGGAAATTAAGCGGTTCTGGAATTATCGGGAACTGTTGGGCTTGGAAAGTGTAGTTGTAAATCTTGCGGGAAATGTGGCAGGTTTTATTCCCTTTGGTATTATGATACCGTTTTTAAGCAAAAAGCGAAGGAATTTTTTCCTGGTTACATTACTTACATTAGAATTCAGTCTTCTGATTGAGGTGACACAGCTAGTAACAAAGGCAGGCAGTTTCGACGTGGACGACCTGCTTTTAAACACGCTGGGAGGAAGTATTGGATATATGGTGTTTGGGATTGTGAATAGCTTTTGCAAGCGGTGGAGGAAAAAAGATGCAAAAAAAGAAAAGGAAGATATATACAGATAAAAAACACGCAGTAAAAGGGATTGTAGCAACGATTTTAGCCGTGGTGGCGTTGATTATGTTTGCCGCAATTATTTATATATCGTTTAAGAATGGTGGAGAAGCGGAAATGTGGATTGGCTCTCTGGCATTGATATCTATTTTGTTAGGTGTATTAGGACTGATTTTGGGACTTATGAGCTTCCGAAGTGAAAATACTTATAAGCTTTTCGCACAAATCGGTTCCTTTTTAAATGTATTTGTTTTGTTGATATGGGGCTTAATATATATGATAGGATTTTAAGCAGGAAAGGGAACGAATATGAATTATTATAAACTTTTTGAACAGGAAAATGGGGAAGTTGAAGAACGGCTTGAATTATATCGGGAGCGGATTCGTGCAATCAGTACGGAAAATAGTGTAGCAGAGCCGTTTTTAGGATACTTTGTTAAGGTGGCCGACTTTATTGAAAAAATGTACGAACTTTCAGAAATAATAAAGTCAGAAAAGGACAGAGATTATTCTTTAGAACAGTTACAGAAACTAAACGCATCCCTGTATGAAGACATTGCAGGAGCAGCCTATGAGCAAAGTTATGCCAATCCTTCCTATGCAGTAGAAAAGTTAGGTGAAGAATACGGAGCAGTGTTAAGTTTTCTTTATACAGAGATACGTGGAATGATTGTGTATGCTTATGAGGGCAGAATGCTAGAGTTCTCTATGATGGCAGAACTTTTTATTGAGATATACAATCTGTTTGAACAAGAAGAATTGTTATCCTTAAAAGAAGTAAAATCGGTGCTTTACTGGTTTGTCAGTGATTACAGCGATGTAACCGTTACTTATCGCATCAGGGAACAGTTAGACCCGTCCCTTAACTTTGCTACAGATATTATTACCAAGGCTGACTTAAATGATTTGAGATATTTATATTATTATGGTGAATATATAACTGATACCGAATTAAAAACAGCAGAGTTTTTAAATACTCTGGATGAAGAAACGGTTGAGAAAATTGCTTCGGCATACACAGAAGGGTATCGTATCGGGTTTATCAATGGAAACAAGGATTTATCCAAGAAAAAAGTGGTTAATATACGCTACAGTGTGGGATTTGAGCGTATAATTAAAAAAGCGATTGAGAATTTTGAAAAAATGGGCTTGCAGCCTGCAATTTACAGAGCGGCAGTGCATACGGTAAATAAAAGAAAGCATATTAAAATAGGTTATTTTTCTACCTCACCAAACAAACAGTATGATTATGACCATAGAGCAGATGATGCCTTGTATTTAGACAAAGCCTTTGTAGAGCGTAAACTGGGTGTACTTCGTACTGCTTACGAAGAGTACAAAGAACTGGCATCCGTTCATGGTGGTCCGGCATGCATGGAAATATTTGGTGAAGAACCATTTGTTCCGGAAAATAAAAGTAGTGCACTGCAGTTAAGTGAAAAGCAGCAGAAACTTTCTGTGCAGTACAATAATGCAGCAGGAGAAATCACTAATACCTATATTAAGGGTGAGGAGAGAAGTTTCACGATTATCGCATTCCCGATTCCGGAAATCGGAGAGCAGTTTGAAGAAATTTTCCGTGAAGTAATTAAAATTAACACACTGGATTACAAGCTGTACCAGAATATTCAGCAAAGAATTATTGAAACTCTGGATAAGGGCGAATATGTGGAAATCCTTGGAAAAGGCGAAAACAAAACAAATTTAAAGGTTGCATTACAGCCGGTTAAAGATGTGACCAAAGAAACAAAATTTGAAAACTGTGTGGCAGATGTAAATATTCCGGTAGGTGAGGTGTTTACTTCTCCGAAACTGTCCGGAACCACTGGTTTGCTTCATGTAACCAAAGTTTATCTCAACGAACTTTGTTACCATAATATAGAAGTGGAATTCAAAGATGGAATGATTGCAGATTACACCTGTACCAACTTTGAAAAAGAAGAAGACAACAAAAAATATATCAAAGAAAATGTGCTGTACAATCATGAAACCCTTCCAATGGGCGAGTTTGCCATTGGAACCAATACCACAGCTTACATGGCGGCGGCAAAATATAATATTAATGATAAACTGCCAATTCTGATTGCGGAAAAGACAGGGCCACATTTTGCAGTGGGAGATACCTGCTACAGTTGGTCTGAGGATACGAAAGTATACAATCCGGACGGCAGGGAAATCGTAGCAAAGGACAATGAGGTATCTATACTTCGTAAAGAAGACATTTCCAAAGCGTATTTCAACTGTCATACAGATATTACGATTCCCTATGATGAATTAAAAGAAATTGCAGTGGTTACGGCGGATGGAGAACGCATCAGCATTATTCAGGATGGAAGATTTGTCTTAGAGGGATGTGAAGATCTGAACAAACCTTTTGACAATTATTAAAATATAAAGTATTATTACTTAACGTAAGAGTAAAGTAACGAAAGGAGATTACTATGGCAAAAGTAGGAATTGTTATGGGTAGTGACTCAGACATGCCGATTATGGCAAAAGCGGCAGATGTATTGGAGGAATTAGGCATTGATTATGAAATGACTATTATTTCCGCTCACAGAGAACCGGATGTGTTTTTCGAATATGCAAAAACAGCAGAGGAAAAAGGTTTTAAGGTAATTATTGCAGGAGCAGGTATGGCAGCACATTTACCGGGTATGTGTGCAGCAATTTTTCCAATGCCTGTAATTGGTATTCCAATGCACACCACAAGTCTTGGAGGCAGAGATTCCCTGTACTCAATCGTACAGATGCCATCAGGAATTCCGGTTGCAACAGTAGCAATCAATGGCGGTGCAAACGCAGCTCTGTTAGCAGCAAAGATGCTTTCTATTTCAGACAGTGATTTACTTGCAAAATTAAAAGCATACTCAGCAGAGTTAAAGACACAGGTAGAAAATAAAGATAAAAAATTACAAGAAATTGGATATAAAGAATATTTAAAGAACAAATAGGAGGATGAAACCATGGATTACAAGAAAGCTGGCGTAGATATTGAGGCAGGATACGAATCTGTAAAATTAATGAAACAGCACATTGCAAAGACAATGCGTCCGGAAGTGTTAACAGACATCGGAGGATTCTCAGGAGCATTTTCCATGAGTGCATTTAAAAACATGGAAAAACCTACTTTAGTTTCCGGTACAGATGGTGTGGGAACTAAGTTAAAGCTTGCATTTTTAATGGACAAGCATGATACTGTTGGTATCGACTGTGTAGCTATGTGTGTGAACGATATTGCATGTGCAGGTGGAGAACCTTTATTCTTCTTAGATTATATTGCATGCGGAAAGAACGAACCGGAAAAAATTGCTACTATCGTAAGCGGTGTTGCAGAAGGATGCCGTCAGTCCGGAGCTGCCTTAATCGGTGGAGAAACAGCAGAAATGCCGGGATTCTATCCTGTTGATGAATATGACCTTGCAGGATTTGCAGTAGGTGTGGTAGATGAAAAAGATTTAATTACTGGAAAAACTTTAAAACCAAACGATGTATTGATTGGTATTGCATCTTCCGGTGTACATAGTAATGGATTTTCTTTAGTTCGTAAAGTATTTACCATGACGGAAGAAGCACTTCATACAAGCTATGACTGCTTAGGAACAACACTTGGAAATGCTTTGATTGCTCCAACTAAGATTTATGTTAGAACTTTAAGAAACATCAAAGAAGCAGGTATTAAGATTAAGGCCTGCAGCCATATTACAGGTGGTGGTTTCTATGAAAATATTCCTCGTATGTTACCGGACGGAATCCGCGCTGTTGTGGAAAAGAACAGCTATGATATTCCACCAATTTTTGGAATGTTAAAGAAAGATGGAGATATCAAAGAAGAAATTATGTACAATACATTCAACATGGGACTTGGTATGATAATTGCTGTAAATGAAGCAGATGTGGATGCTACAATGAAAGCAATCAAAGCAGCCGGAGAAATCCCATACGTTGTAGGACGTACAGAAGCTGGAGAAAAGGGAGTAACATTATGCTAAAAGTCGCAGTCTTAGTATCCGGAGGCGGAACAAACCTGCAGGCAATTATTGATTCCATGGCAACTGGAAAGATTACCAATGCAGAAATTGTGACTGTTATCAGCAATAACAAGAATGCATATGCTTTAGAAAGAGCTGAAAAGGCAGAAATTCCTGCAAAATGTGTTTCTCCAAAGGATTATGAAAGCAGAGAATTATTTAATAAAGCATTGTTGGAAGCCGTTGAGGAGTCCGGTGCAGATTTAATTGTACTGGCTGGATTCTTAGTGGTAATTCCACAGGAAATGATAGAAAAATACAGAAATCGTATTATTAATGTACATCCGTCATTGATTCCGTCCTTCTGTGGAACAGGATATTATGGACTGAAAGTACATGAAGCGGCCTTAGAACGTGGCGTTAGAGTTAGTGGTGCTACAGTACACTTCGTAGATGAAGGAACAGACACCGGTCCAATTATTTTGCAGAAGGCAGTAGAAGTATTAGACGGCGATACTCCACAGCTTCTGCAAAAGAGAATTATGGAACGTGCAGAATGGGTGATTTTACCTATGGCGATTGACTTGATTGCCAACGGTAAGCTAGAAGTAAAAGACGGAAAAGTGATTAGTAAGTAAGGAGAAAGAATATGAAAGTTTTAATCGTAGGAAGTGGCGGTAGAGAACATGCCATTGCTACAGCGGTAGCGAAAAGCCCGAAGGTAGATAAAATATATTGTGCTCCGGGAAATGCAGGAATCGCAGAATTAGCAGAATGTGTTTCCATTGGAGCTATGGAATTTGACAAATTAGTAGAATTTGCTAAGAAGGAAAACATTGACTTAACCATTATTGGTATGGATGACCCGTTGGTTGGCGGTGTGGTAGATGCTTTTGAAGCGGAAGGCTTGAGAGTATTTGGACCTCGCAAAAACGCAGCTATTCTGGAAGGTTCTAAAGCATTTTCTAAGGATTTGATGAAAAAATATGATATTCCTACTGCTGCTTATGAAAACTTTGATTCTGCAGAAGCAGCCCTTGCTTACTTAGAAACAGCCGATTTTCCAATTGTGTTAAAGGCAGACGGTCTTGCATTGGGAAAAGGTGTGTTGATTTGTAATACCTTAGAAGAAGCTAAGGAAGGCGTAAAATCCATTATGCTGGATAAACAGTTTGGCTCTGCCGGAAACAGACTGGTTATTGAAGAATTTATGGTAGGACGTGAAGTGTCTGTACTTTCTTTCGTAGACGGAAAGACAATCAAAACTATGACATCTGCTCAGGATCATAAACGTGCCTTAGATGGTGACCAGGGCTTAAATACCGGTGGTATGGGAACATTTTCACCAAGTCCGTTCTACACAAAAGAAGTAGAAGAATTCTGTGAAAAATATGTATACCAGAAGACGGTAGATGCCATGGCAGCAGAAGGCAGACCATTTACAGGAATTATTTTCTTTGGTTTGATGTTAACAGAAAAAGGACCAAGAGTGTTAGAATACAATGCCCGTTTCGGTGATCCGGAAGCACAGGTAGTACTTCCAAGAATGAAAAATGACATCATCGATGTGGTAGAAGCTTGTATCGATGGAAAATTAGACACCATTGATTTACAGTTTGAAGACAATGCAGCAGTTTGTGTTGTATTGGCATCTGAAGGGTATCCAGTAAAATACGATAAAGGTCTTCCGATTAGAGGTTTAGAAAACTTCAAAGACAAAGAAGGCTATTATGTATTCCACGCAGGAACAGCCATGAAAGATGGTCAGATTGTAACAAACGGTGGACGTGTTCTTGGTGTTACCGCAAAAGGTAAAGATTTAAAAGAAGCAAGAGCAAATGCATACGAAGCAACTAAATGGGTTGACTTCGATAACAAATATTGCAGAAGCGATATCGGAAAAGCGATTGACGAAGCTTAAAATACAAAAATTCCTAGGCAGAAATGTCTGGGAATTTTTTGCGTTTAAAGAAAAAAGTGAATATTAGTATAAAAAAGATAAGGAATTGCAATCGAATCACGATTAAATCGCGATTGAAATCGCGATTTAATCGTGATAAAATATAGAAAACAGCAGGAGGTGTGATATGGAATTTGTTGAAAGTAGTCATTTAGAGTTAAAAGAAATTATTAATGCAGACTTTAAAAAGGAAATTATTGCATTTGCCAATACGGATGGCGGAGAAATTTATGTTGGAGTGGCAAAAAATGGTGATATCGTAGGCGTGGAGAATACAGAAAAGGAAATGGAACGAATCAGTAGTATGATACATGATGGGATTCAGCCGGATTTGATTCCGTTTACTTCCATTGAAACTGTAAGTATAGAGGGGAAAAAATTAATTCATGTAAATGTATCCCGAGGCGGAAAAATTCCATATCATTTAACGGATAAAGGACTAAAACCAAGCGGGGTATATATTCGGCATGGTGTAGCATCAATTCCTGCAAGTGAAGAAATGATTCGCGAAATGATACGTCAAAGTGATGGAATAACTTTTGATAAAGCAAGAACAATGAATCAGGAATTGACTTTTCAATATGCAGAAAAATACTTTTCAAAACGCGATATCGCTTTTCAAACAGAAAATAAAAGAACATTAGGACTTATTGATACTGATGGATATTATACCAATGTCGCCCTGCTTTTGTCCGACCAATGTGAACATAGTATTAAATGTGCCGTTTTTGAAGGGGATGGAAAAACACGCTTTAAGACACGAAAAGAATTTTACGGTTCCGTATTAAAGCAGTTAGAAGAAGCTTATGAATATATTAGCCTGCAAAATAATGTTTATGCAGATTTTGTGGGATTGGAGCGTGTGGAAAGCTTTGATTATCCGGAGTATGCCTTGCGAGAGGCTTTGCTCAACACTATTGTACACAGAGATTATAACTACTCCGGCAGTACAATTATCAATATATTTGACAACCGAATAGAATTTGTATCTATTGGCGGTCTGGTAAAAGGGATTACTTTGAACGATATTATGCGTGGTGTATCACAATCAAGAAATATGGTACTGGCAAATATTTTTTATCGGTTGAAGCTTATTGAGAGTTATGGAACAGGTATTCAAAGAATTATGGAAAGTTATCAAGATAAAATGCAGCCACAGTTTTTTGCGGAAACCACTTCTTTTGTAACCGTGCTGCCAAACCTCCATGCTTCTCAACCTACTCAGCAAAAAACAGAAGATATAACAACCGAAAGCAAAGTCTTGGATCTATTTGCGGACAAAAACGAGATTACCCGCAAAGATGTTGAAAAATTATTAGGCTGTTCCAGCTTTCCAGCCCGCAAAATTCTCAATTCATTAATAGCACAAAACAAAATAAGTGTAATCGGAAACGCAAGAGCAACCAGATATATTTTAACAACCCCAGACCCAAAATATTAAAAACAAGTAAAATCTCGCAAAAGTAACAGTAATACTAAGATTTATCCTTAATATTATCCTTGCAATTTCCCTCAATATCATATATACTTTACTTGTTTTATTGTATTTCACAAAAGCGAAATTTTTGAGGTGATTAGCGGAAAAATTCGCTGACATATTGTGGAAGTGGTTGTGCTGTGACAGGACTATGTAGGGAGATTAGATATTCTTAGTGTCCCGATAGATACTCAGCAATTCCCGGACAGGACGTCCGGGAAAGGAACACCTGAGCCATGGATGGCGAATGTGTTCCGGTTGCGTACTGTATGCCAAGAATTTAATATCGGGACACTTAGAATATCTTATCGCCCGGAATCGTTCTGTCACAGCACAACCACTTCCACAATACGCCCTCCAACTATCCTCTAATCCCCCAAAAACTCAAGCGAAGAAAATTAAGGAGTTGATATAAATTGGAACAAAACCCACCAAAAGCACCATTAACCCAAGAGGATACACCAATCCATCACGCTCTCGAGGAGCAGAGAATAAACCGTCTGGCTCATTTTGATGTGCCGGGACACAAGGGCGGAAGAGGAAATAAAGAATTAAAACGTTTTCTTGGGGATACCTGTTTACAGTTGGATATGAATTCCATGAAACCGTTGGATAATTTATGCCATCCGGTTTCCGTGATTAAAGATGCTCAGGAACTGACTGCCCAGGCTTTTGGTGCAGATGAGGCGTTTTTTATTGTAAATGGAACTACTGCGGCAGTACAGGCAATGATCATGTCTGTTTGTAAAGCGGGAGATAAATTAATTATGCCTAGAAATGTCCATAGAAGTGCAATCAATGCATTGGTAGTCTGTGGTGCACAGCCGGTGTATGTAAATCCGGGAGTGAATCGTTCTTTGGGAATTCCTTTGGGAATGGCTATGGCAGACGTGAAAAAAGCCATGGATGAAAATCCGGATGCAAAAGCTATTTTGGTGAATAATCCGACTTATTATGGTATTTGTTCTGATTTAAGACAGATTGTAAAGCTGGCTCATGAAAGGGGAATGTATGTACTGGTGGACGAAGCTCATGGGACACATTTTTATTTTCATGAGGAATTACCGGTATCTGCTATGGAAGCAGGGGCAGATATGGCGGCAGTGAGTATGCATAAGACAGGTGGTTCACTGACACAGAGTTCCATATTGCTTACGAAAAACTCCATTAATGCAGATTATGTAAGACAGATTATCAATTTGACTCAGACTACAAGCGGTTCTTATTTGCTGTTATCTTCATTGGATATTGCAAGAAAGAATCTTTCACTGAACGGACGTCAGATGTTTGAAAAAACCATGCAGTTTGCTAATTATGCCAGAGAAGAAATTAATAAACTGGGCGGTTATTATGCCTTTGGAGAAGAATTGGTGGATGGAGATGCTGTATATGCATTTGACAGCACAAAACTGTCCGTACATACCAGAGATATCGGACTTGCCGGAATTGAAGTATATGATTTACTTCGGGATGAATACGGAATCCAGATAGAATTTGGTGATATCGGAAATATTTTAGCTATAATTTCCGGTGGTGACAGAAATTTAGAGATAGAACGTCTGATTTCAGCTCTTTCAGAAATAAAAAGATTATATGAAAAGGACCGGGCAGGACTTTTTGACCATGAATATATTAACCCAACCATAGCAATGGGACCACAGCAGGCATTCTATGGGAAAAAGAAAATGATACCAATTGAAGAAAGCGAAGGCGGTATCTGTGGAGAATTTGTTATGTGTTATCCGCCAGGCATTCCAATTTTGGCACCGGGAGAGATGATTACCAAGGATATTTTGGCGTATATTGCTTATGCCAAAGAGAAAGGTTGTTTTATGACCGGTACGCAGGATATGAAGATTGAGAATATTAATATCGTGGAGGTAGAATAATGGAGCTTTGGTATACAGACCAGCATACGAAAAACGTAAGATTTTCTATGAAGGTAAAAGAACAGATTGCTACCTGTGAAAGCGAATTTCAAAGAATTGATATTTTACAGACAGAAGAATTTGGAAAAGTATTGGTATTAGACGGGGAATTAATGATTACCCAGAAGGACGAATTTATCTACCACGAAATGGTTACCCATGTGCCGATGGCAGTTCACCCAAATGTGAAAAATGTGCTGGTGATTGGGGCAGGTGATGGCGGAACTATCCGAGAATTAGTGAAATACGACAGCATTGAACGAATCGATATGGTAGAGATTGACAAAAAAGTAACAGATATGTGCATGGAATATTTTCAGGAAACAGCCTGTGGACTTTCCGACCGTAGAGTGCATATGTATTTCGAAGAAGAATTAAGATATGTAAGACAGCAGCACGATAAGTATGATTTGATTATAGTGGATTGTGCTGACCCTTACGGACCGGCAGAGGGATTGTTTACCAAAGAATTTTACGGTACTTGTTTTAAGGCATTACATGAGGATGGGATTTTGATTAATCAGCATGAAAGCCCTTATTACAGCGAGCATTCCAGAACAGTGCAGAAAGCACATGCACATATTCAGGCGGTGTTTCCGTATAGTACGGTGTATCAGTGTCATATTCCGTCCTATCCGTCAGGACACTGGCTGTTTGGATTTGCTTCTAAGGTATATGACCCGATTAAGGATTTAAAAGAAGAAAAATGGAATCAACTTGGTTTGGAAACCAAATATTATAATACAGATTTACATAAGGGAAGTTTTTATCTTCCGAATTATGTTATGAAATTATTAGGAATGAAATAAGGAGAGAAAAAATGGGAAAAGCGTTAATTATCGGAGCAGGCGGAGTTGCCAGTGTAGTAGTTCATAAATGTTGCCAGAATAGTGAAGTGTTTGAAGAGATTTGTATTGCAAGCCGTACTAAGTCAAAATGTGATGCATTAAAAGAGAAGTTAGACGGCGGAAAGACAAAGATTACCACAGCACAGGTAGATGCAGACAAGGTAGAAGAACTGGTTGCATTAATCAATGATTTCAAACCGGATATTGTTATCAATGTGGCACTGCCATATCAGGATTTAACCATTATGGATGCCTGCTTAGAAACTAAGACTGACTACATGGATACTGCAAACTACGAGCCGTTAGATACTGCAAAGTTTGAATACAGCTGGCAGTGGGCTTATCGTGAAAAATTTGAAAAAGCAGGAATCACAGCTCTGTTAGGCTGTGGATTTGACCCGGGTGTTACAGGGGTATTCTCTGCGTATGCGGCAAAGCATTATTTTGATGAAATCAATTATATTGATATCTTAGATTGCAACGGTGGTGACCATGGTTATCCATTTGCAACAAACTTTAATCCGGAAATCAATATCCGTGAAGTTTCCGCTAAGGGAAGCTACTGGGAAAATGGCGACTGGGTTGAAACAGAACCAATGGAAATTAAGAGAGTTTACAATTTTCCGGAAGTTGGGGAAAAAGATATGTATCTGCTTCACCATGAAGAATTGGAATCTTTAGGAATCAACATCAAAGGAATCAAGAGAATCCGTTTCTTTATGACATTTGGACAGAGCTATCTGACACATTTGAAATGTCTGGAAAATGTAGGTATGACTTCCATCGAACCAATTGAATTTGAAGGACAGCAGATTGTACCATTACAGTTTTTAAAGGCAGTACTTCCGGACCCTGCATCTTTGGGATCTAGAACGGTAGGAAAAACAAACATCGGTTGTATTTTCCAGGGAAAGAAAGATGGAGAAGAAAAAACTTACTATGTATACAATGTATGCGACCATCAGGAATGTTACAAGGAAGTTGGCTCACAGGCCATTTCTTATACTACAGGTGTACCGGCAATGATTGGAGCAATGATGGTAATGACCGGAAAATGGAAAAAACCGGGTGTATACAATGTAGAAGAATTTGATCCGGATCCATTTATGGAAGCGCTAAATAAATGGGGACTGCCTTGGCAGGAAGATTTTAATCCGGTGTTGGTAGATTAGGAATTTAAAATAGGATTGGCAATGAGGACGAAAAGAGTCCGGCAATTTCTGAGAAGCCGCCGGACTCTTTTTCGTTATGGCGTTTTTTATTGAGAAAGGAAAGTAACATGACAGAGTTTGATATTGATATTAGGAATATTACTACGCCATGCTATTTGGTGGATGAGAGGTTGTTGCAGAAGAATATGGAAGTTTTGAAGTCTGTGTCAGACAAAACCGGATGCCGGATTCTTTTGGCTCAGAAGGCGTTTTCCATGTTTTCCATGTATCCAATGATGAGTAAGTATCTAGCAGGAACTACCGCTAGTTCTTTGTTTGAGGCGAAACTTGGAAAAGAGGAATTTGGTGGAGAAACACATATTTTTGCGCCGGCTTATAAAGAAAGCGAAATGGATGAAATTATAAGGTTATGCGACCATATCGTATTTAATTCTTTTTCACAGTGGAAACGCTTTAAAGATAAGGTGTTAAATGCCAGAAAAGCAGGGAAGAAATTAGAATGTGGTATTCGTATTAATCCGGAATATGCGGAAATTGAAACAGATATTTATAATCCATGCTTTATCGGTTCACGTCTGGGTACTACGTTAAAAGCTTTTGAGGAGAACCTGGATTTGGAAGGAATTGACGGACTTCATTTCCATACTATGTGTGAACAGAATTCCGATACCTTAGAGCGTACTTTGAAAGTTGTGGAAGAAAAATTTGGAAAATACATGAAGGATATGAAGTGGATTAATTTTGGAGGCGGTCACCATATTACCAGAAAGGATTATGATGTGGAACGTTTGATATCCTGCATCAATCATATTCAGGAGACATACGATGTGCAGGTTTATTTAGAACCGGGAGAAGCTACCGCATTAAATACCGGATATCTGGTGGCAGAAGTGCTGGAACTTTCCGAAAATGGAATGAATCTTGCGATACTAGACACCTCTGCAGCATGTCATATGCCGGATGTGTTAGAAATGCCTTACCGCCCGGAAATTATCGGAGCAGGAAAACCGGGTGAAAAAGAATACACTTACCGTTTCGGGGGACCAACCTGCCTTGCAGGAGATATTATAGGAGATTATTCCTTTGATAAGCCATTAGAAATCGGTCAAAAACTGGTATTCACAGATATGTCTCATTATACTATGGTAAAGAATAATACGTTTAATGGGATTAATTTGCCAACGATTTTAAGTTATAATGAAAATGAAAAAATTAAGGAAATCAGAAGATTTTCTTATGCAGATTTTAAAGGCAGGCTTTCATAATATAGAATAGGTTACGATTCAGACTTATTGGTTGACAGGACGTTCCTGTGTTTGATATGGACGTCTTATCTAACGGAAAAACATGAATTGCACCAATAAATGCCAATCTTTATTCAAAAAAAGTTTACACAACGTTCAAATTATGATATGCTTTAAAAGTGGGTGTCTATGAGTAATTACTTGTAGGCATATTCGAAAGATTGCGGAAACGGGGAGAATTATGGTAAATGAAAATAAAATTAAGCTGATGACAAAGCTTGCGGTTTATGAACAGGGAGAAGGAAAAAAGATGCTTCCTGTGATGCAGTATTTTCAGAGCGATTATATTATTTTTAATGTAATTAAAACAGTTATCAGTGTGACAATTGCTTATGGAACGATTTTATTAATCGCTGGTGTGTTAAGCAGTCAGTATCTTATGGAAAATATTCATAAGATGAGTATAGAACAGTTGATAGGAAGAATAATTTTTGGATATATTGTGGTACTGGCGGTGTATTTGACTATAGCATTGGTTGTATACACTAAACGGTATGCAAAAGCAAAGAAAAGTGTTAAAAAGTACTACAATCAGTTAAAAAAACTGGGTTCTTATTATGATGATAAGGAATAAGATAAATTTGATTTAATGTGGGAGGAAGTTACTAGATGTCAGGTTTGCTTGAATTGAGAGAAAAACTGAAAGAATTTTACGGAAAAAATGAAATGTATATCACTCCGGTATTGAAGTTTGTCCTTGCAATGGTATTGCTTTTTGCTATTAATGCTAAAATGGGATATATGAGTGCTTTGGGAAATCCGATTGTGATTTTAGTACTGGCGTTAGTATGTGCATTTTTACCAACCAATACTACTGTGATAGTATGTTGTATATATATTATAGCAAATGCCTATGCTCTTTCACTGGAAGTAGCAGTTGTAGGAGTGATTTTAGTATTCTTAATGTTCTTATTGTATTTTCGTTTTTCGCCAAAGGATGCCTGTGTGGTATTATTGGTTCCATTGGCATTTGTATTAAAAATTCCATACGCAGCACCAGTGTTAATTGGACTTATGGCAACACCACTTTCCATGGTTTCCATGTGTTTTGGAGTTATTATGTATTATTATGTATCATATGTGGGTGGAAATGCAGGTATATTATCAGCAGCAAGTTCTGATATGATTTCTAAAATAAGTATGATTTTTGCAAGTATGTTGTCAGATAAAATGATGATGTTAATTTTAATTTCCTTTATGGCCACTATAGTGGTTACCTATTTGATTAAAAGATTAAACATTGATTATGTGTGGAATACGGCAGCTATTGTTGGAACGTTAACAAATCTTCTGATTTTACTGGTGGGAGAGTTCATGTTGAATGCGGCAAATGCCATCGCAGGTATGTTGATTTCAATGCTAGTCTCCGCCGTGATTGTATATGTGGCACAGTTTTTCAAGTTTAGTGTGGATTATACCAGAACGGAGTATGTGCAGTTTGAAGATGACGAGTATTACTACTATGTAAAAGCGGTACCAAAGATGACAGTAAGTGCATCTTCTAAGAAAGTACAGAGAATTAACCCACAGAAAAGATAAAATGAATTAAAAAATATTGTGTAAGGAAGTGAAACTGTGGAGTTTTTAACTACATTTTATGAAAACAATTTATATTGGCTGTCTATGCCCAGTATTACAGTAATTGATATTGTGGAAATTGCCA
This sequence comes from Lachnospiraceae bacterium, assembly GCA_017408735.1. Classification (GTDB taxonomy): domain Bacteria; phylum Bacillota; class Clostridia; order Lachnospirales; family Lachnospiraceae; genus RUG11237. Next base: position 31,929 of record JAFQUB010000022.1, read on the forward strand.
TTCTTGCATTTTTCGTGTATCAGATTCTTTTGTGGATTAAAAACTCAAAAGCATGGTTTTTGTTGAAAGGCATTATCATTATTCTTGTGTTTGTAATGATTGCTGTAGTGTTCGAGATGAATACCATTTTATGGATATTTAAGAGCATAGTAAGCATTGGAATTACAGCGGTAGTAATTGTATTCCAGCCTGAATTGCGCCGTGCTTTGGAACAGCTGGGAAGAAAGAAATTTCTTTTCAATTGGTTTGCGTTTGATAGCTCTAAAAATGCAGAAGAACGTTTTTCTGACAAGACAGTAAACGAAATTGTGAAAGCTTCCTTTGATATGGGAAAAGTAAAAACAGGGGCGTTGATTGTAATTGAGAGAGAACTTTCATTGGCAGAGTATGAAAGAACTGGAATTGAAGTAGATGCACTGGTGAGCAGTCAGTTACTGATTAATATTTTTGAACATAACACTCCATTACATGATGGTGCAGTGATTATCCGAGGTAACAGAATTGTATCTGCAACCTGCTATCTGCCACTGTCAGATAATATGGAGTTAAGCAAAGCACTGGGAACAAGACACAGAGCCGGTGTGGGAATTAGTGAAGTGACAGACTCTATGACCATTATTGTTTCTGAAGAAACAGGTCGTGTTTCAGTAGCTAATTCAGGAAAGTTGTATGTGAATTTAGAGCCGAATGAGCTAAAGGAAATGCTTCAGAAGGCACAGGATAAGGTAAGTGAAGATAAAAAGTTCAAATTGTGGAAGGGACGGCTGAAGAACCATGAAAAAGTGGATAACAAATAATACCGGGTTAAAAGTCGTATCTATAGTGTTTGCACTTATGCTATGGCTGATAGTTGTAAATATCGACAACCCTACTACGAAAAGAGAATTTACCAATGTACAGGTAGAACTTACCAATGAGAATGCTATTACAGATAAAGAAAAAGTATGCTCCGTTATAGATAACAGTAATGTCATTACCATTACTGTGCGTGGGCCAAGAAATGTTGTGGAATCTTTAAGTGCTTCCGATTTTAAGGCGACAGCGGATTTGCGCGAATTGACAGAGTTTGAGTTTGTGCCAATTGAAATTCAGCCTTTAAGATATAAAGACAAATTAACCAGTGTGGAAAGTCGTACAAAAAATGTAAAGGTAAATATTGAAGAATTGTCTGTAAAGCAGTTTGCAATTCGGGCAAGTGTTGTTGGAACACCGGCAGAAGGATATGCAGTTGGAAAGAAAATTTTGTCGCAGAATATTGTGAAGATTAATGGTCCTGTATCTATTATGTCGACCATCAACCGGGTTGTGGCAGAAGTGAATGTGTCTGATATGTCATCAGATATCAGCACTCCGGTAAGCCTTACAGTGTATGATGGAAATGATAGGCCTATCGATATTTCTAGACTAAAATTGAGTGTAGACAGCGTTAATGTAAATGTGGAAATGCTGAAAACCAAAGAAGTTCCTATTCGTGCAGGGACTGTAGGAACACCGACAGAGGGCTATCGTGTTTTAGGTGATGTGGTTTGTGCACCGGAAACGGTTGTGATTGCAGCGAAAGAAAAAGTATTATCCGGAATTAATGAAATACGTATACCGGATGAAGCAATAGATGTTACAGATTTAAGTGAAAGTTTTGAGAAGATAATTGATATTAGTGAGCATTTGCCGGAAGACGTAACGTTGATTAGTGAACCGGAATTTTTAGCAACGGTAAGTATTGAAAAGATGGAGAGCAAAGAACTGTTATATCCAATTACATCAATTTCTATCGAAAATCTGGCAGATAAATATAAAACCATTTATACAAATTTTGATCCTTTGAAAATTCTGGTATGGGGAACTAAAGAAAAACTTCAGGATTTGGAAAATGCAGATATGACAGTTATGCTGGATTTGAGCAACATTGAAGAGCCGGGAAATTATACTGTTCCGGTGCTTATTAATCTGCCGGAAGGATATACTGTTTTTGACGAATATACTGTAGAAATACATGTATATGAAGGAACTTTAGATTATTCGGAAATAGCGGCTCAGGCAGCAAATACAGGTGGAGCAACAGATAAGAAAACTGAAAATTCAACATATAAAAATAGTAATGAGGGCAATTCAGAAGAATAGTGCCTATGGAGGAAATTATGGGAAGATTATTTGGAACAGATGGTGTAAGAGGTGTTGCTAATGATGAATTGACACCAAAACTTGCTATGGAATTAGGTCAGGCAGGTGCTTACGTATTAACAAAAGAAAACGCACACAAACCAACAATTATTGTTGGCTGTGATACAAGAATTTCCGGCGGTATGTTAGCCAATGCATTGATGGCAGGGATATGTTCTGTGGGAGCCAATGCAGTATATGTGGGCGTAGTGCCTACACCGGCAGTAGCATATTTGACCAGAGCTTATGGTGTAGATGCAGGAGTTGTCATTTCCGCATCCCACAATCCGGTAGAATTTAACGGTATTAAGTTTTTTAACAGTGAAGGTTATAAACTGTCTGATGAATTAGAAGATGAAATTGAAGCATTGATTCATAACGGTATGGAAGGTGTTACATTCCCAACTGGTAAGGATGTTGGAAAGGTAAAATACCGTATGGATGCCAGTGAGGATTATATAACATTTGCAAGAAATTCTGTAAATGTAGACTTGACCGGTATGCGTATGGTTGTGGACTGTGCGGAAGGTGCTTCATATTACACTGCCATTGAAACGTTAAGAGAATTAGGTGCGGATGTAGTACCAATTCATGCAAATCCGGATGGTACAAATATTAATGATAAATGCGGTTCTACCCATATGGAAGAATTGATGCGTCGTGTAGTGGAAGAAAAGGCAGTGGTAGGTCTTGCTTTTGACGGAGATGCGGATCGCCTTCTTGCAGTAGATGAGCAGGGAAATATGGTAGATGGTGACCAGTTAATGGCAATCTGTGGAAATTATATGAAGTCACAGGGAAAACTAAAGAAAGATACTATTGTGGCGACTGTTATGAGTAATCTTGGCTTTTTCCTGATGGGAGAAGAAAAAGGAATTACCATTGAAAAAACCAAAGTTGGTGACCGTTATGTGTTAGAGCACATGAAAGAAATAGGTGCCAATATAGGTGGAGAACAGTCAGGGCATATTATTTTCTTGGATGAGAATACTACTGGTGATGGATTATTAAGCGCACTTCATTTGCTGGAAGTTATGGTGAAAACGAAAAAGCCATTATCAGAGCTGGCAAAAGTTATGGAAGTACTTCCACAGGCATTGATAAATGCGAAAGTTCCAAATGACAAGAAAGAAAGCTATATGGAATATCCGGAAATTGCAAAAGCGATTGAAGAACTGGAACGGAAGTTTGCTGGAAAAGGCAGAGTTTTAATCAGACCATCCGGTACTGAACCGTTGGTGCGTGTTATGATTGAAGGAAAAGACCAGAAAGTTATTGAAGAAGAAGCTAAAAAGCTGGCAGATTTGATTATGAAGACAATTGCTTAAGATACATAGAACTTAAGATAAATAGAAATGGAGGAAATGCCAACATGGTAAGCCAGAAAGTTGTAATAAAAAATCCAACAGGGCTGCATTTGCGCCCGGCAGGTATTTTGTGTAAGGAAGCAATGAAATACAAATCAATTACGACCTTCACATTTCGTGATAATACAGCGAATGCAAAAAGTGTATTAAGTGTGTTAGGAGCCTGTGTAAAGAATGGTGATGAGATTGAATTTGTATGTGAGGGTGAAGATGAAGAAGAAGCTTTAAAAGGGCTTGTTGAGGCAGTGGAATCCGGACTTGGAGAATTTTAAGAAAACAGGAAGTAGTCGTAACTACAGCCACGCAATGCGTGGCTGTAGTTCATTTCAGCTATGGTATATAAGAAAGGGAAACCGTTTTGAAAAAACTATGTAAATTTTTGAAAGAGCATAAGAAAGAAACTGTGATAGGTTATGTAATCTTGTGTCTGCTTTATCTGGTAATTCAAATAGTAAGACCGAGAAGTGTGCAATATATAGAACTATTTTCCGTGAAAAAGATAGTGATGCACACAATGATTTTTTTATGTGTTGGTGTGGCATTGTATTCCAGTGTTTTTATAGAGGAGAAAAGTACCCCTAAAACAAAGAAAATAAAATCGCTGTCTAATTTTCAAAAAATATGGGATAAACACCATAATTTGATTGGAATGTTTCTGGTGTTGTTTGTTGGACTTTATGGATGTCTGTACGTGTACAGAACGGATATCAGAGTGGCAATGAATACTACAAACGATGTGGTAATTTCAGCGGTAGGAACAGGAAAAATTAAGATTTCTGATAATGTAAAAAAAATTAAGCAGGATTTTACTACTACAGAACAGGAACTAATTGGAATTTCACCGTCTTTTTATATGGAAAATCCGGCTGTGGACAGAGCCGGAGTGATAGAAGCAGTAGTGTGGAAAAATAATCAGAAAGAGATTGCCAGAACAACCATTGACGTCTCTGAAATTGACAATGGATTTAGTTGGAAAATCATATTTGCAGAAAAAGAAACTCAGGCGGACAGTCAGACTTATACTTTAGAGATTTCTTTTCCTGAAAATATATCTCCATATAAAATGTCAATGGCAGTGACCAATGAGGATAGCGAAAAGGCAGTTGTAAATGAAAAGGCAGCAAAATACGGCTTATACTTAAAGGGACATACCGATTTGAACCATTTTGCACGCCCGTACTTTTTGGTGATTTGCGGTATTCTAACAGTGTTTAGTGTGTTAATGTATTATTTGCTCTTTATCAAAAAAACTGGTTTAGAATGGTGTGCGTTCTTTAGTATTTTGGTTGTTGGAGGAATTTACGGATTTTTAGTTACTCCATATATGGTGCCGGATGAAGCGGCTCATATTGATATGGCATATCGTTATGCGGATATCTTGATGAATACTGGAAATACAGAAGATATGCGTTGTCTGAAGCGGGTAGAAGATGCAGAAAAAATGTTTTTGTCGGACCCGTGTTTGGAAAATTATCGCTATGTTTATGAAAATATAGGAAAAATGGCGAAGAACACAGAAATTGTGGATGCAGAGGCGGCTCCCAATTCCGGTGCCTATTTGTTTATGCATTTGCCGGGGGTAGTGGGAATTATTCTGGCAAGAATTTTCCAGTTGGGTTATGTTCAGTTACTCTTTTTGGGACGTTTTCTTGGACTTTTTGTATTTGCACTGGCAGTTTTCTTCGGTATGAAGAAACTTCCTTTTGGAAAAGCAACCTTGTATGTGCTTGCAATGTTGCCAATTACTTTACAGCAGGCAAATTCCTTTTCCTATGATTCTATATTATTTTCTGCAGCACTTTTGTTTATATGCTATATTATTTCTATGGCATATTCAGAAGAGGATATCCGACCATTGGAGATTATTTTCAGCAGTATTTTGGGCGTTGCAATTATTTATTGTAAAAGCGGAGCATACACACCGCTTGTGTTTGCAATCTTGTTGATTCCAATGAAAAAGTTTGCATCAAAATCAGCTTATTACAGCTTTATGGGAAGCTTAAGCGGAGCGTTTTTACTGGGATTTCTGGTGAAGAATGTGAAAGTAGTAAATGCAACAGCAGAAGCCACAAATAAAGTTATGGGAATTGCAGAGGCTATTACTATACCAAATTACAGTTTAAGCTATATTTTGCAGAATCCAATGGTTTTGTTTGATGTGATAAATAATACCATTGCGGATAAAACAGATTTTTATATTCAATCTATGTTAGGGCAGCATTTAGGATGGATTCAGGTGGAACTGGCAAACGTGCTGGTCATTGCTTTTGCAATTATACTGATGCTTTCCGCATTTCGTGCCAGAGGCGAGAAACAGTATGTTACTACTGGAAATAAGTGGTGGATTCTGGTGATTACTTGCGCCAGTGCAGCATTGGTATTGATTGGAATGCTGGTGTCATGGACACCAATTACCTATGTGTCCGTAGAGGGCGTACAGGGGAGATATTTTTTCCCAATCCTATTACTGGGATTAATGATGCTTCGTAATTCTAAAATTATATTTGATAAAAGTGCAGACAGAGCAGTTGCCTATGCAGGATATGCAACAACAGTGATTGCTGCATTATGCTTTATACATGTGGTGCTGTAAATTTGAAATGTTTAAAAGTAGGAGATATCCATGAATGATAAAAAAAGACTGTTTATTAATTTGACAGCCCAGATTATGGCTTTTGCCGTAAATATGGGAGTGAGTTTTATTATCACCCCTATTATTGAGGAAATCAGTACAGAATTAACCGGTTTTGTAGGACTTGCTAATAATTTTATCACCTGTGCCCAAATTGTGGTATCAGCATTGAACACCATGGCAAGCAGGTTTATTACGATTCATATTCATAAAAAAGATGAACAACAGGCAAATGAGTACTTTTCGTCAGTATTTTATGGAAATTTAATGATGGCTTGTGTGTTTCTGATACCAATGCTTACACTAATTGTGTTTATTGATAAGTTTCAGGTACCGGCATTATATGTGACGGATATTCGAATTCTCTGGTTTTTCCTGTTTGCCAACTTCTTTGTAAGTATTGTAGGCTCTGTGTTTGGGGTAGCAACTTACAGTAGGGACAGACTGGATTTGAACTCTGTCCGTACCATTCAGGCAGAACTGCTTCGTGTGGCATTTTTGGTGACAGCTTATAATTTCTTTCCGAAATACATCTGGTACATTGGTGTGGCATCACTGCTGCATACCACTTACCTAACCATATCCAATATTCAGTTTACCAAACGCCTGCTTCCGGAAATTCAAATTAAAAAAACATATTTTCGTTGGAAAAAAGTTTGGGAACTGATTTCATTGGGGTTGTGGAATTCCCTGACCAGATTAAGTCAGGTATTGCTGGATGAGTTGGATATTTTGATTTCAAACCTTTTTATAGGTGCAACAGCCATGTCTGCTTTGAGTGTTGCGAAAACAGTACCTATCGCTATTTCCGGGCTGATGGGAACCATTGTAGGTGTGTTTTCCCCTCAGATAACCATTGCTTATGCTAAGGGAGATAAGAAAGGGTTAGTAGAAATCATTAAAAGCTCTAACCGTATTATGATTTTTATGATGAGCATCCCAATTGCTTTTGTTACAGCTTATGGAGATATTTTCTTCTCCTTATGGGCCACAGAGCGTGATCCTCACCAAATGCATATACTGGCAATGCTTGGAATGGGAGTATTGTACGTGAGTATGAGTATACAGGTGCTGTATCATGTATTTATCATCACTAAAAAAGTAAAGGCAAATTCTATTGTAATGATTGTATCCGGTGTGCTATCCACTAGTATTGTATTCATTTTGTTAAAAACAACAAACCTTGGTCTGTATGCCATTGCAGGGGTTAGTACAGCACTGGGACTTTTGCGTAATCTGATTTTTACACCAATTTATGCAAGTAAGTGTCTGGAATTGAAATGGACTACCTTTTATGGAGATATTTTTACCGGACTGTTTTCCATTGCAAGTATTAGCCTGGTAGGAGTTGCCTCAAGATTTGTGTTTACCATTGACAGTTATTTGTCACTGGTTGGTGTTGGAATTTTGGTAGGAATTATTGCATTAATTATGAATTTCTTTGTTATTTTGAAAAAGAGCGACAGAAAAATTGTATTAGATAAAGTCTTAAGACGTGGGTAAAAAAATGAGTGGTATTGTAGAAAAAATAAAACAAAATGAAAAATTATACCGTTTTTTAGTGGGAATAGCCAGAAAGCAGGAGCATTTCAAAAATGATGTGTTAGCGAAGGCTGTCTGGGCAGTGTGTGTTAAATTTCCTTTGCAGGAGAATAAAGTTTATCTGACAAATTTTAACGGCAGAGGCTTTGCAGACAATCAGAAATATATTGCCAAAGAACTGATGCAGAGAGAAAAAGACTATAAACTGATATGGTTGCTGCAGAATCCAAGACAACAGCAGCTTCCGGAAGGAATTAAACCTGTGAAAACAGGGACTTTTCGGGAAATATATCATATGGCAACCTCCAAGTACTGGATTAACAATGTGCGGTTTAACCAGTATTTTAAGAAACGTAAGGGGCAGTATTATATCCAGACCTGGCATGCAGGACTGGGATTTAAGCGAATTGAGAAGGATGTAGAGGACACTTTAAGCAAGGAGTACATTGAAATGGCAAAAAAAGACTCCGCAGCTATAGATTTAATTGTGTCCAATGGTCCTTTTATGACAAAGCATTTTAAGCGAATTTTCTGGTATGACGGAGAATTTTTAGAAAAAGGTCATCCAAGAAATGATATTTTCTACACCGCAGGGGAAGAAGAAAGACAAGAGATTTATAAGAAGTTAGGAATACCTAATCACGTCAAGACGGTGTTGTATGCTCCTACGTTTCGGGCGGATTATGGATTATCTGCCTACAACATGGACTACGAGCGGGTTATAAAGACACTGAAAAAGAAATTTGGTGGAGAGTGGAGGCTTCTGGTTAGGCTTCACCCGAATTTGTTTGATAAATTTGATGCGTTAAATTTAAATAGTGAACACATTCAAAATGTGTCAGGCTACAGCGATATGCAGGAACTTTTATTTGCATCGGATGTGATGATTACAGACTTTACCTCTGCTATGTTTGAATTTGCCATTATGGACAAACCATGCTTTTTGTATGCTTCCGATTTGGAAGAATATATGAAAGAGCGGGGCTTAATCACATTGGAGCAGGTACCGTTTCCAAAAACAGATACCAACGATGGATTGGAACAGCTTATTATGGAATATGAGCCGGGAGTGTATTTTAAGCGGGTACATGAATTTATGGAAGACAAATGCTGTGACCGGGGAATCGGTGCAAAATCAGTGGCAGACTGGATGGAGGAACATTAGATATGGATATGGAATTGGCAAAAAGAGCAGTGATTTCCCTTCCAAAAATCATTGCCTGCAAAATAAAATTCGGCAGATGCTTTCGAGCCCCTATGATTCATGCCTTGGGAAGACATTCCCACATAGTAATAAAGAAGAATGCAGCAGTAAATTGGGGAAAAGAGCTGGTTACCAGAGATAATTTCCAATTGCGGGCGGAAAGTGGAGAAATTTTCATAGGTGATAAGTGCTTTTTTAATGTAAATTGTTCCGTTACCTGTATGGAGAAAATCAGTATTGGTGAAGGGTGCCAGATTGGCAACAATGTGGTAATTGTAGATCACAATCACACAAAAGATTTCACCGGCTACACAACAGCTCCGGTAACTATCGGGGCTAAAGTGTGGATTGGAGCTAACTGTGTTATTTTGCCGGGAAGTGTCATTGGTGACGGGGCAGTCATTGGAGCCGGCAGCATTGTAACCGGTGAAATTCCGTCAAATACAACCTATTTTAACAGACGTGAGAAAGTTATGGTGGAAAAGTAATGATATCTATAATAATTCCTGTGTATAATTGTGCAGAAAATCTGGAGAGATGTGTAAAAAGTATCTTAAATCAGTCAGAAAAAGACATAGAATTGATTTTGGTAAATGACGGTTCCACAGATGCATCTCCGGAAATGTGTGATAATTTTGCAAAAGAAAACAGTAAGGTCAAAGTTATTCATCAGGAAAACGGCGGTGTGTCCAAGGCAAGAAATACAGGGATAGAGGCTGCTCAGGGAGAATACATTCAATTTGTGGATAGTGACGACTATTTAGAAGCAGACATGTGTAAAACTATGAAAAATATCATGGAAGCACAGAAGGCCGGGTTGGTGATAGCGGGATTTCATCACTGGTATTTAGGGAAAGACGTCATAAAATGCCCAAACGAAAATCTGATTTCTCCAACAGAAATGAAGACATTTGGAGATGTATTTCTGGAATTATACCAGAAAGGCTTTTTAAACATGCCCTGGAATAAGTTATACAGGAGAGAAAAAATAAAAGACTTATTTCCGGAAAACTTAAGTCTGGGAGAAGATTTACTATTTAATCTATCCTACCTAAGTCGGTTAAAGCCAGAAGAAAAAGTGTCCTTCGCCTCCGCACCTTTATACAACTACATACAAGAGCGGGGCAAAACAAATCTCTCAGCCCAAAAAAGAGAAAACAAACTTCAAATAGCCAAACAAATCTGCCAAACCACCGAAGACTTCTACCACAAAATCTTAAACCAAACAGGAAAAGAAGAAATCATCCATTCCCGAATGATATCCGAATTCCTATGTGACCTGACCGAATCAGTCTACGATAAGACCATAACTTATAAAAATTTTAGCCAACTGGCAACCCAATATACCAGTGACACCTACACCAAAGCAATCAACAAAAACATAACCAACCTGCCCCCGGACCTAAACCTATTAAACAAATTCTTCAAAAAAGGCAATATCAGAATTTTATGGTATTTATGCCATTTGCGTAAGTTCTTTTTAAGCCTGCTATAAGACTTCAAAACTAGCAGTTTTTAACACATTTCATTAAATGGCAGTTGTAGCCAACGCACAGAATCTTTTTTCGTCCTGTTCGCCACAACCTACATTCAAAAAGGAGTAAAAAAATGCAAGATTTAATCACCCTAATAGTCCCAATCTATATGGTAGAACCTTATTTAGACAGATGCATAACCTCCCTAGTCACCCAGACCTACAAAAACTTAGAAATCATTCTGGTAGACGACGGTTCCAAAGACAACTGCCCTGCTCTTTGCGATGAGTGGGCAAAGAAAGATGAGCGAATCCGTGTCATTCACAGAGAGAACGGTGGACTATCTGCGGCAAGAAACAGTGGAATTGATGCAGCTAATGGTGAATATCTGGCATTTGTGGACTCCGACGATTTTGTATCAGAAGAATTTATAGAAACCTTGTATCAGGCTTGTAAGCAGACTGGAAGTCAGATTGCTCAGTGCCGCTATGAGTATGTGGATGGTGACAAAATGACAAAAGATAAGGAAGAGGTTACTGAGCCCATGGAAGTGTATTCCGGCAGGGAAATGATTAAAGGAATGAGTTGGAGGGACGGTGCCTATAATGTGGTAGCTTGGAATAAACTGTATCACAAAAGTGTCTTTGAGGGAGTCAGATATCCGGAAGGGCGAATTCATGAGGATGAAGCAACAACCCATAAGCTGTTTTATCAGGCAGAGCAAGTAGCATTTGTGTATCGTTTTTTATATGGATATTATACCGGTGGAACCAGCATTACCAGAGATAAATTTTCAAAGAAGCGTCTGGATTGGGAGTGGGCAGTGAGAAATCGCCTGACTTTCCTAAAGGAAAGACATGAAATTGAAATTTTGATTCCCATGTATAAAATCTACATGGATGGTACCATAGATTTGTATTACAAGACAAAAGAGATTTTGCAGGATAAAGAGGCGGCAAAAGAGTTAATGGAACGGATGAAAGCTACATACAAAGAACTAAAAAAATGCGGCGGTACGTCTTTGAAAACAAGAATCGGCTATTGGATTTTCTTGGAAAATCCAATGCTTTATAAGAAATTATTGGGAAAGTAATGGGAGAAAAATATGTTAAGTGTAATTGTTCCTGTGTATAACGTGGAAAAATATCTAAAACGATGTGTGGAAAGTATTTTAGCGCAGACAGAGCGTGACTTAGAGATAATTTTAGTGGATGATGGTTCCACAGATGCATCCGGTAAGATGTGTGATGAATATGCAGAAAAATATGGGAGGGTCAAGGTCATACACAAAGAAAATGGCGGACTAACCTCTGCGTGGATTGCAGGTGCAAAAGCATCTAAAGGTGATTATTTAGGCTTTGTGGACAGTGATGACTGGATTGACATGGATATGTACAAGCGCATGTACAAAAAGGCAAGAGATTACAATGCGGATATGGTATTGTGCGGTTTGGTAAAGGAATTTGAAAATGAAAAGCGCAAGAAAACTTATTTGACCGATCGCCTGACAAAAAGCTTTTATGACGAGAAGTCAATCAGGAAAGAAATCGTCCCGGTGTTTCTGTGTGACGGAGGTTTTGACAGTCGTGCCATACCTGCTTCCAGAGCCATGAAATTATATCGCCGTGATATTATTATGAATAATATAAAATATTGTAATGATGAAGTAAGTATTGGCGAAGATCTGGTGATTACTTTTGCATCGTTTATCGATACAAAATCAATCTATGCGATACATGATTATTATCCATATCACTATTGGATTAATGAAAGTTCCTTAACCGGAAAACACGACAGACATTATTTGGATAAATTAATTGTTTTAAGAAATCAGTTAATGAAAATCAATGAGGCAAAATCCATCTATGATTACAGTGAGCAGATTACCAATGATTTTTTATTTTTGACCTTAATGTGCATCAAAGAAGAAATTCATAAAAACAAAGAGGACAAGCCGAAGCAGGTGATACAAAGAGTCCGTGAAATCTGCGAAAATGAGTATGTGAAGGAGGCTTTGGAGGAATATAATATGCCAAAGCTGATGCTTGCAGGGAAGTTGTTTGTGTTTATGATGAAGCATAAGATGTACGGGCTTTGTTATTGGGCGGTGAAGTTGGTGTTTCGTTAAGAAAATCGTAATCAATAGGAAGAAAGGTTGTGCGATTTTGAAGTTATAGAGGTGTAAAATGAGAGATATGGTATCATTTAGAAAAGTTCGGATAAGGTAGAGGTAATAGTGAATTATAGAAAAGCAAAGATAGAAGATGTCAGTCAACTGGTAGAATTAAGAAAAGAACAGCTTATTGAAGAGGTAGAACATGAAAAAAGTATGCGGTATTATCATTATTATTTTTCTAGCATTTTTATTGCTATATGGATGGGTGAATCAAAGCATTAGAGGAGTGAAACCTGATTCGTCAGTTACCCAAGAAGAAATTTTAGATAAGATAATGTCAGAAAATAATTATATTATTATTGATGTAAGGACAAAAAAAGAATATGATGAAGAACATGTAGTCGGTGCTATTCATATAGCATATGATGAATTTGAAGAAAATATCAGTACATATGTTGAACTATATGCTGGAAAAGACATCATTATTTATTCCGGTGATGGGAAGGAAAGCGAGCTTGCATGTGACACTTTGGTAGAGTTAGGACATGGAGCTTATGATTTGGGAGTATATGACGTTATAACGTTGAAAAAGGAATGATGATAAATTTAAGTTATAGGGAGGAGTTAGAATGGATTTTACTATTCAGTCAGAGAAGATTTCAGCTAGTGAATATATAGAGTTCTTAAAAACAACAAATTTAGGAACGCAGTACCCAAAAGAAAGATTTAAGGAGCGTATCGATAAATTGGTTGCGAATGTTTCTATAAGTTTAATCGCCAGAAACAAAGAAGGAAAAATAGTTGGTGTATTATTTGGAATTACAGATTTTGCATATTGGCTTTTTATCACGGATCTTGGTGTGGCTCGTGAGTATGAAGGTCAGGGAATCGGAAAAACACTTATGAAGAAAGCTCATGAAGTTGCCGGTGGAGAGAAAAACATTGCTGTATATTTGTGCGGAAATGACAAGGCCATTTCGTTTTATGAAAAGCTGGGGATGAAAAAATCTGATGATATAATGGAATATAATCATATTGAATGGACGAATTTTGTAGTGGAATGATAGATATGTTACATAGAAATCGTTGGCGGTATATATGATGATAGACTACTTGTAAAACCGGTTAAATCGGCTGTTTCATTTATGCCGGATGCAACTTATGAATTGCCTTATGAAGGGGCAAAAGAAATGTTGTTGGTTGATGATGTTGACAGCAAGGAATTTTTGACAGGATTATTTAATGCTATGTATAATGACCTGCCGCTACCAAGGAAAAAGAAATAGCATAAATTTTGAAGTTGTCTTACGCTTATATGATTGGAGTATAGTATGAAGGTAATTGAAACAAAAGGAATTACATATTTAGAAAAGTTTAATACGAGTATGGAATGGTACTGGGGAACAGATTATACTTGTGGTGACTTATATGAGGCAGAGGAAGTGTTTCGTGACGGAAAAAGGTTTGAACCGAATCGGCTTATTTTTGTGCATTATCCTGAAGGAACGGTATTTGAACCGATTGAAGCGAAGAAGAATCAGTACTTCGGAAGTCCTGCTTATATTGATGGGGTGATTTATATATTGCTTGTGGATTTTCATAAAAACCTTGTTTGTATCGTGCGATGCTCAGATGCGATGGACGAACCTTCCATTGTAACAGAAATTCCGTTAAGCGAAGTAAAGGATTGCTACAATCTCAAGATATATGGCTCGCCTATCATGGTTACTCGTCAAAGTGGTGATAATCATTTTCAGATAATCTGGCCGGAAAAAGTCAATTTTACCATCGGGTAATTTGATTGAAAAAATATCGGGGGCAGTAATGCCTATGCCTAATAAAGAAAACTGGATATTGAGATAATTTTGATGTACAAGACTAAGATAAGGGTAAGGTGTATACTATGAAAAAGGTAAAAATTTTAAATATCATCGTTACAGTTATTTTGCTTGCTAGCATAGGTGCAAACTTATTTATCTTGGCTCACCAAAGGAGCAATGGTTTGAGTCCTACTCATTTTATCCAAAACATGGCTACTTTGAATATAAACCAAGATATATGCGAAAAGACTTATAAATCTCAATTTAGTTAATTACGATTTACCTGATTATAATTGCCCCCAAATTGCACAAATGAATAATTAAGGAGTGGAGGAAACCTTATGTGGGACATGAAGAATATATTTCATAATATAATGAAGCAAATTGATACAAATAATATTCCGGTAATAGGAATTGACGGTCTTGGGGGAGCGGGTAAGAGTACAATATCTGAAACGCTATGTAAGAAATTCCAAGATAATCATTATCATATTATTTTGCTTCACATTGATGATTTTATCCATGTGCGGGAGGTGAGATACAATTCTGCATATCCCGAGTGGCAATGTTACTATGACTTGCAATGGAGATTTGATTATTTTTCTAATGTAATAAATGAAATTAAAAACAGCAAGAAGGATTACATCGATATTGAATTATATGACAAAGATAATGATACATATTTTCTGCAACGTTTTGCTATTCAGTGCAATACTATTGTAATTGTAGAAGGAGTCTTTCTTCAGAGAAAAGAATTCAACAATATATTTGATTATATGATATATATTGATGTCCCGGAGAAAGTCAGACTTCAACGAGTGCTAAAAAGAGATACCTATATTGGTGATGAACAGCAAATCATTGACAAATACGAAAACAGATACTTTCCGGCGGAACGTAGATATATGGAGGAGTATCAGCCTGGAAACAATGGGGATATGTTGCTAAGTGAGAAGGGAGAGAATATGAAGCTTAGAAATTATAGAAGAGAGGATTCGGCAACTATATGTAGCTGGATTCAAGATGAAAAGAGTTTATACCAATGGTCGGCGGACAGGATAGGAAAGTTTCCGCTTATGGGGGATGATTTAAACAAGGATTATGAACCGGTAATTTCCAGCGACAGGTTTATACCACTTAGTGCGGTTGACGAGATGGATAATGTTGTGGGGCATTTATTTATCAGATATCCAAATGAAACAGATAATGAAACAGTACGTTTTGGATATGTAATTATAAATCCTGCCATAAGAGGCGGTGGAAAAGGTAAAGAAATGTTGCACTTGGCAATTGAATATGCAAGAAATGAGTTAAATGCTTCTAAGATTACGTTAGGAGTATTTGCGAATAACGATAATGCAAGATATTGTTATGAGGCAGTTGGCTTTCAGCCTGTTGGAAAAATTGAAACATATAAAATGGCTATTGGCGAATGGGAATGTATAGAAATGGAGTTGCCCTTGGTGTGAAAAACATGATATAGAACATAATGTAATTTATACTCTTTTAACTTTGTTATTTCAATATTCTCAAGCTTATCAATACTATACTGCACATAAAAAAGCAAATGTTACTATGCGTTGCTTGTAGCAACGGAACATTGTGAACTACACTTGAGGCATCAAGAAAAGAAGGAGGAACACGAATATGTTCAATGAAAATTTAAAAATATTAAGAAAAAGTAAAGGATTTACGCAGGAAGAATTGGCAATCAAGGTGAATGTAGTTAGACAGACAGTTTCAAAATGGGAGAAAGGACTGTCGGTTCCGGATGCAGAAGTATTACAGAAAATAGCAGACGTATTGGATGTTGGTGTTGATGAGTTACTGGGTGCAGAGATAAAGCAGGAAAATAGTAAAAATGAGATAGCAGAGCAGCTTGCCAGAATCAATGAACAGATGGCAGTTAAGAATAGAAGATGGGGAATCTTTTGGAAGGTTGTGGGTATTGTATTGCTTATTTCCATTATCTGGAACGTTTTAGGTGCTATTTTGTTTAGTACGGTAACTAGTTCCGGTACAGTGCAGGAATGCGTGGAAGAAACGGTGATTGAATGAATACAGATGAAATATTAGCAAAAGTAGATAGATTTGTGACTTCATGTAAATAAGGGGAGGGAAATTTATGTACAATACGAGTAGAAGGAGGTATCGAAAATGGAAGCGAAAGAAAAACAATTTGAAAAAAGAATGTTTCTTATTATGGGAATTACCTGTGTGCTTGCTGTTGCAATTATTTTTTTATTGCCAAATGGAAGTGGTTTGACAGCGATGGAAAAAATAAAGGAAAGATATTATTGTTGTGCCGGATAAAATTTTTATAAATCTGGATGATTATACTAATGATTTTCGGGACTGGGTGTCAGACGTGTCATTTGATAGCAAAATCAAAAAAGGAACATTATTGTAACAAAATGCGAAAAGTGATGGGGAGGAAATAACTTGTGAAGTTATTTCCTTTTCATCTGGCGAAGGAAGAATACCGTTGCTAAAATAACTGCTCCTAAAGTATAACCAAGCACCCACCAAATATGCGGGAAGATATTCTGATAATTACCTGCAAGCACTGCTCGTTCCAATTCCACTGCATGAACAAAAGGAAGTGCGTAGGCAATCTTTTTGAATACGCCACCAACAAGTTCCAAATCAAACCATACACCTGACAGCCAGGCTGTTAAGTTTGTGAGTAGTGCTCCACAAATTCCGCCCACTTGTTTTACATTAAAGATGCTTCCAAATAAGAGCCCCAACGCAATAAAAAACAGCGAACTCGGAATAATCATAAAAACTGCATATAAAATGGTTGCCGTGATTTCAAGTCCGAGAAGAATAGCTACCACATAACAAATAATACACTGAACGACCGCAATTGGGATAATCGGAAGGACATAGCCCAAAATAAAGTCGGTTGCTTTGAGAGGGGTGGTATAAAGTCGTTGCATTAGTGCTGTTTCCCGGTCTTTTGCAATTAAGGTTGCAGAAAATAAGGTCATAAATGACAGTCCAAAAACGGTAATTCCCGGTGTTAAACTGTCAATCTCAAATAAACTGACCGGAACATTTGCCTGAATAGCACTGAGCAATAAAATAAGTACAATCGGAAAACCAAGTCCGAATAGAACTGTTAAAGGGTCACGTAAAATTTCTTTCGCTGTACGAGTGGTAAATGCTAATAATCTCATTATCTTGTTTCCTCCTTAACAATTTTTACAAAAGCGTCTTCGAATTTATCTGTTTCCGCTTGTTTTTTTAATTCTTCAGCCGAACCAACCACAAGAAGCTTTCCGCCTTTCATAATACCGATGCGGTCGGAAAGTGCTTCCGCTTCTTCCATATAGTGGGTGGTCAAAATGATGGTGATTTTTCCTTTAAGAAGACGAATAGTATCCCACAGTTCGCTTCGGGCAATCACATCAAGACCTAAGGTCGGTTCGTCCAAAAACAGGATTTCAGGTTCACTGATAAGTGCCATGGCAATGCTGAGTCTTCGTTGCCATCCACCGGAAAGCTTTCCGGCTTTCTTTTTATGAATACTGCTCAGGTCGAATTGTTCTGTCAATTCTGCAATTTTCTCGCGTTTTTTTTCTTTGGAAAAGCCATGAATTCCACACATAAGTTCCAAATTTTCCGTTACACTTAAATTTGGAGCCACTGCAGTTTCCTGTGGTGAAACACCAATAATCTTTTTCACTTCGCTTACTGCATGGATAATGCTTTTGTTGTTTAAATAGGCATCTCCGTCTGTGGGAGTTGTAAGGCAGGATAACATTTTAATGGTTGTGGTTTTTCCTGCACCGTTAATACCAAGGAGAGAAAATAATTCTCCCTGTTTTACTTCCAAGTTTAAATTGTTTACTGCAATTAAATCCTTATAATTTTTTGTAAGACCAACTGTTTTAATAGCATCCATTTGGGATTCTCCTTCCTATAATTCTTTTTTTGCAAGCTCCATAGTCTTTTGAATATTTCTTTCAAATAAATCAGCTTTTACAAGGGCAAGTCCTTCTGATTCATCACCTAATACGATTAAGCGTGTTCCGACTTCAAAGTTCATAATCTCTCGTGCTTTTTTTGGAATCACTATCTGCCCTTTATCATTCAGGGTAACTGTTCCAAATATGTGTTTTCCCTTTGGACCGGGTGGGATTATTTTTCCGTTCACAGATGTCTCAGATGTTAGAAGTGAATCTATGGTTACGTCATAAAGTTTTGCTAAAATGCTGCATTTTTCCACATCGGGAATGGTACTTCCCTTTTCCCATTTGGCATAGGCCTGTCTGGAAACGCCAACTTTTTCTGCCACATCTTCCTGTGAGAAGCCTTTTATATTTCTAAGCATGATTAAGTTATCTCTTAACATACGATTGTCCTCCTTTTATAACTATTGTAACAGTTGGTTGCGAAAAATCTACCAATCAAACTTTCCATAAAATTCAAAAAGTTGTTAACTTTGGTTGCATTTTCCCTGTTATTATCCCACATAGTAAGGAAAAAATATAGTACAGAAAGGTAAATTATGGTAGAATATTCCTTAACATCAGACATGGTAGAGGAAATTCATGTATATGCATTAGATAAAATGTTAAATGTTAAATGTTAAGCAGGAATTTCTGTTGAATGAACTTTATCATGCAATGGATGGACATATATATTTGTTTTGAAGGGGCGAGATAATTCGCCCCTTCTTGCGTATATGTTTGTATGAAAGTTTGCTATCGTCTATCAATAATTGTATCAAGGACGATACGCAATAAAATCCTTTTTGCCATTTATTACCAAATATTGTATAATGAACTATGCGACTGTAATTTGTATATGGGGATTGTTTAAATTACAGGAGAAGTTATTTCAAGAAGGATAAAACAAGGGGATGAAGGTATGAATAGTGAAAAAGAAAATTCATTGGTATATACCAATGAAAAATGTCAGGGTTGCAACCGTTGTATTTCTGTATGTCCGGTACTTACAGCAAATTATTCTGTGAACGTATCCGAAAAGGAACAGAGGATAGAAGTACATGGTGAGAATTGTATTAAATGTGGGGCATGTTTTGATGCCTGTGAGCATAATGCCAGAAGCTTTGAGGATGATACAGCGCAGTTTTTTGCAGATTTAAGAAGCGGAGAGAAAATTTCCGTTTTACTGGCGCCGGCATTTCTGGCTAATTATCCAAATGAATATGCCACAGTACTTGGGGGACTAAAAACTCTTGGGGTAAACCGTTTTATCAGTGTAAGTTTTGGGGCAGATATTACAACATGGGGATATATTAATTATATTACAAAGAATAAATTCCAAGGCGGCATTTCCCAGCCTTGTCCGGCAGTTGTGAACTATATTGAACGCTATACACCGGAACTTATTCCAAAGCTGGTGCCAGTACACAGTCCTTTGATGTGTACTGCAATTTATGCGAAAAAATATCTGAATCTTACAGACAAATTGGCTTTTATCAGCCCGTGTATAGCGAAAAAATCGGAAATAAGCGATCCAAATACCCATGGTTATGTTTCATACAATCTGACATTTGAACATTTTATGAAATATGTAAGACAGCATCAGATAACGGGACCGGATGTGAGAGACGAAATCGAATATGGACTTGGTTCTATTTATCCGATGCCGGGAGGACTAAAAGAAAATGTCTATTGGTTCTGTGGCGATGATGTGTTTATTCGTCAGGTGGAGGGAGAAAAGCACGCATACGATTTTCTGGAGGACTATAAAATGCGTGTGCAACAAAACGCACCATTACCATTTATGGTAGACATTTTAAACTGTGATAAGGGATGTCTGTATGGAACGGGAGTAGAAGAGGAAAAAGCATCTTCAGAAGATACCTATTTTGAATTGCAGAAGATAAAGAAGCAGTGCAAGAAAAAATTTGCATTAACACCGTTTTCTTCCCGGCTTTCTCCAAAACAAAGACTGGCACTGTTGAATATGAAGTTTTCGAAACTCCATATGGAGGATTTTGTTCGCCATTATACAGATAAATCTGATAGTATTACTTTGCAGATGCCAATGCAGTCAGATTTAGAAGCAATATTCCGTAAAATGAAAAAAGTGACTTCGGCCAGCCGAATGGTCAACTGTGGAGCCTGCGGATATAACAATTGTAAGGAAATGGCAACGGCTATTTACAATGGAACTAATACACCAGAAAATTGCGTTCATTTTATAAAAGAAGAAATGGAAGAATTTTCTGCTGAAATAGAAGCACAAAATCAGAAGATATTAAGAAAGAACGAAGAAATTTCACGTTTTATAGAAGAAGATTTCGAAACATTGAATCGTTCTTTAGATGAAATGCAACGGGGAAATAATGTAAATGCCACAGAGAGTACAGAGATCAGCGGTGCAATGGTTAGAATTTCAGAGTTTTGTGATATGTTGAATACTTCCTTTGAGGGAATCGGAAAATTGTTGCAGGAATTGGAAAATAACAATCTAAACGTTGCAAAAATAGCAAATCAAACCAATTTATTGTCTTTGAATGCAGCTGTAGAAGCATCCAGAAGTGGCGAAGCAGGCAGAGGATTTGCAGTAGTAGCGGATGAGATAAAAGCATTATCCGAATCAAGCCGTGCTATGTCGGAACAAAGTGATTTTAACCGAACTGAAATTGTAAAAGCCGTAAAAATGCTAATGGAAGAAGCAAAAGAACTTAATTATGAAATAAAAGCAATAAATGACCGTCTATCCAATTTGGCTGCCTGCACTGAAGAAATTGCTGCGGAGGCAGACATGGTTAAAAATATATCGGATAGTGTTCGAAATAAGCTGGAGGATTTGAACCAGAGAATAGATTAAACGCTTATATCAAAAAATGTGAGGGGTAAAATTATGGATTATTTTAATCTAAAGTTTCACAATACAACGATAAAAAATGAAATATTTGCCGGTATTGCCATGTTTATGGCGACTTCATATATATTGGTCCTGAATCCTACCGTACTGTCTTTTGCAGGGATGGATTACAATGGGGTATTTCTTGCTACGGTATGCGTATCGGGATTTACGACCATTATCTCGGCATTTTATACCAAGCTTCCTATTGCATTGGCCCCCGGACTTGGAATGGCCGGCATATTTGCGGGACTTGCCATTGGACCTGATGCTGTCCAATGGCAGGTTTTGATTTTGGCGACCTATATTGCTGGAATAGTGATATGTGCATTTGTAAGATTTTCTATATACGATAAAATTATGGAAATAATAGATGAAGATTTTAGAAGAATAGTGATGTCAGGCGTAGGCTTGGCTTTGTTTTTGTATGGAATCAGCACAACAGGTCTGTTAAAAAAACAAAATGGTATCTATAAATATGGAGACATTGACGTTCTTCCTATTAGCATAACGGCAATAAGCCTTTTTGTTATTTACGTAATGAAAAAATATAACAAGAAGGGCTTTGTGTTGACGGGGCTTTTAGTGGCATATGTTTTGAGTATTTGTGTAAGCTATTATGCGGCATTTCAGGAAAATGGTATTTCTGTTGCTGAATATCTTAAAGAAATTTTTTCTTTTTCGTATAATGCCAAGGATATCACAAAGGTTATGTTTGCTTTTCCTGATATATGTGAGATTATTCAGAACAAGAAAACATTAGTGCAGTTTGTTCATGCGGTTTTTGTTTTTAGTGTAGGACATTTTTTCGATGCCATAGGTACCAATATGTCTGCCTTTGATGCAATCAACAGTGATATAGATGATAGGATGAAGGAAACTGTAAGTCTAAAAAGAGCTATTACAGTAGATGGTGTGGGGAATGTTGTCAGTGGCTTGCTGGGAACATCAACAGTTACCAGTTATGGAGAATCTCTGGTAGGAATTGTAAGTGGAGGCAAAACAGGAATCACAGCCCTTACTACAGGCTGTTTATTTTTGCTGTGCTTTTTCTTCTCACCATTATTTACTTCTATGGCAACTTATGTTGCAGCACCGGCACTTATATATGTTGGATTAGAATTAGTTTTAAGATTTAGGGCATATGACAGAAGTAAAGTTCCATTTTTTATATTTGGATTGTGCCTTATCGCATATGTTGGAGTGACATTTAATATTGGTAATGCTGTTTTGTATGGATTAATTATTTATACCATAATGAAAATAGTGATAGAAAAGAAAAAGCCGGTATCTTATTGGTGGATTATGCCGGTATTTGCGGCAATTAATCTGGTCTTAAACTTTGTTGTGTAAGGGAGGGGCAGATATGAGCGTGTTACTATCCGTATTTTTTATTGCGTTTGGAACAGTTTCTTTTGTATTGGCTGTTAACAATATAATTCAAGAAGATAAAAATCTGTCTGGCAATTGGTATTTTCTATTTTTGGGACTTTTTAGTTTTATCTGGTCCCTTGGAATGGGGGTATTTACATTACAGACAACGGAGGAAGGGGCAACTTTTTGGAGAGGTTTTTATCTTATAGGGATTATGGGTGTTATAGTGATGGCGGGGTTATTGGTAGGAATTTGGTTAAATATACCACCCCTTTTTAGAAAGTTAGCGGATATATATTATGTATTTGGCGCTTTGCTCATGTATCCTATGATAAGTGTTCAAAATACCTGTGAATTTGTGCTTACGGATTATGGTATGTCATATTATACCGTGGAATATATGGGACGTACATTTTATAATGTTTATTTGATTGGTTTTATCATTATTGTGTGTGCAGAAATGTTATACGGTCTTATAAAAGGGACAAAGATACGAGAAATTGTTATGGCTAGAGCATGTATTTTTGTTCTGGTTATTATTGGCGTTGGCTTGTTTATGGATACCTTTACTTTGGGTACACATCGTCCTGCATTTCCGGCAAGTTCAATTGTTCAGCCAATAGCAGTCATTTTTGCCTATGCAATGTCCAGAAGAACGAAAATAAATAACATCAGTGTACAGAATTTATCAGATTATATCTACGCATCTGTGAATGTGCCTATGTTGATTGTGGACGAAGAACGTTCTTTAAAGATTTGTAATGCGAAAGCCATTGATTTCTTCGATATGCCGGATGAATTGTTAAAACAGAAAACCTTAGATGAGTTGTTCGATTTGCCGTTAACAGACAATAATGGCAGTGATGATTCGGAAACAATAGAATGCATTTGTGCTTTAAATGGTAAAGTATGTAAGTTGGAAATTAGCCATGTAAAGGACAGTTATGGTGAGTTTATAAGTGATATTATTGTGGTGAATGATATGACGGAAGCATATCGGATTATAGAAGAATTAAATGTGGCAAAAGAAGAAGCAGTTAGTGCCAATAATGCTAAGAGTGCATTTCTTGCCAATATGAGTCACGAAATCCGTACACCAATGAATTCCATTTTAGGTATGAGTGAGATATTATTGAGGGGAAATCTTGATAAGGATACAGCAAAAAATATAACACATATTTATAATGCCGGAAAGGGACTGTTAGAAATCATTAACGATATATTAGACCTTTCAAAAATAGAATCCGGTAAATATGAAATCGTGAATGAAGCATATGATTTAGGTTCTGTAATCTATGATGTTATGAGCCTGATTAAAATAAGAATTACAGAAAAAGAGGTAAGCTTAAAGTATGAAGCAGCCGATAATATACCAAGTGTTTTAGATGGAGATGCCATAAGGATAAAGCAGGTTCTGATTAATATATTAGGCAATGCAGTAAAGTATACAAAGAAAGGCTTTATTAAGCTGAAAATAGACAGCGAAAGGCTTGGAAATGACAGATGTAAGCTTATTTTTAAAGTGATGGATACCGGTATAGGTATCAAGGAAGAGGATTACCAGAAGTTGTTTGAAGCATTTAGTCAGGTGGATACGAAGAAGAACCATCTTGTGAAAGGAACAGGATTAGGCTTATCCATATCAAAGAATCTTTGCGAACTTATGGGAGGAAGTATACAGGTGGAAAGTGTTTACGGAGAGGGAAGTACTTTCACTGTGACCATCGAACAAAAGGTTGTCAATAAAACGCCTCTTGTACTTGCAGATGAGTTAGAGGAGCGAAAGAGGACACAAAAGAGTATTTTTTGTCCTACTTCCAGCGAGAAGATGTCCGGTAAGAGGATATTAGTGGTAGATGACAATTCCACTAACCTTATTATAGCAAAAGGGTTATTGAAACCGTACAATCTGGTAATAGATACCGCATCTGGTGGAAATGAAGCAATTCGTCTTGTGGAAAGCAATAAGTATGCTTTAATATTTATGGATCATATGATGCCGGAAAAGGATGGAGTTGAAACGGTAAAGGAAATACGACAGCTTGCGGCAGAATATTGTAAGACAGTGCCAATAGTTGCATTGACAGCTAATGCGGTTTATGGGGCAAAAAAAGAATTAATCTCCGCAGGCTTTGATGATTATGTTGCAAAACCAATCGATGTAAAACAATTGGAAGGAATTTTGTATAAGTATCTGACAGATTTAGATAAGTGTGTTGTGGAAGAAGTGCAGGAAAAAAATCAAACGATATTTATTGAAGGGCTTGATGTAGCGAATGTCATTGAAAGTTTGAGAATAAATGAAGAAGCATACATAAATATATTGCATACTTATCATAAGGATTTACAGGCGACGCTTCAGCGTATTGTACAGGCGAAAAGCAATGCTGATATAAAAAGCTTTGTGATTGACGTACATGGTGTAAAGTCTTCCAGTGCCGGTGTAGGGGCAATGGAGTTATCTGAAATGGCAAGAGAACTTGAAATGGCGGGAAAGGAACAGCGTTTAGAGTTTGTGGAAGCTCGTTATGACAGCTTTATGAATAAAGCAGAACAGGTAATAAAGAATATCGAAGTGTTCTTTGCACAGGAAAAAAATAAGGAAGAAAAAATTATGGCAGACGGCATACCACATAGCTTAGAGAAGGAGTGGATAAGTAAGATGGTAGTTGCATGTGAAGACATGGATTCACAGAGTGTTGCGAATTTAATTGCTCAAGTAAAGGATAAAAAATTTAGTGAAACGGACAGTAATACAATAAAGAAAATTGTAGAGTATGCGAAACAATACGATTATGATGAAATAATTGACGTATTACAAGGAGAACTGTAAGGAGAAGAAACATGAAACATATTCTGGTTGTTGATGACAGTGCTACAAATTTAAGTTTTGTCGAGAATATACTAAAGGAAAAATATAAGCTTGCATTGGCAAAGTCTGGTGAAAGAGCATTAAAATATTTAGAAAAAACACCGGTTGATTTGATATTGCTGGATATCATGATGCAGGGGCTGGATGGTTTTGAAACCTATGAACGCATAAAGGGGTTGTCAATAAACAGTAATACACCGGTTGTATTTCTGACAGCGGATGTAAACGTTGAAAATGAAATAAAAGGATTAAATATGGGAGCAATGGATTTTATCAGAAAGCCATTTGTACCGGAAGTAATGCTCAATAGAATAGATCATATATTGCAGTTAGAAGAACTTAGAAAAGATCTGGAAAAGAAAGTTGAAGAAAAAACAAAACAAATAGAGCAGATTTCCTTTGAAACAATAGTCACGATAGCCAGTATGATTGAGGCGAAGGACAGTTATACAAAAGGACATTCTGTTCGTGTGTCAGAATATAGTGCAAGGCTGGCCAAAAAGCTTGGTTGGGAAGAGGAAAGAATTCAAAACTTAAAATATGTTGCATTGCTTCATGATATCGGTAAGGTTGGTATTCCTGACAGTGTGTTAAACAAACCGGGAAAGCTTACAGAGATAGAGTATGAAATTATCAAATCACATACAACAATAGGCGGAAACATATTAAGCGAAATTGAAACCATACCAGGTGTGGCTTTGGGGGCTAAGTATCACCATGAAAGATATGACGGCAAAGGGTATCCTACAGGTATTGCCGGAGAGGAAATTCCTGAGATTGCAAGAATTATATGTATCTGTGATGCCTATGACGCTATGAACAGTAAAAGAGTTTACAGGGACAAATTATCTATTCAGGCAATATGCGAACAGTTTGAGGCAGGAAGGGGTACTCAGTTTGATGCCTGCTATGTGGATGCTTTTTTGAAGCTGATAAAAAATGAGGAGCTTTCCATTGAAGACGATGTCTATAGGAAGAATAATAAGAAGACACTTTCCGGCGAAAGCACCCTTCTTCTTAATCAGATTGTAAAAAATATAGAAGAAGAAAACCAGAAAAACGAAAAATATGATTTTCTTACAGGACTTTTAAACAGAAAAAACGGAGAAAAGGCAATTGCAGAAGCATTGAGAGAAACTTCGGGTTGTCTTGCATTTATTGATTTGGATAATCTAAAGAAAACCAATGATATTATGGGCCATCTTGCCGGTGACTATGCAATCAAAAGTGTGGGAGATGTGTTATTGTCTTTTCATGAAAATGCAATTATCTCTCGTATCGGCGGAGATGAATTTTTGTATTACATATTAGAAACAGACGAAAACAAAGCAAAAGAAAAAATACAAGAGATTATCCAAGCGTTTGATAACCGGAAGCAGGAAAATACCTATCTGTCCTTTTCTTCTCTTTCTATAGGAATGTACATGACACAAAAAGGAGAATTTTATTCTGATGCCTTAAAGAAAGCAGATAAGGCTTTGTATCATATAAAACAAAGCGGAAAATCTGGGTATTATATGCATACACATACAGAAAATGCATGTAATAAAAAGGCGTCTGTGGATTTGGACAGAATTGTAAAAAGTTTGAAGGAAAGTGGGAAATATCAAGGCACCAAAAATTTAGAGTATAGAGAGTTTACAAAAATTTACGATTTTGTACAAAAGTTAGTGGGTAGATTTGGATATAATGTACATTTTCTAATGTTGACTTTGGAACCTGCGGATTATAATGAAATCGATTTAGAAGAGCAGGAATATGCGATGGAGTGTATGGAAAAGACAATCCAGAATACTCTCCGTAATATCGATGTCAGTACAAGGTTTAGCAGTGAGCAGTTTTTAGTTGTTCTTCTCAATGCAGAGAAGAAGGATGTGGAAGTGATATCCAATAGAATATTTGACAGATTCTATAAGATATATAATAGAAATGCAGTAAATTTATCTTATGATATAGCAGATTTGACGGAGAATAGCAACGGAGAATTTTAGAAAACAGGAATAAATTATTTGGAGATAGATATGATTTTTAAAACATCAGGTGCAAATTTGTACTATGAAAAATACGGTGATGGAAAACCGCTGATTCTGTTGCATGGCAATGGAGAAAACCATGAAATTTTTAAAGAAGCCATTCCACGGTTGGCAAAACACTTCACGGTATACGCAATAGATTCCAGAGGACACGGTAAAAGCTCAGAGGTTAGTGAACTACATTATGCAGATATGGCACAGGATATTTATGAATTTATCAGCGGTCTGCACATGGAAGCTCCGATAGTATATGGATTCAGTGACGGTGGTATCATTGCGTTGCTTATGGGGATTTACTATCCAAAGTTGCTGTCCGGAATTATTGCAAGCGGTGTAAATGTGAATCCCAAAGGAATCAAGTCATTATGGCTCAATCTGTTTAAGTTATATTATTTTTTTACAAAATCACCGATGTTCAGGCTGATGTTAACTGAGCCTGATATTACTGCCGAAATGCTGGGTGAAATACGCATACCGGTTTCTATCATCGGAGGAAGTAGAGATGTCATTAAAATAAAGCATATGAAATGGATTTCTGATAATTTATCTAACGGACGGTTTCGAATATTGAATGGCGAAACTCACAGTAGCTATGTTGTCAACAATGAAAAACTGGCGGATATTATTTTGGTAGAGGTGGAATGGCAGAGTGGTAGAGGTGGCGAAACGTAAGTGAAATATAGTTATGGAGGTAAAATATGATAGAAAGGGCAATGCCTAAAGATGCTGCGATTATTGCTAAAATGGCAGTGAAAATGTGGGAAAACCATACAATAGATGAACTGACGATAAAATTTGAGGGTATTCTTGATGCGGAAGATAGTGCAATATTTATCTGTTTCGTTGACAGTCAGGCTATTGGCTTCGCACAGTGCCAGTTAAGACATGATTATGTTGAAGGTACAGAGAGCAGTCCGGTAGGTTATTTGGAAGGGATATTTGTGGAACAGGAATATCGACATAAAGGTTATGCAAAGGTATTGTTGAGTAAATGCGAAGAATGGGCAAAGGAACAAGGATGCCTTGAATTTGCAAGTGATTGTGAATTAGATAATAGTAATAGCTTTGCATTTCATATGAATATGGGATTTTCAGAAGCAAATCGAATCATTTGTTTTATCAAGAGTTTGTAAGAAGTTAATGTTTTAGGAGGTTTAGAAGAGGCAGTCGAAAGGCTGCCTTTTTAGTGTGGGAAAATGAACATTGACAAACGAATGAATATATGATTAAATGTTCATGTGAAACAAAAAACTATTATGAAATTCGATTTTTATTACATTAACTACAACAGGAGGGGATACCAATGGTTTACCAAATAATCGCTATTTTGATTTTACTGACATTTTACACATTCTATTTTGCAAAAATTATAATTCAGAAAAAGCAGTCGATTAAGACAAACCAAATGGGGATTGGAAATAAGCCTAAGAATGTAGTGCTAATTGAGTGAATTATGAGTGCTGCAACGGTATTGACATTTGTTGTGGGAGCAATAAGTATTTTTGAAGTAAAATCATTTCTAAGAACAGAGATTAGAATGACAGGAATTGTAATAGGTATCTGTGCAGTATTACTCTTTGCATTAGCAACCATAACAATGAAAAACAGTTGGAGAGTGGGAATTCCCGAAGAAAAGACAGCTCTGATTACGGAAGGAATATACAAATGGAGCAGAAATCCGGCGTTTGTCGGATTTGATTTACTATATGCTTCCATTTGCCTTATATTCTTCAATATCCCCTTGTTATGCGTGTCAGCTTGGGCAGCGGTAATGCTGCATCTTCAGATTTTGCAAGAAGAAAAACATATGTACAAAATGTTTGGACAGGAATACGAGGAATATAAGAAACATACGTTAAGATATTTGGGCAGAAGATGATTTGCCAAATCATAGAAGGGAGAGTTGAACATGAACATATTTATCATTGAAAGTATTATTTTGTGTATCCTATTTACATTAATTGTAGTTCCATCCGTACGAAAGAATCCAATCGGTGCAATCCACGATTACCCACCTGCCATAGCAGCAAAAGCAATCGAACTAGGACTTACCACCGAAAAACATAAAAGAACCTCAAAAGGTGTAATCATTGTAAAAGCCCTAGTAGCCCTACTGATAGCCTTTCTGCTGGCGTTTATAGTAAAAACCATAAACCATGCAGAAACCTTCCTACAAGGAACCCTGACAAGCTACAGTTTATGGCTGATAGTTAATTGGTATGATGCTTTCATTCTAGACTGCCTCTGGTTCTGCCACAGCAAAAAAGTTATCATTCCGGGAACAGAAGGAATGAAAGAATACAAAGACTACAGGTTCCACATCAAAGCCGGCTGTGTTGGCACCATAATAGGAGTTCCGGTAGCTATACTTGTAGGTATATTTGTAACCCTATTACCATAGTTAAATTCATAAAAATGGCTGGCTACATTTTGAATCCAAATCCAAAAGTGTAGCCAGCCATTCACAATCTTACATATTGTTGTGGAAAGACTGTGTGATAGCTTATCTATGGCAAGCTTTTGCCAATGCACAGAAAAAAGAGTCCGGCAATCTCTGGGGAGGGTTAAGCGGGAAGTGCCGGAGAATCCATCCCACAGTCGTTAGCTCGTGAGGTGCGAGCCCCACTGGGCGAAACGCCTCACAAGCTTACGAATGTGTGGATTAGTCGTAGGCACTGTACGCGGCTCCCCAGAGATTGCCGGACCCTTTTTTCGTCCTCATTGCCAAAACCCAGCTATACATCAACTATTCCACCGTCTTCCCAACCACAATTTTCTCAATCCCCCGCATATCCGCTGCAATATCCGTAAACGAACTATAAAAGCTTCCAAAAATCTTCTTGGTCTTAGAAAGGCAGAACAAATCAATCAACGCATCATGCATCCCCTCCACACTATCTCTTGCAAGAGTCTTACTGGTATTAGAGACAATAGCGTTGCCAAATTCCTTTCGAAGTCTTTCTTCCTCCGTAATATCATCCGTTGCAATATAAAACTTAGCATCCGGAAATTGTTCTAATTCTTTACGAATTGCAACGGAAAATTCATCGCTCTTACTGTTGGCAATCGCCCAGGTATTATCAGTTCTTCGAATATGTACACCCACAGCATGCTCTCCAAAATCCTTTGCAATAGCATCGATTCGCTTAGTTAAGGAAGCGGTAGGAACAAACAAATGATAGTCATTTGCCGGATAAAAATGTTCCCAAGTAAAGATATAGCAGGAAGAAGACAGGCGGTTGAAAAAGTCAGTATGTAACACACCGTCTGTTTTGTTGTTTTCGATATCCTCATTTTGAAAACGCTGCTTTGCTGAGAATTGGTAAAATAATTTTTTTATGTTAAAATTATTTTTGAAATTTATAATGCGAAATTCTTTAGGCGGAAGAAACAATTCTTCGAAAGGACAATTCAATTCGTCGCACATTTTCCACAGCACTAAAAGCTTGCAATTCTTCTTCTGTGCAAGGAGATAGGCTGAATTAATTACTCTCATTCTATTGCATAAACCGCCGGAAGGTTGTATTATTATCATAGTATGTCCAACTTTCTATAAAATTTAGAAACAAAGTTCCTCTTGCATTATACCATACTTTTGAATGATGTAAAGGGAACCCATGGAGGAAACATGAAGGTTTTGCTTATTAATACCGTCTGTGGAAGTGGAAGCGTGGGAAAAATCACAGCGGATATTTATCATACATTAAAAGAACAGGGCGAGGACGGAATCGTTCTCTATGGAAGGAATGAAGCACCGGACACTGTAAATGCAGTGAAAATAGGGACTAAGTTAGATTTTTACAGTCATGCATTGTTGGGAGTGGTTGCCGGCAAAGGCGGTTTTGGTTCTGGGAAAATGACGAAAAAAATCATTGCTAAAATCGAGGAGGAAAAGCCGGATATCATACATCTTCACAACATACATGGATTTTATTTGCAGGTAGAAGAATTATTTTCCTACTTAAAACAAGCAGATATTCCGGTAGTGTGGACATTACATGATTGTTGGAGTTTTACCGGTCATTGTGCCTATTTTGATTATGTGGGGTGCGAAAAATGGAAAGAGGAATGTCAAAAATGCCCTCAACATTTGCAGACCTATCCTTATAGCATCAGCGATTATTCAAGAAAAGCATATATGCGTAAAAAACATGCTTTTTCAGGTGTGAAAAATCTTACTGTTGTGACTCCGTCATACTGGTTAAAAGGGCTGGTAAAACAATCGATGCTAAAGGACTATCCGGTGGAAGTGATACCAAACGGCATTGAATTGAAGAATTTCAACGAAACTGCCAATGGAAAAGCATTTCGGAAAAAATACGCAATTCAGGATAAATTTATGGTGTTGGGTGTTGCAAATGTGTGGGAAAAGCGAAAAGGTCTGAAATATTTCGTGGAATTGGCAGAACGTTTGAAGAATATGGACAAAAATACGGTGCTGAATCATGAAAATACAGTAATAGTATTAGTTGGTGTCGGTAAAAAAGAAAAGAAAAACCTTCCCCACAATATCATTGCGTTGGAGCGAACCAACGGTGCCAGAGAACTGGCGGCAATTTATCAGGCAGCAGATGTTTATGTAAATGCTACACTGGAAGATAACTTCCCGACCACAAATATTGAAGCCCTTGCCTGCGGTACCCCGGTAATAACTTTTGCTACCGGAGGCAGCACAGAAAGTTTGGATGACACTTGTGGTTTGGTGACGAAAGAAAAAAGTGCCGAAGGAATTTACGATGCCCTGCTTACCTTAAAAAAGCATCCGTTACAACGGGAGGACTGCTTAAACAAAGGCAGGGAATACGATAAAAATAAGAGATTTGAAGAATATATTTCTCTTTATAGAAAAATAAAAAATGCAGGAGATTAACATGAGCCAATTAAAAGTATCCATCATTACAACTACTTATAATGATGCAGAAAACTTAAAGAGAATTATGAAGGAAATTCTGAAACAGGACTATAAAAATATCGAATATATCGTGGTGGATGGAAAGTCCAGTGACAACACCATTGAGGTATTAGAGGAATACAAGCCGTTGTTTCAGGGAAAAATGAAATATATATCAGAAAAAGACAAGGGAATTTACGATGCCTTAAACAAAGGGATTTCCATGGCAACCGGAGATTTGGTGGGATGCTGCTTTGATAGATTTGCAGACGAACATGTAATTTCTGATATGGTAAATATCATAGAAAAAGAAGGCACAGATGGTGTGCATGGTGATTTGTACTATATGGACGGCGAAAAAATTGTCCGCTACTGGAAGCAGGGCCAGGGAAATATCAAAAAAGGCTGGATGCCGGGACATCCTACCCTGTATTTGAAAAAGTCTGTTTATGATAAATACGGATTATACAAGACAGATTACCGCATTTCTGCGGATTACGAATATATGATACGAATTTTAAAGGACGGAAATGTAAAATTATCTTATATCGACCGTGTCCTAATTATGATGTCCCACGGAGGCACCAGTACCAACAGTCTTGGTTCTTATTTGGAAGGCTTGAAGGAAGGGCATCGGGCATTGAAGGAAAATAGCATTAAATTTGCCTGGTGGATAGATATTGTGCGTACCATCAGAGTCTTATTGCAGTTTGTGCGTAAGTGTTAGAAAAAGTCTTAAATTTTCTATGAAGGGAATTGTTTATGAAGAAAATATACGATACAATGATACAGATTGTGGAAAAATATTACTGGATTTTATTTGCCTTATTGATGGCATTGATTGTGTTTTTCAGCTTCTGGCGTTTAGATGCTGCTTATGTGAATAGCTGGGACGAAGCAAGACATGGTGTTAATGCCTATGAAATGATGCAAAACGGAAACTATGTGGTAAATACCTATGGTTATGAAACGGATTATTGGAATTATAAGCCACCATTTAGTTTTTATGGAGTTATGTTAGGCTATAAATTATTTGGCTACAGTGTGTTTGGAATGCGTTTTTATTCCGCACTCTGTTATTGCATTATGAGCCTTGTGGTGGGGTTGTTTGTAAAAAGATATGGAAAATTGGCATCCTTGTTTGTAATGTCATTTCTGGCAGCAAACTTCAGATGTTTTGAATATCATATGATTCGTTCCGGTGATGCGGACTGTATGTATGTGATGTTTTTTACTTTTGCCATGCTTGCTATGTTTTTGATACCTAAGAAAAAGTATATGCTGTATATTTGTGGATTTATGTTCGCCTGTGCGTTTCTTACCAAAAGCTGGCATGCCATGATGATTGTGGCAATCGGCGGACTGTATTTACTGATTTCCGGTGAAATTAGAAAGCTGTCCTTAAAACAGTGGCTCTGCTTTTTATTAAGCTTTGTACTTCCGTTGGGAATCTGGGCAGGAGTGCGTTTTTCACAGGATGGAATCACTTTTTTACAGGGAATGTTGGAATACGACCTGTTAAAGAGAACCGGAGAGGGAATTGAAAATCACAGTTTTCCGTTTAATTACTATTTTGAATTTATTTTCTGTGATGATAAAATATATTTACCTGCATTAATCATATGTTTTGTTGGTATTTTTGTTTTCAGCAGAATTTTTGTAAAGAAAAATGCAGGGGAAATTGCAGGATATGTGTGTTGGTTTTTAGTGCCGTTTTTAGGATTTTCCATTGCGGCGACCAAATTAAACTGGTATGTATATCCGGCGTTGATTCCGTTATTTATCGGTGCTTCCATCTTTATGGACAGATTGTTAAAAGAGGAAAAACTAATTTATTCATTAAAGGTAATCAGTCTGTGTCTGTGCCTGATTGCGTTAGTGCGAGGAATGAAAGATACTTACACAAGTATTCGTGACCTTGCAGGGGACGGATTTCAGAATTTCCTTGCAGAAAGTGTAGACAGGGATTCGGATTATGCAGGTGCGAATGCTTATATTGAGCTGAATGTACCGGAATATCCGGAATACTGGACACAGTGTAACCATTTGCTGGGTGAATTAGAGGGAGATTACCGCTGTAAAAATGGAGGTGTACAGGCGTTTTTACAGGAAGAACAGGCAGTAATTTATCTGACTATGGATTTTTACGAACAATATAAGGAAATGCTTACAGGCTGCGAAGTACTGTATCAGAAGGAACAGTGGATACTGCTTGAAAAGTAGAAAATGGAGGGTACTATGAAGTGTTTGATAATCATACCTGCTTACAATGAGGAAATGAATATTGTAAGGGTTGTGGAAGAACTACAGTGTGATTATCCCCAGTATGACTATGTGGTAATTAATGATGGTTCAGGGGATAATACCGCAAAGATATGCCGGAAAAACGGGTACAATCTAATAGATTTGCCGGTGAATTTAGGGCTTGCCGGCGCATTTCAGACAGGATTAAAATATGCTTATGCAAAAAAGTATGATTGTGCCATACAGTTTGATGCAGACGGACAGCACAGACCGGAATTTATCGCTTCTATGATAGAAAAAATTGAAGAAGGATATGATATTGTCATTGGATCCCGTTTTGTGGAAAAGAAAAAGCCGATAAGTCTTCGAATGTTGGGCAGCTTTTTCATTTCTGCGGCGATGCGGATAACTACCGGATGTAAGGTAAAAGACCCTACCTCCGGTATGCGTATGTTTAGCAAAAAGATGATTAAAGAATTTGCGTTAAGCTTAAATTATGGTCCGGAGCCGGATACCATTTCCTTTTTGTTAAAACAGGGAGCCACTATTACAGAAGTGCAGGCAGATATGGAAGAACGAATGGAGGGGGAAAGTTATTTGACTCTTGGGCGTTCCATGAATTATATGCTTCGAATGCTCATATCCATTTTGTTTATACAGAACTTTAGAAAGAGAAAGAGGTAGCTTATGGGAATAGTAATACGTTTGCTGCTGATTGCAGCCTCTTTGAGTACAACACTTTATATTTTAAAAAGAATCAGACATGCGAAACTTCAGATAGAATACGCTATCTTCTGGCTCTTGTTTGCAGGAATATTGCTGATTATCAGTATTTTTCCAAGTTTTATGATTATGCTTACTAGAGCGGTGGGAATGCAGTCTCCAATCAACTGCGTATTCTTGCTGGTTATTTTTACGCTGATGATTAAGTTGTTTATGCAGACCATAGAACATTCCCAGTTAGAGGACAAGTTAAAGCAGTTAACACAGCGGCTTGCCATTGAGGAGAAGCTTCGGGAGGAAGAAATACAGGAGCTGAATGCGTTAAAAATGAGTCTGGAACAAAGTAAGATAGAAAATAAGGAATAACTTATAATAATCTCTCGGAATCCCGAGTGATTATGGTCAACACAGTTGACAATGAACATTGAAAAGTGAATATTATCCGAAAAAGATAAAAAAAGACATGAGGAAATAGACATAACGGTTGTCGCTATGCCGAGAAAGAGTGTATA
>JAFQUB010000023.1 GCA_017408735.1 Lachnospiraceae bacterium
CAATAATTAAAGTTTTTTCTGTAATAGATGCAATTTTCTTGTTTTGTGTGTTATACTTCATTTTAGATACCTCTCTGTTCAATAAGATTTTTTACTAACCGTCCAAAGTCAGTAATCTTATTTTACACTGAGGTATTTTTTTCTCAACCTTCTTTCTCGGAACTCCTTATATTTAAATTATACAGGAAGCTCCTAAAACGCATTTTCAATATGGTTAATTTCTTCGCCCAAAATAGCAATTACATCAAATCTGCACTCTGTATCTAAAGATAGTTGCTCGCCGACAAGAAAAAATTCTGCCACTTTTCTGATAATTTTTTGTTTCGAAAAAGAAACAGCTTCTTCGGGATATCCGAAAGAAGCTGTCTTACGGTATTTCACTTCTACAAACACAACGATGTCATTTTGCTTTGCAATAATATCAATTTCTCCAATCCTGCAACGGAAATTCCGTTTTATAATCCGATACCCCTTTGCAGTTAAGTATTCTACTGCCTTTTCTTCGTAGGCAGTTCCTATACTTCGTTTATTATCCATTCAATTTCCCCTTCAATTTTTCCATGTCATCTACAAACACAAGAATTTCTGCCACAACTTCATAAAGCTCCGGCGGTATAAAATCACCAATTTCCAATTTTGACAAAGTATCTGCCAGTTTATCATCCTTATGTACCGGTACCTTGGAATCCTCTGCTTTTTTTACGATTTTTTCCGCCAATTCCCCTTTTCCTGTGGCTACAATCTTCGGTGCCTTTTCTCCTGCTTCGTAGGATAAAGCCACCGCTTTTTTTACTTTTTTATTTTCCTTGAAATAATACTGATATTCACTCATTATATCACGTCCTTATATCAAATGAATATTTACTCATAACCTGTTCGTCCTTTTGACTTTCGGTAAATTCTTCTACCATATCTTTTTCTTCCGGTTTCTTTTCAAATCCGGCTTTTACCAGAAATCCCTTTTCTTCCAGTTGCTTTATCAAAGGCTCGCTATGGCTTTCCATAAATTCTGCAATCTCTTCTCTCTGCAGATAGAATTTAGCGCTTACCTTTTTCTTTTCCATGGTAATATAAACATCCATACTGCCCAACACTTCCATATCCAGATGCAGCAAAGCCGTAAATGCGCCACTTTTTTCTCCAAGACGTTTTTTATTTGTAAGCACATACAGTTCGCTGTGAGCGTTCTGGTTTGTCAGTTTTACCGGAAGTTGTACATAGGAATATAATTGATTTAACTGATTCATATATTCTACATTTTGTCGAATTGCCGTGGTATGTTTCATGGCAGATACATCTTCTTTTCCCAGTTGCTGAATCAACTCTGTAATCTGGTTCATTTTCTGACTGAGTCGCTCGTAATATTCTTTAACATTTTCTTTACTCAACTGTTCCGGTTTTAACAACAATTGTTCTTCTATAGCCGATTTTAATACAGTCTGAAATTCATCACTTTGAAGCAGTTCGCATACTGCTGTCATTTTCTCCTGAAGCTGTATTGTTTCTGCTGTGCCTGATTGCTGCATTGCCTGTTGTAATTCCTGTACCATCTGCTGTACCTTATGAACCAGTTCTTTAGGCTGTATTTCACCACTTCTCACTTGTAGGGTCAAAATAATATCTCCGCCTGCTTTTTGTATCTTCTGAGCCAGTTCAAATCTTCCATTTTCGGTCAAATTTTCCTGTATTCCCGATTCTGGCAAAGCATTTCTTCCTTGAGAAGCATAACTTTCTTCCGGCAACTGATATTCACTGGAATTTACCGCTGTTTTTGCCGCTTCCATGGATTTTTCTGCCGTTTCATACATTTCAAAAGCTGCAAATAATCTCGACATCATATCCTGCTTCTGGAAAGACGGGTTATTTGTTTTCGTATTTTCTTCTAACAGCCGGACAATCCCTTCCGCTTCTTCATTTAAATTTTTCAAGCTTTCCACTATATGTTCCATTTCCACTTCCTGCCCCTGGAAACGTTCCACTACAGTTTCAATATTTTCCAACGCCTGTTTCTGAACGTCGGTAAGATTTTCTCCATTGTTGTGCAGCATGGATTCACTTTTTAAATTATCATACAATACAGGACTGCCCTGAATTAAACCTGTCTGACTGTTCTCATAGGCTCCTTTCCCTATAGATGCCTTAATCGAATTGATTGCTTCTTCTGACTCTGGAAATACAATATCTGCTATTTTCCCAAATACATCAATTGGATTTTTCTGCTCGCTTGTATTTCCACCTATTAATTTGGCAATATCTGTCGCAACGTTAGAAACTTCCTGAGACAAACGATATTCATGGTTCTGATAGCTTTCAAATCTGGATATATTTTCTACAGTTGCCGGAAGTCCCATCTTTTGTAACTGCACCAGCGTTTTCACATCAGTATTTGGATGCGATGCCATCTGACGTAAGAACTTTACTATAGATTCTTTATCAATAGGCATCTGTTCTTTCATTAACAGATTTACCAATTCCGCATTTTTAGAATTTATAGGAATTCCTGCATTCTGCAATGCTTTTAATATAGAAGAGTTTTGTACGTTCACATCAAACATCGGCTTGATTGCCAGTTGTTTTCCTGTATTTGACTTTACAAGAAAAGCCAACATCTGTCCCTCTGTCAACTGGATATTTCCATTGACACCTGCCTGAATAGTTTGACCATTATCTAAACGTAGTAAAACCCGGTCTTTTCCCACAGATACTACTTCTCCTGCAAACACTTTGCCCGGAGTTAGTTCCTTCAAACTAGCTTCTGATAACTTACCCGCTGTGCCTGTATTGGCTACCGGCGTTTCCTTGGTATAGGCTGCTCCCTGATTATTTCCTACCTTCCCTAAATCCAATACAAACACCCCCTTTTTCTTACACGCTTAATCTATAAAATTCTTTATAAATGTCTTTCTGTGTATCGGACTTGGTCCATATGTTTTAATCGCTTCAATATGAGCTGCAGAACCATACCCCTTATGCCCTGCAAATCCATATTCCGGATACATTTTATCGTATTCTTCCATAATTTTATCCCTGGTAACCTTCGCCATAATGCTTGCTGCTGCAATAGAAACACTTTTGGCATCACCTTTGATAATCGGCACCTGCTTTGTTTCCACTCCAGGTATGGTTACTGCATCGTTTAATAATATATCGGGTGTTACGCCTAATTCCTTAATTGCAATTCTCATCGCTTCGTAAGTTGCCTGCAGAATATTAATTTCATCGATTCGTTCCGGCGAAACAATTCCAACACCCACTGCAATGGCTTTTTCTTTAATTTCATCATACAATTCATCTCTTTTGGATGCACTGAGTTTTTTAGAATCGTTCAAATAAAGAATCTGTGCATCTTTTGGTAGTATTGCTGCCCCTGCTACCACAGGACCTGCTAAAGGTCCACGTCCAGCTTCGTCAATGCCACAGATATATTCACACATATCATACTCGTTTTCATAAGCCCGCATAAGCTGCAGTCTTTGCAATTCTGCCTCGCGCTTTGCGATTTCTGTTTCTGCCTTGCGAACCAGAGCTTTTACGCCTGCTCTTTCATCTTCTTTATATTCTTCCATAAAGAAAGGCAGCATTTCAAAAGTCGCTGCCTTTAATTCTGCCTTTATTTCATTTATCTTCTTCGCCATGTTTTTTACCTCATTTTATTGATGCTGTAATATTTCAAAATCGGACAATGGCCAGATACGTACCCATGCCCTTCCTAAAATCCAGTCCTCAGACACAGCTCCCACCAAAGGATCTCTACTGTCTGTACTTCCATTTCTATTATCGCCAAGCACAAAATATTCATCTTCACCCAGCGTAAATGGTTCTTCTGCAAGTCCCGGATTTAATATTACTTCGTTACCATAATCTTCCTCTAACAAATTTCCGTCAATAAAGATACTTCCGTCTTTATCAATCTGTACCGTTTCCCCCGGAAGACCAATAATTCGTTTAATATAATAAGTATTTTCTTCATGTTGATATTTGAAAACAATGATATCAAATCTTTCCGGATCTTTAAAATTATAGGAAAGCTTATCGACAATTAAATTGTTGCCATCACTTAAAGTGCTTTCCATGGAACTTCCGCTGACTACTGTTCTCTGTCCAACAAATTCCACTACCAGATATGTAAGCACAAACACAATGGCAAGATAAATCAGTACACTGACTGCTTCACGAATGACACCCTTTATCCCACCAATTTTTTCTTTTTTGTTTTCTTCTTCCATTTATTTTCCCGCCTTTATTCTTTTCTACAGCATACGCACATTAATATTCTATTCCTCTTTTGTCGGAAATTCAAGTGTTATTCTTCCAAGACGTCCACTTCTAAAGTCATCCATAAGAAGAATGGACGCTTTTGCATAATCTACTTCGTCGCCTTTTGCTACACAGCCTCTGTTTTGGGCAATTTGGGTTAGCACTTCCGTATTATTTTCAACTTCCTCTAATTCGTAACGTTTCGCCAGAACACCGGCATAATTTTTCTTTAAGAAATCAATTAATTCCAACGCCAATTCTTCCACATTCAAAATTTCATCTTTAATGGAGCCGATAAATGCAAGACGCAATCCCACTGTCTGGTCTTCAAATTTCGGCCATAAAATTCCCGGTGTATCCAGTAATTCTACGTTTTTATTCAGTTTAATCCACTGTTTTCCTTTTGTTACGCCCGGCTTATTTCCTGTTTTGGTGCAGGCCTTTCCTGCAAAGGAATTAATAAAGGTAGATTTTCCTACATTTGGGATTCCAACTACCATAGCACGTACCGGACGATTTAAAATGCCTCGTTTTCGGTCGCGTTCGATTTTTTCCTTACATACTTCCATTACGGCGCTGTTTACCTGCTTTACACCGTTTCCATTTCTGGCATTTACCTTTACTACAAAATATCCTTTTTCTTTAAAATATGCCATCCACGCTTCATTGTAGCGTTCATCGGCAAGGTCTGATTTATTTAAAAGCACCAGTCGGAACTTATTTTTTCCAAGACTGTCTATTTCAGGATTACGACTGCTTAAAGGAACTCTGGCATCTACCAGCTCGATAATCAAATCTATCAGCTTGATATTTTCCTCCATCATTCTCTTTGCTTTTGTCATATGTCCCGGATACCACTGAAAATGCATTCTTTTTCTCCTTTACTTTACAAATCCTATTTCTTTGAATGGAGAAACGCGAAACCACACTTTGCCTTCAATGTCCTGTTTATCTACATTTCCCACATTCGCAAAACGACTGTCCTCGCTGTTTGTCAAATTCTCTCCTAACACAAAGTATTCGTCTTCCCCTAATAGTATGGAATCTTCCGCGATTCCCGCATCTTCGATTCCATTCTCAATAAACTCGCTTGTTATTTCTTCACCATCAATGTATAGTTTTCCAGATTCAATTTTGATGGTTTCTCCCGGAAGACCTACTACTCTTTTGATGGTAAAATGTGTGTTCTTATTTCCGTTTGGTCTAAATACCACCACATCCCAACGCTTTGGATCTGTTAATTTATATATAAATTTATTGATAATCACTTCATTTTTATTATACAACGTAGGCTCCATGGAAGCGCCGATAACGCTTGTTTTTTCACCAACAAAATATACCAGCACAAATGCCATTGCGATTACCAGTACAATTTCAAATGTCCAGCTAAGGACATTTTTAACTCTTTCTAAATCCATGGTTTCACGTCTTTTTTGTCTGCGTCTTCTTCTATTCACACTCGCCCTGCTCACTGCCATCTGCACCTTTCTGTTTTTAGGACTCACATTTACTTTCACATAGGAAAAAGGAACAAGATACATTGCCTTGTTCCTTTTGTTGTTTCATTATTTCACTAATTCTTTAACTTTAGCTTTCTTACCGATACGATCTCTTAAGTAGTTCAATTTAGCACGTCTAACTTTACCTTTTCTTACTACTTCGATCTTTTCTACGTTTGGTGAATGTAATGGCCATGTTTTTTCAACGCCTACACCATTTGAGAATTTACGAACTGTGAATGTTTCTCTTGTGCTTCCGCCCTGTCTTTTTAATACAGTTCCTTCAAACACCTGAATTCTTTCACGGTTTCCTTCTTTGATTTTAGCATGTACTCTTACAGTATCACCGATGCTAAATTCATCAACGTTTGCTTTTAACTGAGCTGTTTCGATTTCTTTAATAATTGCGTTCATTGTGTGCCTCCTATCATTTTGGATGTTCTTAATACTTATCAACGTAACAGAGGACCATCTCTTTTTCTCACAACATTTAAGATTATATCATAAGGGATATGCTAGTGCAAGTCTTTTTTTCTTTCTTCTAAATATTTGTCCAAAAACTGCTTTTCTTTCTTGGAAAGTACCGCATTTTCAATCAAATCCGGCCGCCATTCCACCGTTCGCATAATGGACTGCTCCCTACGCCACTTTTCGATATTGGCATGGTGTCCCGACAATAACACTTCCGGCACTTTTTTGCCGTTCCAGGTTTCCGGTCTGCTGTATTGAGGATATTCTAACAAATTATCATGAAAGGTTTCAAATTCCGCTGAAGTATCATTATGCAGCACATCTTCCAAGAGTCTTGAAATGGCATCAATCATAACCATTGCCGGAAGCTCCCCTCCGGTCAGCACATAATCGCCAATGGACACGTAATCCGTCACCACTTCTTCTAGCACACGCTCATCGATTCCTTCATAGTGACCACACAGGAAAACCAATTCTTCCTCTTTAGCAAATTCTTCCGCCATACTTTGATTAAAGGTCTTTCCCTGAGGTGTCATATATATCACTCTTGGCTTTTTTCCTATTTTTTCTTCTACATGACGATAAGCATCGTATACCGGTTGTGCCTGCATCACCATGCCTGCACCACCGCCATATGGGTAATCATCTACTCTGTTATGCTTATTTTCTGTAAAATCCCTGATATTTACAGCCTCTATGGACAACAAACCCTTTTCCTTCGCCCTGCCGATAATGCTGGTATTTAACCCATCCATCACCATATCAGGAAACAATGTTAATATATAATAGTTCATAAAAACTCCTAATCTAACAGTCCCGGCATAATATGCACTGTGATTTTAGCCTGCTCCACGTCTACGTTTAACACACATTCTTTGATTGCCGGGAACAGCAGTTCTTTTCCTTCTTCGTTTTCTACCACATACACATCATTTGCACCGGTTACAATAACATCTTTCAAGGTACCAAGTACATTTCCATCTTCATCTTCCACGACACTTCCAACGATATCTGCAATAAAATATTCATCTTTTTCCAGTTTCACTGCATTTTCTCTGGTCACATACAATGGACATCTCTTATATTTTTCTATGTCATTAATGTTGTCTATCCCTTTAAATTTTAAGATTACAAACTGCTTGAAGAATTTTACACCCTGTATCTCCAATGTAATCTGCTCTTTTCCGGTATCCAACACTACTTCTTTCAATTTCTTAAAACGGTTTACATCATCTGTTGTAGGAAACACTTTTACTTCTCCGCGGATTCCGTGGGTGGAAGTAATAGCTCCTACCTGAAGCAATTCTTGCATACATATTCTCCTTACACTGTATTTGTGAAATGATAAAATATACATATTGGATGGCGGTACGCCAATGGTGGGGACAGACGCTTGCTTGTCAGGCAGAAACAACGTTCCGTTGAACTAATCTCTAAGACGCACTAAGTTCATCACCTGAGGGGTTCTTCACTAAGTGCTTTCTAAGAGCTGGATTTCACCTGCACTAAAAGCGTTTCTCAATCGCCTGACAAGCAAGCGTCTGTCCCCACCATTGGCTGTTTACCGGCAATTCCAATATGTGTATTTTCTCATTAACTGCATTTTCGAAATGCTAATATATACTTAATTGGCTGTTTACCATCAGTTCTTATATGTGCATTTCCACATAACTGCATTTGTGAGTATTGCTAGGTAGCAGTGATTTCTTGGCGGTTTCCGTGAACAGCCGTAAAGGGGCAGCAATACATCCTGAGAAGACAATCCAGAAACGCTTTTAGCGGAGGTGAAATCCACTGTTTACGAAGACTTAGGCTCGAGGGCTCTCCCGAGAGTCTTAGTCGCAGTTAACAGTTAGTTCACCGGAGTGTTGTTTCGTCTTCTCAGGATGTATTACTGCCCCTTTACGGCGTCCCGGCATCCAAAAACTCACGCCACCAACATTATACAAAAGGCATGTTCCTGAGAACATGCCTTCCAAAGTTACTGTGCGATATCCACAATAACTTTCTTTTCTTCTTTTGAAGCTGCTGCTTTAACTACTGCACGGATGGCTTTTGCGATTCGTCCTTGTTTTCCAATGACTTTTCCCATGTCTTCCTGTGCTACATGTAATTCGAGAATGATACTGTTATCTTTCTCTTTTTCATATACCACAACTTCCTTCGGATTATCAACTAGTGATTTTGCTATAACTTCAACTAATTCTTTCATATGCGTACCTCCCACTAGTAGTCCGTAAATTATTTTTCAATTCCAGCTAACTTGAAGATCTTACCTACAACTTCTGTTGGCTGAGCACCATTTGCTAACCATTTCTTAGCTAATTCTTCGTTTACATGGAATTCGCTTGGATTCTTAGTTGGATCGTAAGTACCGATTTCTTCGATGAATTTACCATCTCTTGGAGATCTTGAGTCAGCTACAATAATTCTATAAAAAGGAGCCTTCTTCTGTCCCATTCTTCTTAATCTGATTTTTACTGCCATTTCATTTCACCTCCTTAGGTTATTTCATTTATGTTAAAAAGGAAGTTTAAACTTACCTCTTTTACCACCAAATCCTCCCATCATTCCCGGGAGCTGTTTCATCATTTTCTTTGTCTGTTCAAACTGTTTTACAAAGCGGTTTACTTCACTGATGTCAATTCCCGCTCCATTGGCAATTCTACGCTTTCTGGATGGATTTAACAAATCCGGATTGGCTCTTTCCTGCGGTGTCATGGAAAGAATAATCGCCTCCGTCTTAGCCATTGCTTTTTCTCCCTGTTCGGTATCCACATTTTTCATCTGTGCTCCCATACCGGGAATCATATTCATAATGCTGGCAAGACCACCCATCTTCTTCATCTGGCTCATACTTTCTAAGTAATCATTAAAATCAAACTGATTTTTCTTAAAGCGTTGTTCC
This sequence comes from Lachnospiraceae bacterium, assembly GCA_017408735.1. Lineage (GTDB taxonomy): Bacteria > Bacillota > Clostridia > Lachnospirales > Lachnospiraceae > RUG11237. The sequence goes on from JAFQUB010000023.1 coordinate 9,136, forward strand.
ATTTCCTTGGCTTTATCTTCATCGATTTCTGCCTGTGCCTTTTCGATAAGGCTCATCACGTCGCCCATTCCAAGGATTCTGGATGCCATTCTGTCCGGATAGAACTGCTCTAAATCGGTAAGCTTTTCACCTGTTGCCGCATAGAAAATCGGCTTTCCGGTAACTTCTTTAATCGAAAGTGCCGCACCACCTCTGGTATCACCATCCAATTTGGTAAGGATAACACCGTCAATGCCAATTCTTTCATTAAAGGTTTCTGCTACATTTACAGCATCCTGACCTGTCATGGCATCTACTACCAAAACAGTCTGATGAACTTCTACCGCTTCACGAATTTCAATCAATTCCTGCATCATGTCTTCATCAATGTGAAGACGACCGGCGGTATCAATAATAATCAGGTTATTGCCGTTTTTATCGGCATGCTCCATTGCTGCTTTTACAATATTAACCGGTTTATGGTTATCACCCATGGTAAACATATCTACATTTACCTTTTCCGCATTAATCTGTAACTGTTTAATAGCTGCCGGACGATAAATGTCACAAGCTACCAGCAAAGGTTTCTTACCTTTCTGCTTAAATTTGCCTGCAAGCTTTGCCGCTGTGGTTGTCTTACCTGCACCCTGCAAACCAACCATCATAATTACTGTGGTTGCTTTTCCCGGCTGCAATGTAATTTCTGTGGTTTCCGAGCCCATAAGATTGACCAATTCTTCATTTACAATCTTAATTACCATCTGTCCCGGATTCAGACCGTTCATAACGTCCTGTCCCACTGCACGCTCCTGCACGCTCTTGACAAATTTCTTTACCACCTTAAAGTTTACATCTGCTTCAAGAAGTGCCATTTTAACTTCTTTCAAAGCCAGTTTTACATCTTCTTCTGTAAGACGACCTTTACTTCGAAGTTTTTTAAATACATTTTGAAGTTTGTCTGTTAAGCTGTCAAATGCCATTTCCTATAATTCCTCCAAAATTTCATTAGAAATTGATTCTATCCTTTCAATCAGCTGATGCTTCTCTATGGTTTCTGCCTGTTCCACGGTTTCCTGAATCTGACTCACCTTCTCTTTTATATGAAGAAACTTTTCTACCAAATGAAGTTTTTCTTCATATTCCATCAGAGCTTTGTTGGTGCGTTTAATCAAATCATGGACACCCTGCCTGCTGATTCCTTTTTCTTCTGCAACTTCGCTCAGCGAATAATCGTTTAATATAACGTCCTCATAAACGTTCTTCTGATTTTCCGTAAGCAGTTCTCCGTAGAAATCATACAGTAAAGCCTGCTCAACAAATCTTTCCATTTGCATCACCTAGGATAGAATACACTATAAAAATGAGAATGTCAAGTATTTTATCTTGACATTCTCATTTTTATTTTTACTCGCTTCTCAATGCAACTACCGGGTCTTTTCTTGCCGCACTCTTAGCCGGGATAAATCCAGAGAACAGATTTAACACTACACTGATTGCAATAAAGATTAACGCCGCCTGCCATGGCAAGGTTGCACTTAAATTATTAATTCCCGTCAAACTGTGAATGATGGAATTAATCGGAATACATAACAGGTAGGTAATCACCACACCTAGCGTACCGGAAGCAAAACCAATTAAAACTGTTTCCGCATTAAACATTACGGATACATCATGTTTGGAAGCCCCCATTGCACGAAGAATACCGATTTCTTTTGTTCTTTCCTGTACGGAAATCAATGTGATAACCGCAATCATAATTGAGGATACAATCAACGAAATTGCCACAAACGCAATTAATACATAAGTAATTGCATTAATAATAGAAGTAACGGATGACATCATCAAACCAATATAATCGGTATATTGAATTTTCTGAATTTCATCTACCTTGTCATTATAATCTGCAATTGCATCTTCGATTACATCTTTGTTTTCAAAGGTTGACGCATAGAAATTAATGGATGCCGGGTCGTTTAAATCCACATAACCTAACTGTTTTAAATTATTTTCATATGTGGATTCAGAAAATTCCATGATTTCATCATAGTAAACTGCACACTGCTCTGTGGTATATCCATCCATAGCCATGGTAAATGCAGCATTTTTCTGTTCCTGTGTCATCATTGCCATCTGCTGTTCTACACCGGCAGCATACTGCTTCTTTATCTGTTCGCTCACAAGTTCACGATAAGTGCTAAACAAATCTTCATCTGACATATCCGCCAAGTATCCGGCAATTTCCTCTTCCTTCATACCTAACTGCTCTACCATAGCCTGTGTCATGGTAGCTTCAATTGCTGCTCTGTCTACGCCTTCCATCGCCTGTTCTATCATTGTATTTAATTCTTCCTCTGACGGAATAGACATCACCTTTACATAAGTTGCTGCCTTTTCTTCTTCGGAAAGTTCTTCTACATAAGCACGAAATTCCGTTTCTTTTTCCTTTTCAGAAAGATTTCCTGTATTTTCTTTAAACGGAAGATTCGTAAAGATATCCGTAGACGGTTTTTCCAATTGTGCTTTTACTGCTTCTGAAGCTTTGGAATGTTCAATGATATATTCTGTTAATTCACTTGTGTACGCAATAGAACCTGTTAACATAGCGGATTCTACATCTTCACTCTGACGGATAATACCGGATACTTTCAACGGAATCCCGTTATCATAGAGATATTTTAAGCCTGCTTCCGTATCTCTTAAATCTGTGTACATTCCTGTATTTTGGTCATAGCTGTAACAGTCAGAATTTAAAATGGTAATATATTCTTTATCACAGATTTCTTCATAAGACCATGATTTATCTTCCATCTTTAATTCTTTTTGTTCTACCGCTGCGTCCTTGATAGCCTCAATCTGTTCCTTTGACTCTAAGCCAAGTGCATATAAGGTCAAATCGTCTAATTCATTATTTTCATCCACCACCAAAACAACTTCATTGTATTCTGTTGGCCATGAACCATAAATCACATCATACTGCTTTTCCAAAAGTTCATTTACCAGCTTTCCGTCATCTCCCGGAAGCAATTCCTGCCAAAGCTTCATGGAGGACTGACTCATGGAATACATCGGAGAAGCACTGGCATCCATACCGAAAAGAGTTGTGTTTTCTGTCATACTTGCCATGGAGGACATGTCAGAACCAAAAATATCTGACATCATTTCTGTTAAAATTTCCGTTGTATCGGAATGAATAATATCTCCATCTGCATTTTTGGTATATACCAAAAGCTGTGTGTCGTAAGTATACTGAATTCCATTGATAGCTTCATTTAAGCTGCCTTCGCCTTCTGAGTTATTGTATTCTTCTTCAATATGTTTTTTGAATGCAACCAAATCGTTTTCTACACTTTCCATATTGTTCATGGCATCCATCATATCATATAACACAGACTGTGGATAAATTGCATCTTTTTCATGTGCAATCTCTTTGTCTGCAATTCCCATAAAGGTAGACATCAAGGTGCTTACATCCACGCTGGTAGACTGAATTGTCAACGGATAAGAAGACAATGTATTCTCCTGAACCGCATCTATATAGCTGGTAAGCCCCTGTGACACAGCAAAAATCAATGCAATCCCAATAATACCAATACTTCCGGCAAAGGAGGTTAACGTAGTTCTTCCCCCTTTTGCAATCAGGTTTTTAAGGGAAAGAGAAAAGGAAGTTCCCAAGGACATGGATGGCATCTTCTTTTTCTTTTTTGATTTGTCCGCTGCCGCCTGTTCTAATGTTTTCTCTGCTTTTAAATCTTCCTCCGTCAACGGATGGCTGTCGGATTTAATTTCTCCATCCAGTACGCGAATGATTCGATTGGAATACCGTTCCGCCAATTCCGGATTATGAGTAACCATTACAATCAGCTTTTCTTTGGAAATCTCTTTCAAAATCTCCATTACCTGCACACTGGTTTCACTGTCCAATGCCCCTGTCGGTTCATCCGCAAGAATAATATCCGGATTATTTACTAACGCTCTTGCTATCGCCACACGTTGCATCTGACCGCCTGACATCTGGCTTGGTTTTTTATGTAACTGATTTCCCAAACCTACCTGCTCTAACGCTTTTTTCGCACGTTCTCTACGCTCTGACTTGGATACACCGGTAAGAGTCAATGCAAGTTCTACATTCTGCAATACATTCTGATGGGGAATCAGATTATAGCTCTGAAACACAAAACCTACAGAATGATTACGATAGGTGTCCCAATCACGACTCTTGAAATCTTTGGTAGATTTTCCATTGATAATTAAATCACCGGATGTGTAATGGTCTAATCCACCGATAATATTAAGCAATGTAGTTTTTCCGCATCCGGAAGGTCCTAAAATAGACACAAACTCATTCTTTCGAAACTGCAGGCTTACACCTTTTAATGCATGAACAATACCATCACCTGCGGGATAGTCTTTTTTAATGTTCTTTAATTCCAGCATGTTACTCCTCCTATTTGACTTATCAATAACGTAATTTGTTATATTTGCACATTTTTTCCATTCAACTTTATGCAATGTTGATTTTATCCCAATCTATTCGGGAAATCAATAAAAAAATCCTAATAATTTCTTAAAATTTGATGATTCATCAATCTTCTCTTGACACTCACTTTCAGAATATATATAATGTGTATATCGTATATATACATTATAAGGAGATAGCTATGGACATTATTATCAGTAATTCTTCGGGAGAACCAATCTATGAGCAGATTGTTACCCAGATAAAATCACTTATTATGACCGGAGAATTGAAACCCGGAGATGCTCTACCTTCCATGAGGACTCTTGCACAGTCTTTGCGTATCAGCGTTATTACTACGAAAAGAGCTTATGAGGAATTAGAAAGGGAAGGGTTTATCGAATCTTATACCGGTAAAGGCAGCTTTGTAAAACAACAGAATGTAGAGCTGATAAAGGAGGAAAATCTACGCCAGATTGAGGTACTGCTTTCTCAAGCTGTTGACAAAGCTAAACTAAGCAACCTTTCGCTTGAGGAATTAAGCGATATTCTAACTTATTTTTACGAAGGAGATAAGTAATTATGTATCATTATGAAAATGCAATTGAAATTAAGAATCTATGTAAAAACTACGATGGTTTTTCCCTTAAAAATTTGAATTTAACCGTTCCGAAAGGTACAATTATGGGATTTGTGGGGCAAAACGGAGCCGGCAAAACAACAACTATCAAATCTATTTTAAATATCATACGCCCAGAACAGGGAGAAATTTATCTGTTTGGTATGCATCATCAAAAACAGGAAATCCAAATCAAAAACAGGATTGGCGTGGTTTTTGATGAACTTCCATTTCACGACCAATTAACACCTACGCAGCTTAACAACGTACTTGCCGGAATTTATTCTTCTTGGGATTCTAAGTGCTTTTTTCAATATTTGGAACGTTTTTCACTACCCCTGAAGAAAAAAATGGCTACCTTTTCGAAAGGTATGAAAATGAAGTTGCAGATTGCCGCTGCCCTCTCCCATAATGCCGAGCTTCTTATTATGGACGAGGCTACCAGTGGGCTGGACCCGGTGGTACGAAGTGAAATGCTGGATGTTTTTCTGGAATTTATGCAGGACGAAAACCACAGTATTCTTATGTCCTCCCACATTACCAGCGATTTAGAAAAGGTTGCCGACAGCATTACTTTTGTTCACAACGGCACTTTGCTTCTTTCCGGCTATAAAGATGATATTTTATCCGCTCACGGCATTGTGAAATGCAGTAAGGAAAATGCAAAAAAAGTTGCTCCGGAAGATATTATCAGTATGCGTTGTACTGATTTCGGTGTGGAAATCATGGTAAATGACCGCAAGAATTGCCAGAAGAAATATTCGAATTTTGTAATGGATTCCACTACATTAGATGAAATTCTGCTCTTTTATGTGCGTGGACTTTCCAAAAAGGAGTGGTGGTAATGACCGGATTATTAAAAAAAGATTTTTATATTGGAAAAAAATTTTTGCTTCTTGGAATAGGACTGTTTCTTTTCGGACTTTTATTTGGGTATTTAATACGTTTTTCATTTATTTACGGAAATCTTGCCCACTTAGATGCTTCTGAATTTTCCGATAATGTCCTTATGATAGATATCGTATTTACTTTCGTGCCTGTACTGGTGCTACTCATTTTGTTTTTTCAGGGAAGTCTTTCTTCTATATATACTGACTTTTCCTGCAAGTGGCATTTATATACTTTTTCTGCCCCACTAAATCCGCAAACTCTTACAATTGTAAAATTTGCCGAATTATTGTGCCTGTGGATTGTGGCATTTATGTTAGAATTGGGAACCGGGTGTATTTATGGAAGTGTGTTCGGGTTTTCCAATGCAAAAACGGGAATGATTGCCTATTGCATTTTGGCAGTATGTATTCTTCTTGGGGGCTTTTGCATGATTCCTATGTCTTATCGCTACCGCACCCAGAACAGCGTACTAACTCGCCTGTTGCTAGGATTTCTCCTTCCTGTGTATCTGGTATTTGGTGTGATTGTACTGAATTTTTCTGAATCTGCTACAAAAATTTACAACTCATTAAAACTTTGGTGTATTTCCCATAAAGTACTGCTATGTGTTATCGCATTTTTTCTGATTGTTATTGTGGGATTTATCAATTATCTGATTTGTATTCGCATTATAAAAAGGAGGGATTGTATATGCGGGGATTAATCTTAAAAGATTTTTATATAAACAAAAAGAATTGGTTTCTTTCCTTGGTGGTGGTTCTGGTTCTGTCTATTCCTTATTTTATACCTTTAACATCATTACATCCAGACCAGGCAACACTTTTAAAACTGCTTCAAATCGCAGATATTATTTTTATTTATCTCTGTTTTGGCGATGCACAAACCTCCGTATTTTCCGGAGATGAGCGAAAGGTCTGGGCGAATTATATTATGTCCTCTCCTTCCACTGCCCGTGGACAGGTGCGTTCTAAATATTGCGAAAGCGTTTTCTTATCTGTGTTCTGTGCTTTGTGGTGTATCTGTCTGCTCAACCTTCAAGATGCCCTGTCTGACACAGACACTTCCTTAAAATTGGTAATTCTTTTGTTTTTTCTGCAGTTTATACTGCGCGCCTTAGAATTTCCTTTCTTTATCCGCTTTGGAAGTAGACATGGAAATTATTACAAACTTGGACTTCTTTTATTGATAGGTTTTCTGTTACTCATTTATGGCTTGTATGGAGATATTTCAATGCTGCCTTCCTTCGAAGAAATGATTTCCTGGAGTTCGAAAGTTTTTTCAAAGACTGGCAATGTTTTTACATTTAGATTTTGGGCTGTTTTGGCCGGAATTACTTTTTTATTGTTTGGAGCTTCTTATTGTTTGTCTTGCAAGTTGTATCGGAAAGGAACCGAAGGATTTGAAGGGTAAAATTGTAACAGTTCAGCTTAACGATTTCAAGAACAGGTATGGTGAAGACTTGACACGACAGTCTTCTGGAGCGTCTTTGTAATCACTAAGGCTGAACTATTACAAAATCCATGATTATTTCTATTTTATCCTTTTAAAAATTCTAAAAGTTGCCGCACATTCTTCTTACCAAAACTAATCTTCTCCCCATCATTCACTACCAGACATGGTACACTCATCACATCATATCTTTCTCGAATCTGAGGGAAATGATTCAAATCGTAGACCTGTGCAGAAACATGTGCATTCTCTGCTGCAATTCGCTGTGCAGCAGTTACAAGTTCCGGACACATAGTACAGGATAAAGAAACCAGCACTTTAAGTTCTATCTGTTGACTGATGCCGCGAATCTCTTCCAATGATTCCTCATCCAAAGCCTGTCCCGGACCTGCCGCATTGTAAAGTCCCAGAACAAAAGAAGTAAATTCGTGACCTCCCGGAACACCATGAAAGGCCAACCCAGTCCATTCACCATTGGCACGACATACTTGAACGCATGGTGCTTCCTCCTCTCCCTCGTCTGTCAGTTCTACGGAAATCTTATCTGTAAGTTTTTCTAATTCTTCCATATAACCTTTCAGTTCAACCGATACCGGTCTGTCGTCCAAAGAAAGTTTTAATACTAGAGGAGCCGCCATCTTTGAAAATACTGTATTCAGCTGTGCCAGCATTTCATCATCAAACAGTACATCGTTTTCTGTACTTTGCACTGAATCATTTGAAATATTCTGTTCTGTTTTCGTCATTTCTACAACAGGTTTTTCAGGATATAATCCCGTTTTTTTCTGCATCATTGCCGCATATTTTTCCAACTCAGTAGCTGCCAGAGCACCATCTCCCACAGCTGTTACCACCTGTCGAAGTTCTTTTATACATACATCACCTGCAGCATACAGTCCATCAACACTAGTCTTCTTAGAATTGTCCGTAATAACATATCCCTGTTCGTTCAATTCCGCAAGCCCTTGAATCAGCGCCGTAGCAGGTGCATAACCGGCAAACACAAATACACCAATGTTCTCCCCGGCTTCTGCCCGATACTCATTTTCTTCACCAGTTTGATTATTGTAGTAACGAATAGCACGCAAAGCAGTATCTCCGCTGACATTCAAAACCTCTGTATTCGTAAGAACAGAAATCTTTTCGTTATTTCTTGCTGTATCTGCCACCGACTTTGCACAAGTAAAATCCTCTTCCCGAACAAGAATGGTCACATGGCGGGCATACTTAGTCAAAAATACTGCTTCTTCGGCAGCTGCAAAACCGCCACCCACCACAAAGACTTCTTTTCCACTGAAAAATTCTCCATCACATGTAGCACAGTAGGCAACACCTCTTCCTCTGAACTCTTCCTCTCCTGCAAATCCTACCATTCTAGGATGTGCACCGGTAGCCAACAGAATACCGAAACACTTTAATTCTCCTCTGTCAGTTTTAACTATCTTAACATCCTCTGACAAATCAAAACTTTCTGCCTGAGCCAACAAAAACTCTGCTCCAAAGCTTTCTGCCTGTTTCCGCATAGTTTCAGTAAGTTCTGCGCCACTGGTACGTTCCACACCGGGATAATTTACCACCTCATGGGTGATGGTAATCTGTCCACCGAAATGTTCCTTTTCCACAACTACCACACGGTATTTTGCTCTTGCCAGATAAAGTGCTGCTGTCAGTCCTGCAGGACCGCCGCCTACAATTACAACGTCATATAATTTTTTCATAGGCTTCTTATAACTGGCCAACCAGATCCAGACTAGGTTTCAATGTTTCAGCACCAGGCTGCCATTTAGCAGGACAAACCTCATCACCATGTTCATGAACAAACTGACATGCCTGCAGTTTGCGGAACAATTCGTCAGCATTACGGCCTACATTACCGGCACTTACTTCGTAGGAAACAATCTTTCCTTCCGGATTTACAATAAAACTGCCACGTTCTGCCATACCATCTGCTTCAATCAATACATCAAAATCCCTGCTGATCACATGAGTAGGGTCTGCCAGCATTGGGTACTGAAGTTTTTTGATACGTTCAGAGGAATCATGCCATGCCTTATGCACAAAATGAGAATCTGTAGACACAGAATAAATCTCACAACCTGCTGCTTTGAATTTATCATAAATATTGTTTAAGTCCTCCAACTCTGTAGGACATACAAAAGTGAAATCTGCAGGATAGAAGAAAAATACGCTCCACTTACCTAAAATATCCTCTTTTGTAACAGTTTTAAAAGTATCATTCACATAAGCCTGTGCTGTAAAATCGTTTACTTCTTTATTTATCAATGACATAATTAAGTCTCCTTTACTTTTTTGTTTTAGTTTAATTGGTTTATAAATTTCTTTTAGCTTTTATTATCACTGACTTTTCCTTAATTCTCATCCTCCTTCCTTTAATTTTGCGAAAAATTTGAATCTTATTGCTTACCACACGCATAATATATCATATCTTTTCCGCCTTGTCAATAATAGTAATCGTTATTACTTTCTTTTAATTATTTCGATACACATGCTTAACTCCATATATTATCCTCACCGATATTTTAATAAATATTCACTTTCATGAGAATCTCATCTTCTCTGTGGTTAATTTCTGTTTTTCTTCAATTGCTTCCTCATATCCCTTTAAAGCGGCAAAAGGCATAAATATTTTGGCCCTGTCCGCCCTGCTCATAGAAGGTCTGTTTGATTTTGGTCTATCCATATTTATAATATCATCATATTTTCCCATAATATCCTCCTATGCCTTGTGGCCTCCAATTTGCTGGTTACGTTCTATTGTTGTTGCACCTTCTTGCAAATTTGTTCCTTTTAAAATTGCATTTTTTCCATATTTCCCCTGAATTTTCAGCATGGCTTCCTGCAATTTCCGCTCTCTTTTCTGTTTCTCTTTCTCTTCTTCCAACTTTGTATAATCAGTAAATAAATCCATCTGAACAAACTGTTCTGCTTCCACCTTGCTCTCATCCAATACATTTCCCAATGCAAGTGTAATCCTTTTCACCCCTAGATTTCTGTCAACTATTCTGTCATATATAGCAAGAACAGCCTCCATTATTCTTTCCGTAGATGAAGTATGTTCCTTCAATTTACAGGAACCATGCGCCGGCTTGGGTACAGTCCTTCCATAATGGTCTAATGCCATGGGACCATTATATTTATGTTGTCCGATATTTTTATCATATCCGATATCAAGGGTAACACTGTCTGTTACCAGTTTCTTTGCTACCAATTCTAACACCTGCAGCTCCACCATTTCTCTGACAACGATTCTGCATTTATCAAAATCATAACTGCAGCTCAATACCTGCCCCGAAGATATGGAGTTGGTGCTTGGTTTGTAATTTTTAATATCTTCCATGGTGCAAGGTTCTATTCCCCAGGCATGGTCAATTAAAAGTTCTGCATCAATACCAAATAGTTCAAATAGCAAATCTTCTCCCGTTCCGTATCCCAGATTACTTACCGACATTCTGGCAACATCTCCCATTGTATACATACCATTGGCTTCCAGCCTTTTACTGATTCCTCTCCCCACTCTCCAAAAATCAGTTAGAGGCCGATGCTCCCACAATAACTGTCTGTATGACATTTCATCCAGTTCCGCTATACGCACACCATCCTTGTCTGCTTCTGAATATTTTGCAACAATATCCATGGCAATTTTAGCCAGATACATATTACTTCCGATTCCTGCCGTTGCTGTAATTCCCGTTTCAGCAAACACTTCTTTTATTATTTTGATAACCAAATCATGTACAGACAAAGGTTGTCCTTTATCATCATGATATAATTTCATATATTTGCTTACATCCATAAAAACTTCATCAATGGAATAAACATGAATGTCCTCCGGGCTGATATATTTCATATAAATCTCATATATTTTGCTGCTGTAATTCATATATAACTGCATCCTTGGAGTTGCAATGATATATGACACTTCTTTACCTGTACTTAACTTTATTTCTTTGCATTTCTGTATCACTTCAAACAATCTTGCACGCCCTGAGATTCCATACTTTTTCAAAGAAGGGGACACTGCAAGGCAAATTGTTTTCTCTGTTCTTGATTCATCTGCCACAACCAGATTGGTGGTCAACGGGTCCAATCCTCTTTCTACACACTCTACGGAGGCATAGAAGGATTTTAAGTCTATTGCTATATAATGCTTCTTATTCTCCATTCATTTGTACGCCTCCTTTCTTAAATTCAACACCATTATACCAAACATATGTTCCGACTTCAACCTGTTTTCACTCATTTTAGGTTGATTCTTTGGCAAATCTATCTTACCGGATAATTGACATAAGTATCCTTGATGTTAATCTCATCACTATATATGTAGCAAAAAAGAGATAGCCTTTCGTCGCTATCTCTTTTGATTAACTGGACCAATACCCTCTTTTCTGGTATTATGTTCCTGATTCTGGTTTTCCGGTTTTACTTTCTGTGTAATGCTGTTAAATTTATGAAGACTTTGGGCTTCATTAAATTCTTCCTGTTTCTTTTTGTTGTACTGATTTTCCATGCTTTGTCACCTCGTAATCAGTATGCCCTAAGGTACTATTATTATTCTGATACATTAATTATTTTATCGCAACAATTACTGCAAATTTTTGATATGAGTAAACACATTTGATTATCTTAAATTTACTCTTACAAACCAAATCCTTGTTTTATATCTAACATCTTATCTAATGCATATACGTGAAGTTCATATACATGAGGTCTGTCCGGTGGTGTCATACCTCCATAATAAGAAGAAAGTTCAACTGATTGTTCTCCACCTTGTATACTTGTCCAACTGTTTCTTCCTTGCACAAAATCTGTTGCAGTCTGGCTCTCGTTCTCGTGTATTTCAAGACGAGTTATATTTGCAGCCAGCCAGTGAATCCACACGAAACCACCAGTTACCGGATATGCATCCTTATCTTCCAAAACAATCGCAAGTGATACCGTTCCTTTCGGGGCATTCTCTACTTTAAAAGGCAAAGAATATGTGGGGATATTGTTCTCATTAAACTGCATTCCACGCTTTCCATATTGTGCTCCTATTACGCCATTGATAATTCCACTACTTGTAACATTCATTTTCTATACCTCCAATTGATTTTTATAGAAATATTATAAGTAGCTATTATCAAGTAGTAAATTACCCACTTTTTTGTGTGTATTATTCCGGCATAATACCCTTTTCGATTAAAATATTCTCCATCCCATTCTCTATTAAATAATCAATCCCAATATGTTGCATGATTTTTAGTGCATCTAATATTTTCACACCCATGTCTGCTGTTAAAGAGTATTCTACATGAAGAGGATATCCTTCAAATACTGTTTTTTTAACAAATCCATAATCTATTAATTCTTTTAATTGTTCTAATAGCATTTTTTGTGTAATACCCTCAATATCTCTTTCTAACTTAGAAAGCGTAGTTTCCCCCAACCGTAATCTCCATAAAATAATTGGTTTCCATTTACCTTTAATCATATCTTGTACCAGTTCTAATGGACAAGTAAACTCCTCTCGTATCTTCAATAATGCTCATCCTTTCGTTTCAGCCTTTTTACTATTGCAAAAAGGGATTGCATTTTGCAATCCCTCATTTTTCTACAACTGCTTACCCATAAATACATCCGCAATCAGGTATTTCTTCCTCCTGTAATTCAATCTTTCCATTATCAGTTGACAGCCTTCGGGATAAAAGTACTACAGTTTCTATATTCCCGGTCGCAGGGAACATATCAACTCCCACACTTCTTTCCACCACATAACCTGCCTGCTGCAACACTTCCAAATCCCTTACCAGACTGGTTGGCTTACAGGAAATGTAAACCATACGTTCCACACCGTAGGCGATGATTTTCGGCAATGCTTTTGGATGGATGCCATCTCTTGGTGGGTCTAACACAATCAAATCCGGTTTTTCGGTCAGGGAATCCAATACTTTCAATACATCTCCCGCAATAAAGTCGCAGTTAGAAAGGTTATTTAAAGCTGCATTTTCTTTGGCGGCTTCTACTGCTTCTTCTACGATTTCCACGCCGGTTACGTGGCTTGCAACCGGTGCCAGAATCTGGGCGATGGTTCCGGTTCCGCTGTATAAATCATAAATTTTCTTATTTTCTGTATCACCAATATATTCTCTGGCGGTATCGTATAATACTTCTGCGCCTAAAGAATTGGTCTGGAAAAATGAAAATGGTGAAATCTTAAATCTCAAACCCAGCAATTCTTCGTAGAAGTAATCCTGACCGTATAAAATTTCAGTTCCCTCATCTTTGATTACATCTGCTAAGCTGTCGTTGCTAGTGTGAATAATTCCTGCAATTTTTCCCTTTAATTCTAAGGAAGTAAGGATATTTACCCATTCGGTAAAATCAAACTGCTCCTGTGTGGTAGTTACGATATCAATTAAAATTTCTCCGGTTTTTACTGCTTTACGCACTAATAAATGACGCAAAAAACCCACATGTGTCATCTTGTGGAAGAATTTTAACTGAGTGCCTGCAAAATAATCCAGTGTAGTTGCCAGAATCTTTCGATAATCCTCGTCTACCAGTTTACACTCACGCACTGCTACAATATCATAGAAGCTTCCACGTTTATGCATTCCTAATGATAAAGGACCGTCCTTGAAAGCATCTCCAAAAGAAAATTCCATTTTATTACGGTATTCATCTGCTGTAGGACTTGTCTTTACACCCTCGAAAGTATGTTCACAGCCTGCTTTCGCTAACAATTCTGACAACTGTTTTTCCTTTAACGCAATCTGATCTTCATAGGAAAGATTTCGATAAGTACAACCGCCACACTCACCAAAATGAGGACAGTCTGGCTGAATTTCATTTTCTGCTTTTTCCAAAACTTCTAACAGCCTTGCTTCCATTTTTCCCTTTCGTGCCTTGTTAATGCCAAATTTTATTTTCTGTCCCGGTATGGTATTTTTCACCACGATGTCCTTACCTTCTACCGTAACAACACCCTTATTTGGGAATTCTACTCTTCCAACTACGCCTTCTAAAATATCGCCTTTTTTCATGTAAACCTCCAAGTTTTATCTAATCTAACTATGTCTTATCAAACTTTCCCTAAATTTACGATATTAATATATTGCATGTTCTAACTTTTTAGCTGACTTAATATCAAAACCATCAATACTGTAATATGCCAAAGTAATATGTGGGGTAAGCGGATAATCTAATTGCTTTACATCATTGAACAATTCGTACAACTCCATAAGCTTAGTATATTCTTCTTCATTGACCGGATACAATCCCAAAACCAAACTGGTGTTTACCATGTTGAAAATATATTTACTTCTCATTTTGATTTTTTTTTCATGTATCTGCTTCGCTTTTTCTATCACGTTAAGTTCATTTTCAAAAACCTCTGTCGCTATTTTCTGCAAAACAGGCGAATTACTAAGGTCATGAAGTGTCATATGGAAGGTATTTGAAACCAGCCTTTCGCAAAAACATTCCGGAACAATACTATATAAACTTTCCACAAGCTCCGACAGTGTTTTCTTAGTGACCTCATCCAGATTAAAAACAATTGTATCTCCATAAAATGTTTGAAATTTATTATTTTTATCAACTTTTTGAGCAATAGATGGATTTCCTTTAAAGTATTCGTCACCGAAATCAACTTCACTTTTCTCAAATGAATTAATTCTATCTAAAAAACTCTGATATGATTCCATGGCAAAATCACCTCCTGAAATTCTAATTCTCTTTTCCCTACAAATTGGGCTTTATCCCTCTAAAGAATTTACAAAATCAATTATCTCCTTACTCATTTCTTCGCTTTTAAAGTGATGAATGTAATGACCACAATCATAACTGACCAATTTAGCGTTAAGTATTTCCGCAAATTCTTTTTGACACTTAGTTTATTTCTTCTTTTGTCAAACTTCGATTATTCAGCTGACATAAAAATCTCGACACCCTATACTTTGTTGTGTTCTTCATCAATTTTACTTTTTTTGCAACTTTTTCTGTCGTCCATACACTATAAGTTAATGGGGTTGCCATATCATTTCCAATTATTGCACTTACATCGTCTGAATACATTTGTTTCCATCTTAAGGCTTCCAAGCCAGACATTGAATGTGGCATTAAAATGTAAGGGCCTTTTTCTCCAATAATATCCAATGCTTGCTTTTGCATTGAAACAAGACTATCTATATCTCCAGGAGAATCATATATTTCAGAATATCCATAACCAAATTTTTCTATCACAATAACTCTAAAGTCATTCGCTAATTTTTCGTAAAGAACTTTAAAATCATATATAGGTGCAACTGTTGCAGACCCCGCCATCAATACAATTTTGGGCTTATTTATATCTCCCTGCCTATATATATGAATGTTATGACCATTTACGCTTACAAGTTCTCCTTTACATTTAAGTATATTTTTCATAATAGTCTTCCTCTACAAATTCAAGCTTACATAATTCCTTTCTCCCAAGCCACCTGCCTTGCCCTTTCAAGCAACATCGGAGTAACCTCCGGATATGTAAGTTCCTCTGACAAAACATCAAATAGTACGGCTTCTCTCATTTCACTTTCCGGCATAACTCCCAGATTATGAACCTCTGCAAGAAAAACCGCTCCATTCGCCGAACTGTTTGAATCATATCCCAAATAATCACAGATAGAATAAATCGTGGCATCTTTTACGCCACTTTCCTCATACAATTCACGCTTCGCCGCATCTATAGGCGTTTCTCCGCTTTCAATATGTCCTCCCTGTGTTTCCCAAGTATGTCGCTCTTTATGACGGCTCAGTAAGTATTTCCCTTCAAAAAATGAACATACAACAACATATTTTATCGGCGAAAGCGAACCGAACGGATATATTCTACATTGTAAATCACTTCCACTTGACATAATATATAACCTTCTCTCGAACTGTAATTTTACCAAAAAGATGCTCCCCTACAAGGCGCATCTTTTTGATTTTCTTGCCGATATGTATTTTACTATACTCGTTTCTTATTCGTCAAGTTTACTGTGCTTTTCCAACTGCAAAAGCAAATCCACGACTTCTGTTTTCCATCACCAGACAGACACAAAATACAATTTCCGTAACCACCCATATCAACGTCATCATATTTAACATTTTTCTTCCTGCTTTCTATGCACTCATAAATATATTTTCACAAATAATTTTTTATTGGCATAATAAGCATTTATTGTACCCCCCATTTGTTCTATCAGCGTTCTGGCAATAGACAGCCCTAATCCGGTAGACTTATGTGCATTATCCACGGTATAAAAACGATGAAACAGTTTTCCAACCTCCACTTCATTTAGTTCAGAGGCTGTATTGGAAATTATTATCTCCCCCTTTTCTGTCAGGACAATCTCCAAATCACCATCGCTATATTTTATGGCATTATTCAAAAGATTTGCGAATACCCTTGATAATGCAGATTTATCCACTTCTCTTATTACTCCTTCTTCCGGCATACAAATTTCCGGCTCTATATTTCGTTCTTTCAACAATATGTAAAATGCTGCAATACTTTCTTCCAGAATACGATTGATAGAAACGGGACTCATTTCTCCTATGTCCATACTGTTCACCATCGAGTATCGGAACAATTCTTCTGTCAGTTGTTTCAACATCTCAACACGGTTTCCGATAATTTCAATATATCTTTCAACAGCTTCTGACTTCTCTTCCTTCTCCAGCAATTCCAGATATCCATATATTGCTGTCAATGGCGTTCGTAAGTCGTGAGAAATATTGGTAACTGCATTTTTTAGTTCCATATCACCTTGTACAAATCTGTGCCTCTGCCTTCGAAGTTTACGAAGTTCCCGGTTTATTGCATTGGCAAGACTTCTTACATATTTGTCATGGCTGGAAATATCAATCAGCATATTTGTATCTGATATCACTCTATCTGCAAAAGCTTCTTCTATTTCCTTCATGGACTTCTGCATATAATAAATTTTTGCAACCAAAATTAATACAATCAGAATAAGTATGCCAACTACACCACATAGCAGTTCCGTCATAAATCCTCCTATTTAATATCTTTTTTATCAAAAAACAAACCCCCTAAAAAGCTTGTAACTATCATCCAGATGAAATCAACCCCAACAAAACGAACCGGATTTATACACGTCATATCCGATAATTGCGCCGCCTGGCCAAAGGGATTCACATCATGCAACACTTCATATATTGTTCTCTTTATTCCGGTCACATAGTGGGGATTTATAACACCATCTACGTACTCCTGCTGCACTAACATTGAATTCGAGTGTAGACATAAAAATAACAGAAAGAAAGCCAGCCCCATACACACTGTTATAGCAATCGCTTTATTTCCATTTAAAATTGTAATAGTGCAATAAATGCTGCCATAAGTCAGACACGTAAACATGCCTAATACTGCAAAATTTATTATTTCTCCGGCTGTTACATTAATTTCAAAACAGTTCACACCTATTGCCAAGGATGTTGCTATCGTTAATACATACACCGCAATGCACGCGCTCCAGCTTACTATCAAATTCGAAAAATAAACCGCCCTTCTGGTTTTTCCGGAAATAATTTTATTTTTAATCACACCATCACTGAAATCTTCGCCTACAAATATGCTTATTAAAGCTGCTAACGCAACCCCATAAAAAGCCATGGGTAGAAAAATAACCCGGTCAATAGCTACTGCATAGTCCATGGCTGTATATTGCATGATGCATAGCATAACAGCAATTAATATCATTGCCACTGAGCATAACCAGAACCATTTTCTGCTATACATATGATAAAAATCTGCAGGAAGTAATTTATTCATTGCACCCACCTCCCACAAGATTCATATAATAACTTTCCAGACTTTCATCCTGTTCCCGGCAAGTAATAATTTCACATTCTTCTTTCGCCAGTGCTGCTGCCAATTTGGATATATTCACCTTCGCAAATATATCTGCCTGTATATTAGAAAGAATCTTATATTCTATGTGCATTTCATCAAGTACTCTGGCAAGTGCTTTGGTATCGTTCACTTCTATGCGAATACACTTTCTGCAGGCTGCATCCAATTCTTCTGCACTCATTTCCTTTACCATATGTCCATTATGAATAAATCCATAATGAGTTGCCAGTTTAGATAATTCATTCAAAATATGACTGGAAATAAGAACGGTAATCTGATATTCCCGATTCAACTTTAAAATCAGTTCCCGTATTTCAATAATACCTTGTGGGTCAAGCCCATTAATCGGTTCATCCAATACCAGAAAATCCGGATTCCCTGCCAATGCTATGGCAATACCCAATCTTTGCCCCATTCCCAAAGAAAAATTCCTCACTTTTTTCTTTCCGGCATGCTCAAGCCCCACAAGTTTTAAAAGTTCTTCGATTCCCTCAAAGGATGGAATTCCCAAGATACGGTACTGTTGTTTTAAATTCTCTTCTGCTGTCATGTCCCCATAAATTGATGGGCTTTCCACCACAGCCCCCATTCTTCTGCGCGACTTTCCAATATCCTTTTCTGTGTTTTTTCTGTCATACAGTATGTATCCTCCACTTGTAGGATGTTGCAGTCCGCAAATAAGGCGTATTAAAGTTGTTTTACCAGCACCATTTTTCCCAACAAAGCCATAAATTGCTCCCTTGGGAACATGCATTGACAGTTCATCTAATGCTTGAAACCGCCCATAACTTTTGCTTAAAGCATTTGTTGTTAGAACATATTTCATCTTTGTTACCTCCCTGATTTGATACTGCCATTCTACCAGCAAACGTTAAAGAAACTGATAAAGAAAACAGTAAAGAAATCGTAAAGATTTATTTTGACTTCATCTTAAATCCGATTCCCCATACTGCTTCGATGTAATCAACACCGGAGATTTCCCGAAGTTTTTTTCGAATATTGCTGATATGCATTTTCAAGGAGCTGTCCGTACAATCCGGTGTGTCGATAGAAATATGCTCCAATAACGAAATTTTTGTAACAACCTGCATTGAGTTTTGCATAAGCATTTTCAAAATAGCATATTCCGTTCTGGTGAGTTTTACCTCTTTATCTGCAACAGTTATTGTGTGAGTATCCATATCAAGCGTTATATCCTCATATGTGAGTTTCTGCATTCCCCCTGCTTTATTCGCATTGCGAAACTGAACTGTAATCCGTGCCAGTAGCTCTTTCATTTCAAAAGGCTTTGTCATATAATCTGCTGCCCCGCCTAAAAGTAAATCTACTTTATTATCCACATCCACTTTGGCACTTACCACAATTACCGGAATCTCCTTTATCTGTGGAAGAATTTCCTCTCCACATAGCCCCGGAAGCATCAAATCAAGTAGTATTAAATCAGGCTTTGTTTGCTGTAAAAAAAGCAACGCCTCTGTTCCTGAATATGCCCGAAATACTCCATAGCCCTCTTTGGTTAATGTTTCTTCTAACATATTCCCAATATGTATATCATCATCTATAATTAAAATCTGTTTCATTTTCTGCTATTTCCTTTCCCTTGCTATTATGACATCTGGCAACTAAAAAAACAAGAAAATATGTCAGAACAATATAAATATGCCCACCAGCTAAACCAGTGAGCATAATTATTATCCCAGAATCTTCTTCAAGTCATCTTCAGGTGTTGAGATTGGTGCAATATTATACTTTTCTACGAGAAACTTAAGCACATTTGGTGAGACAAATGCGGGAAGCGATGGTCCCAACAGAATATTTTTAATCCCCAAATGAAAAAGTGTCAGCAAAATACAAACTGCCTTTTGTTCATACCATGAAAGAATCATTGACAACGGAAGGTCATTTACACCACATTCAAAAGCTTCCGCAAGTGCTACGGCAACCTTTATGGCACTGTAAGCATCATTACACTGTCCCATATCCATAATCCTTGGCAATCCGCCAATCATCCCCGCTTCCAAATCATTGAAACGGTATTTACCGCAGGCAAGGGTTAAGATAATACTGTCTGTAGGTGTCTGTTTTACAAATTCGGTATAGTAGTTACGACCAGACTTTGCACCATCGCAGCCTCCCACAAGGAAGAAATGCTTGATTGCTCCTGCTTTAACACCGTCAATTACCTTGTCCGCAACGGATAAAACGGTATTATGACCAAATCCCGTCATTACTTTGTTGCCCCCATTCATTCCGGTAAACTGCATATCTGTTGAATAACCTCCAAGCTCCAATGCCTTTTCAATTACCGGGGTGAAATCCTTGTCTTCTCCAATATGAACCATTTCAGGATAAGACACCACTTCGGTAGTAAACACACGGTCCGCATAACTTGCTTTTGGCGGCATCAGGCAGTTTGTGGTAAAAAGTATCGGTGCAGGAATCCCATCAAATTCCTTCTGCTGATTCTGCCATGCTGTACCAAAATTTCCTTTCAGATGAGGATACTTTTTCAATTCTGGATAACCGTGAGCCGGAAGCATTTCACCGTGAGTATAAATGTGAATCCCCTTATCTTTTGTCTGCTCTAACAGTTGTTTTAAATCATATAAATCATGACCTGTGATAACAATAAATGGTCCTTTTTCAACAGTGAGAGAAACTTCTGTAGGAACAGGGTTTCCATAGCTTTCCGTATTTGCCTTATCAAGCAAAGCCATACATTTTAAATTGACCTCACCCACTTCCATTACAATCGGAAGTAATTCATCCATTCCCCAATCATCCATACCGATTGCAAAAAGAGCCTTATAGAAAAATTTATTTACATCACTGTCCGTATATCCCAACACCGCAGCGTGATAAGCGTAAGCCGCCATACCTCTAATACCAAACAAAATCAAGGATTTGAGTGACCGAATATCCTCATTGGCAGTCCAAAGCTTCTGCATGTCATAGTTATTGCTTTTGCCACAGGCAGAGGCACATGCATAGCAATTTGGCACCAGTTTTTTCTTTTCCTCCTCTACACGCTGAATCAATTCAGAAATACTGTCGTTATTGAAATTTACATTGGTAACTGTAGCGAAAAGACCTTCCAGTACCAATTTATCCACATGTTCTGAAACCGCTTCCCCGTTTCCATCAACCGCTCCTGCCAGGCCAATCATCGCCCCTGTAAGCTTATCCTGAAGTTTGGCAGTGTCTGCCTTTTTACCACACACTCCGGCGGCTCCCATACAACCTTCGCATCCTGCCGTCTGTTCACACTGAAAACAAAACATTTTATTATCCATCTATATTTCCTCCTATACGAGTTACTTTGAAATCTTCATTGACTTTCCGGATTTATCATAGTACAATAGCAACAATAATTCGGTTGTTTTTACAACAGAAATGAGGTTTTTATGAGGGAATATATTCCAGTTTTAAATCGGACAAAACTTTTCGCCGGTGTGGGAGAAGCTGAAATCTCTGCAATGCTTGTATGCTTGCAGGCAAAACAATATAGCTATAAAAAAGGGGAATATGTCTTCCGACAGGGAGAATATTTGAATAATATCACCGTTTTGGTTGAGGGCGGTCTACACGTTCAAAGTGATGATTATTGGGGAAACCGCAGCATTATTAATGTGATTACTATTGGGGAAATGTTTGGAGAAGCCTATGCTGCACCCGGAAGCGGTGCTTTATTAAATGATGTGGTGGCGGTTGAGGACAGCACGGTTATCTTCTTTGATGTCAGAAGAATATTGACCGTCTGTTCCTCCGCCTGTAAATTTCATTCACTTGTAGTGCAGAACTTATTTTTTGCTATATCAGAAAAAAACAGAATGCTTGTACAAAAGCTTGGACATATGGCGAAACGTTCCACCAGAGAAAAGCTGATTTCCTATCTTTCAGAAGAATCCAAACGCCAAAGCAGCCCAACTTTTACAATCCCTTTCAATAGACAGCAACTGGCAGATTTTCTTTCTGTTGACCGCAGTGCTATGTCAAATGAATTATGTAAAATGAGGGATGAGGGGTTACTGATTTTTGAGAAAAATAAGTTTACATTGTTATAGTCTGTACTCCACTATTTCATCCATTTGCTTTCTTGGTCTTTGCAAAGGTTTTTCATCGGAATACCCAATCGCAACAGCACCTATGAGTTGCTCCGTCGTATCAAGATACTCTGTTAACTGTTTATAAGCAAAACAAGTATTGGCAATCCATAAAGTTCCCAATCCTATTTCCTCTGCCTTTAACAGTATATTTTGAATTGATGCCCCAATAGAAAGACTATCACAAATCTCCGTAAATCTATCTTCTACCTTTAGCTCTTGAAAAGGCGTATTTCCATTGGTATTTAATACAACAATAATAACAGGCGCTTCCTTCATAATTTTCAAGGTATTTTTTGCATCCGGAATACCTTGTTTTGAATTCTGCAAAAAAGCTTCTTCACTTTCTTCCCTTTTTATTCCAATTTCCATTTGAGTCAACAATTCCTTTTTTTGCTCACCACCAAACACAATATATTTCCACGGCTGTCTGTTCTTTGCGGATGGAGCCATCCTTGCCGCATCAATAACCTGTTCTATCATTTCTTTTGGAACAGGTGTATTCAGGTATTTTCTTATACTTCTTCGACTGTAAATTGAATTACTCACTAATTTTCTCCTTCACACTTTTATAATTTACTCTTTCTCCCAACAACAAACCTCCGATGACATTTCAAATCCAATTTTATAATAAAATTCTTCCCATGAAAGAACAACCACCCTTTTAGCTCCGAGTTCTTTCGCTCGGCTGATTGCTTCATAAACTACAGCCTTTGCCAATCCCATTTTTCTATATTCCGGAATGGTTACTACCGGCTCTATGTAAGCAGTTTCCCCCTGTGTATACCAAACGCCACAGTGTGCACAATACTCCTCTCCCTTCAATGCAAATACCTTTAGAGAAGCTTTCAAATTTGGAGTGGGTTTCAGCAACTCCTCATCCCACTTTTCAGGAATCCCCTCATTATCAAAGCCCTTATGCAAAACCATCTGATATTTCCAATCATCTATCTCAAAATTCTTGGAACTAATCGTAAACTCCTGTGGTATAACGTAATTCATATCCCACTGCAAATCCATTTCCAGTATACTATTGTCCTTGTGGCTCTGAACGAAACCGTTTTCTGCCAGAACTTCATTTAATGCAACATCATTCTGATTGGCTTTTATCCTTGTTTTTCCCTCGATTTTATAATTCTGCACGGCAAAATCAATCATCATTTTCAATAGTTTTTTATCATCCACCGAATGCAACAGATATGTTTGGTCATCGTAACAGGTGTCATAAGTAACCAACCCCACCAAAATATTATTTTCATCCCTAAAAAGAGCGATTTTTTCAAGTTCTTTTATCTCCAGAAAACTATGACACATCATCCATTCAAATCTGCCCCAGTGAAAATGCTCATTGTAGCCTTTATCTGCATTCGCCAATAAAAACTGATATATTTCCTTATATTGTTCATTAAATCTTTTACATTCTCTATATCGTTCTATTTTATAACTCATACCTATTTCTCCTCACATAATCAAGTCGTTTTTATCGAAAATTCGAGGTTTGTGACCTCTCTACTAAAATTAGGATTTGTTTAACCAACCGAGCAAATCAGTTCATTAAACCTCTTCGCAAATAATGGTGGTATATTATGACCTGCTTTATTCCAAATTTCAAATCTACAATTCTCATTTATTTCAGCCATTTTTTTGATACTGTTAATAACCTCATCCTGCTCTTTTGCACCACAAACAGCACTCACGGGAATTTTTATATTAGCAAACTCTGGAACACTATCAATGGTTATCCCGTTATACACAATATTATGAACTGTTTCCTCTTTTACATTTTGCATCTGTAAAATAAATTCCTTACAAGCCTTTGGTGGTAAACCGTTCATAGTTCCAGTGAATCCACAAATAAACTTATTTTTAAGTTGCTTTTTATTCAGTTTAGCTATCTCTGAAAGGACAGGTTCTTCCTTGATAAGCCATGGACTAACGATAATTGCCGATTCAAACAATTCTGAATACTCAGATACCAACTTAAATGCAAGTTGTGCACCAAGAGAAAATCCAACAAGCATAACTTTTTTGTTAATGCTTTTGATATAATCTGCAAGTTCCTTAATACATTCGTCAGTCCGAAAAATTCTATCCGTATTATCACCGAATCCCATTATATGAGGAACGACAATATGATACTCTTTGGAAAGCGAATATTGTCTGCCGAAGGTATGCACAAAATGTGCACCGTGAAGCATTACTATTGTTTTCGAATTACCTTTGCCATATTCTTCTACTTTCATATTTCATTCTCCTCAAATTTGCTAAATCCCCTTAACCAAAAACATATCCATTTGTTGTTCATATTGGGGAACATCTATAACAAAACCACCACAATCTTTATAACCTAATTTTCTATAAAAATGCTCTGCTTCTTCCTCAACCTGTGTAGAAGTCAAAAGCATCCCATATCCTTGTGATTTCATATCACGCTTCCAATGCTCCATAAGCTTTTTTCCATAACCTTTTCCGTGATATTTCCAATCAACAAACACCATTGTACAAAATGGCGTATTATCCCAAAAGAGATTATATCTCAATAATCCAATTGTTTTATCGTTTATATCAATGTCATTATCCCTGCAATTATTGCTGCGATAAGCGGAAACCCTATTATTGTAAACAACCATTTTCTAATAACAACTCTGGTTGGAATATATGGTTGCAAATCCTCTGTTTCAGGTATCACCCATGCATTTGTATGACCTACCCAATACCAATCAATAAAAATTCTATCAAATAATCCCATAATCCATAAAATAATTGTCATTTGCCAAAATCCACTCCAAAAACCAATGGCACCATTGATATAATAAACCATAAAAGGCACTAAAAATAATACCGGAGCAAACAACGCTATACTGGAAACAATTAAACGCTTTTTAATTTTTTCTTTCGTTGTATATCCTAATTTAACTACCCTGTCTTGAACATCATTTTCATATAACACTACTAATCCTACTGGTCCATTTGCTATTCCTATTACGCATGTAAGCAATAGCAAAAAACACATTACCATACCTTCCATTAAAATAAGCATCACTATATACCTCCAATTCTACAACTTCAAATTTCATAAAACTTTTACCTTTATAGCTTAATCCAATATTATCGACATCACACGTTAATAACAGTTTATCTATTCCTAATTTCTTTGCCTCGCCCAGTCTTTTTTATCGAAAATTCAAGGTTTGTAATCTCTCTACCAAATCAGATTTTATCGATTAGCCAACCAACAAATCGTACTAAACAATTCGCGAATATGTTCTTCATC
Organism: Lachnospiraceae bacterium; assembly: GCA_017408735.1. Taxonomy (GTDB): domain Bacteria; phylum Bacillota; class Clostridia; order Lachnospirales; family Lachnospiraceae; genus RUG11237. The sequence goes on from JAFQUB010000023.1 coordinate 34,807, forward strand.
AATTTCAGGATATTTTTCCTGACACAACAATACATATTCTTTTATATCTTTCTCAGCCTCATCATTCCAAGGCAAACAGGGTGCCTTATATTTATCAGCAAGTTTATCTCCATACTTACTACAATATCTATAAAACCCTTCTAGATAATCTAACACTTCTTTTACATCTTCCTCAGTTATATCAGGCATCATCTGCTTCATTTTATCTATATTCTTTTTACTATTTCCCCCCACCAAGTTATAGGAATCAAATAATTCATTTATGTTTTCTAACAATTTATCTTTCATTTCATACGCACTCCTTTACCTATATTCATTTTTCCATCTGTTCTTACCTTCCAAAATTTCAAATCACCTATCTGTTGACAAAATAGCATAATAGCAGGCATCACAAATCCCCCGATTATTCCAGTCTGCCTTTCTTAATGTACCTTCATACTGCATACCACATTTCTTCATAACTGCCCCTGAATTTGGATTTCTCGGGTCATGCCTTGATTCAATGCGCTGCATTCCTAGCTTATCAAGGAAAAATCCAATTACGCCACGCAATGCTTCTGACGTAATTCCCTGATGCCACCACTGCCTACCAATGCAGTATCCTATATGAACCATTTGAACGGTATCATCCTGAGAAACCACTCCGATATTTCCAATTGGCTCATCGTTTTCTTTCAAACAAATTGCCCATTGATAATAATCTTCTTTCGTATAATTTTTCGTCCATTCTTTTAATATCTCCTGACTTACAGAAATATCACTGTGAGCCGGCCACATTAAATATTTTGTAACTTCTTCATCAGAAGCCCAGTTTTCATACATCGCTTTTGCATCTTCCATTACAAATTTTCTTAATATCAATCTGTCTGTTTCTATACGTTGCGTTCCCAAATGCTTCATATTATACCTCCTACTATTATCATCACCATACCCAAAAGGATAAAAATTGTCCCGCCAAACCTAGTGCTTTTTATATAAAGCTTTGATGGTTCTTTTGCACAATCAGATTTCCATTGTTCTGTGATTTTCCATATGAATGTTGGTTTTATAAAAGCAAGCAAACCCATTAGTATAAATGCTGCTCCGCCAAAAATAAATTCTATCATTGCTATCCCCCTATATACTGCACACACAATAATATTACAACTACTACAGCAATCACCCCTACTATTGTATATTTCAACCACGTTCTATCCGCTATCTGCTTAATAGAATCCAATATAAAATACATTATCGTTCCACCAAGAAACAGCCATACCGGAATAACCAAGTAATTATCTATACCATGTTCTTTTTCTCCATACCTCAATCCCTTTCACTTTATAGCAAAAAGAGAGTTTCTCACGCACAAGCACAAAAAACTCTCTTTTCATCTACATTTGCACCGTTATCCTTTGTGCAATTCTATTCTATCGGTTTTAAATTTTTCAAGGATAAATCAAGGATTGGTGCAGAATGTGTTAATGCTCCACTGGATACATAGTCTACACCGATATCAATAATATTCTGGATATTTTCTTTGGTAACGTTTCCGGAACATTCTGTTTCTGCTTTTCCTTTTGTTAAGGCTACCGCTTCTTTCATCATTTCCGGTGTCATGTTGTCTAACATGATAATATCTGCCCCTGCTTCTAAGGCTTCTTTTAACATATCAAGATTTTCTACTTCCACTTCGATTTTTCTTACGAAAGGAGCATATTCTTTTGCCATCTCAATTGCTTTTTTCACACCGCCTGCTGCACCGATATGATTATCTTTAATCAAAATTCCATCGGATAAATTATATCTGTGGTTATAGCCACCACCAACTTTTACTGCATACTTCTCGAAAATACGCATATTTGGTGTGGTTTTTCTGGTATCTAACAGCTTTGTGTTGCTTCCCTTTAATAATTTTGCAACACTGTTTGTATAAGTAGCAATTCCGCTCATGCGCTGTAAATAGTTTAACGCTGTTCTTTCGCCGGATAATAAGGCACGAATATCGCCTTCTACCACTGCCAAAAGCTGTCCGTTTTTCACTTCATCTCCGTCTTTTACTTTAAATGTCACTTTCGCTGTGTCATCTAACAATTCAAAAACTCTTTTAAAAACATCAAGACCTGCAATAATTCCGTCCTGTTTACAGATTAAATCTGCAGTTCCTGCTTTGCTTTCTCTCATCACGGCATTGGTTGTAACATCCTCGCTGGAAATGTCTTCTCTTAATGCCTGCAAAATTAAATTATCTACGTTCAACAGTGTTGTAACTGGATTCATTTGTAACACCCTTTCTATTTTCTTGTTCAATGGCTTCTATCACTAACTTCTTATTTTCGATTTCATACTGTTCTAAATTCTTATATGTATTTATGTCAATTCCATACTGGTTTGAAAGTTCTGCTTCTTCTACCGCAGATATTTCCCGTTCTTCCCAATGGGCTATCATGTCTTTTACTGCACGTTTGGCAAATACAAGACTTTCTAACAAGGAATTGCTGGCAAGACGATTGGCTCCGTGAACACCATTACAGCTGGTTTCTCCTGCTGCATATAAATGGTCCATGGTGGTTTTGCTCACGGAATCCACATGAACGCCTCCCATAAAATAGTGCTGAGATGGCACTACAGGGATTGGCTCTTTTGTCACATCATAGCCTTCTTCTAAGCAGTACTGATATATATTTGGAAAACGCTGTTTCACATCACAATTTTCAATGGTACTCATGGAAAGCAGTACATATGGCATATTATCTTTTTCCATTTGTTTATGTATTTCATTTGTCAGTAAATCTCTTGGAAGAAGTTCATTTACGAAACGCTCTCCTTCTTTATTATAGAGAACCGCACCTTCCCCACGCACTGACTCAGATATCAGAAAACGTCTTCCCTTTTTCTTAGAATACAATGTGGTTGGATGAATCTGAACATAATTTACATGTTCTAAATCAATTCCATGACGTATAGAAATTGCCAAAGCATCTCCTGTCAAATGTGGGAAATTGGTGGAATTTTCGTATACACCACCAATACCACCACATGCCCATAAAACATCATGAGCAAATATCGGAACCAACTCTCCTTCTGCCGTGCGAACCAAAATTCCGTCACAACAGTTATCTTTACATATAATATCTACCATGGTAGTTTCTGTAAGAATTGTCACATTATTTAATTTCTGTACCTGTTCCAATAGCTTGGTAGTAATTTCCATACCTGTCACATCTTCGTGATAAAGAATTCGATTGGTGGAATGGGCTGCTTCTCTGGTATATACCAGTTCACCATCTTCCATGGCAAATTCTACTCCATAACCTATCAGTTCTTCAATCACTTCACGCGAAGAACGAATCATAATATCTACCGATTCTTTTCTATTTTCGTAATGGCCTGCTTTCAATGTATCTTCAAAAAAACTGTCATAATCATCTTCATTTTTCAACACACAGATTCCGCCCTGAGCCAGAAAAGAATCACTTTCCTCTAATGACGCTTTTGTTATCATCAATATCTTTTTGTCTTTTGGAAGATTCAATGCCCCATAACAGCCTGCGACACCTGTTCCAACAATTATTACGTCATATTCTTTTTTCATAACTGCCTCCCAATGAACCGGCTGTTTCCGGTTCATATTTCCTATTTTGCAAGTTCTAACATACGCACTAACGGTGCATGTGCTTCCTTCGCAAACTGTTCTTCTAAATCAACTTCAAATGTATTCTTTTCCAAGGAATCAATAATTTTGTCCAAGGTGATTTTCTTCATATCCGGGCAAATTAAGGTTTCTGTCAATGGATAAAATTCCTTTTCCGGATTGTTTTTCTTTAATTCACACATAACTCCAAGCTCTGTTCCAATAATAAACTCACGCTTGTCACTTGCTGTGGCATAAGAAATGATACCTGCCGTACTTCCTGCATATTCAGCCAGTTCCACAACTTCCTTTTCACACTCAGGATGTACCAATAATGCCGCATTCGGATGTGCTTCCTTCGCCTTTAATACATCCTCTTTGGTAAGCTTTGCATGTACCGGACAACAGCCATCATTGAAAATAAATTCCTTTTCCGGCACCTGTTCTGCCACATATCTTCCCAAATTTTTATCCGGAATAAAATAAATATATTTATTTGGAAGTGCTTTTACAATCTTTAAAGCATTAGATGAAGTCACACAAACATCTGCATTTCTCTTTAATTCCGCATTGGAATTTACATAACATACCACCGCAACATCGTTATATTTTTCACGAACTTTTGCAATACTTTCCGCGGTTGCCATGTGTGCCATTGGGCAGTCTGCGGAAGCATCCGGCATTAATACGGTTTTCTTCTGATTTAAAATCTTCGCACCCTCACCCATAAAGGACACACCACACAAAATGATAGTATCAGCTTCCACCTGTGTTGCCTTTTCGCTTAAAAAGTAGGAATCTCCAATATAATCCGCCACCTCATGTATCTCATCCTTCACATAATAATGTGCCATAATAACAGCATTTTTTTCTTTTTTCAGTGCATTAATTTTATCTATTTTTTCTTTCATTGCAGCCTCCTGCTTTTATGTAAATTTCCAAATTATAACTAACATGTGGAAGTATATCACAAAATATTCTCAATTACAAGATTACCTGACTTCTAAGTTTATAAACCTTTCTTGCCGTTGTCTTGTTTATCTGTTTTCTAACTTCCCAATAAATTCTTTTACTCTGATATTATCCGAATTAAAAATATCTTCTGGCGTGCCTTCTGCCTGTATATAACCATTTTCCATAAAGATAATTCGTTCGGATACTTCTTTTGCAAATTGCATTTCATGGGTAACGATAATCATTGTCATATGTTCCTTTGCCAGCTCTTTAATAACCTTCAAAACCTCTGTGGTTAATTCCGGGTCTAATGCAGAAGTTGGCTCGTCAAAGAACAAAATCTGCGGTTTCAGTGCTAATGCCCTCGCAATGGAAACACGCTGCTGCTGTCCCCCTGACAATTGATGTGGATAATAGTCTTCCTTATCTTCTAAACCAAGTTTTTTCAAAAGTTCTCTTGCCTCTGCAGTTGCCTGCTCTTTCGGTTCTTTTAACACAGATACAGGGGCCTCAATAATATTTTTAAGTACGCTGTAATGAGGAAACAAATTAAAATTTTGGAATACAAGTCCATAATATCTATGAATTTCCTTTAATTCTTTGTGCGGTGCGTACACCGCTTTTCCGTTTTCGTTCCATGCTGCTTTTCGGTTCAGATATATTAGCTCTCCACTATCAATGGTTTCTAACATGGTTGCACATCTTAATATGGTAGATTTTCCTGAACCGGATGGACCAATAATGGAAATAACTTCTCCCTTTTTCACCTGTATGGAAATATCCTTCAATACTTCTAAGCCGTCAAATTTTTTGCTTACATGATTCATTTCTAATAAATTCATATCCTCACCTACCTGTAATAATCCAATTTTTTCTCAAATTTTTCCATTATCACTGCTACAAGCAAGTTAAACACATAATAAAATACACCTGCTGCTACAAACGGCATCATAGACGCTTCCTTCGAAGCCATATGGCTTGCCAATGTAAACATTTCTGTTACTGCAATTACGAAAGCAAGGGAAGTATCCTTTACCAGTGTAATGGTTTCATTGGTTACCGGCGGAAGTATTCTTTTGATTACCTGCGGAAGTATAATCTTAAAGAACGTCTGTTTCTTTGAATATCCAAGCATCTTTGCTGCTTCATACTGTCCCTTTGGAATAGATTCGATTCCGGCTCTGTATATTTCCGCAAAATACGCTGCGTAATTTAGCACAAATCCAATAATAACCGCAACCATTCGATACCATTTCGCAATTTTTATATCAAATATATAATATGGTCCGAAATATACCACTAAAAGCTGTAGCATCAGTGGTGTTCCACGCATAAGAGATATATATGCTTTAAAAATGAATTATATTATCTTAATTTTTGACATACGTCCAAACGCAATCAATAAACCAAGTGGAAGGGCAAATAATAATGTAAGAAAAAATATTTCTATTGATATTAACATTCCACTGCTTAGCTGTTGTACCATTGACAGAATATCCATCTTTATCCTCCTAAGAGAATAGGGAGCTTTGACACTCCCTACTCCAAAATCATTTCTTATTTTGTTTCTAAAATCACGCTGTCCTGCAAGCCCCATTTTTCAGCAATCTGAACAAATGTACCATCTGCTATCATTTCATTTAAAGTACCCTGTACCTGATCGCGAAGTGCTGTATTGGAAAGTTCAAATCCAACACCATAAACTTCACTTGCCAGTTCTTCTTCTAAAATTACGAATTCGCCGTTTCTTTCTTCTAACTGATATTTTGCAACACCAACATCCATAGCAACTACATCTGCTGCTCCGGCTTCCATATTCATAAATGCTGTATTATAATCAGACACCTGTACTAATTCTGCAAAGGAGTTTGTCAAATCTACATTTTCATCACTTTCTAATGCTTTCAAAGCAGAGGAATCTGCCTGCACAACTACAGTTTTCCCTGCCAAATCTGCCTTTGTTTTGATATCACTATCTGCTGAAACCACAAATACCTGACTATTATCAATATATGGCTCTGACCAACAGTATTTATCTTCTCTACCGTTGATTGTAAAACCGTTCCATATACAATCAATCGTACCTGAACTTAATTCCATATCCTTTGCATCCCAGTCAATCGGCTGTTTTACAAGTTCATATCCTAATCTGTCACACACTTCCTGTGCTAAATCCAAATCAAATCCCACATATTCCCCATTATCATCTTTATATCCATATGGAGGAAAGCTAGCATCGAATCCCACGGTAAATGTTGTTTTTTCAGCAACCGCTTCCGGATCATCTAAAGTTTCGTTGTCTGCAGTTGTCTGTGTATCCTCAGTTTCTGCCGGAGCAGAATCACCACTGCCACATGCAGTCAATGATGCAACCACTGCTAGGGACATAAGTATTCCAATAAATTTCTTTTTCATAAGTAACCTCCCTAAATTAACGTTTTTGCAATGCATTTATTATAATATATGAACTTGCTTAATTCAACACTTTTTTGCATGGTCGATTCGAATGTTGTGACAGACAGGGACGCTCCTCCTCAGCCCCGTGCCTACTACCTGTCGTTCCCAAGGCTGAGGGTATGTTTACAGCCTGGGAACCCATCTCCTCCCATGTAAAAAAGCCACGCCGCATTGGCATGGCTTTCTTCCTCACTATTATTGTAGTTTTCTCTTATTCCGCAAAGTCGTCATCTTCATCTTCGAAGAAATCATCATCGAAGTCATCATCAAAATCATCTTCGAAATCTTCTAAATAGTCCGGTGTGAAGAATCTGTATACACCGTAAGCGATTGCTGCTACTGCTGCAACTGCTCCAATAATCGCTAATACCCATAATACTGTATTTTTTGTCTTTTCTTCTTCTTTTTTATGCAACAATTCATTTAATTTTGCTGCACTTACTAACTCTTCTAATTTATTCATGATTTACACGTCCTTTCTGTTTTCTGACACAAACTAGTTTATGCCGATGTTGTAATTAGTATATCACATAATGTGCAATTTTACTATATATTTTTTGCCAAAATTATGAAATTTTATATACTATTTACATTTTTTGCAATTTTGCAAAGGAAGCAAACATTTTTTTCACCCCTACTTTGCTAAATTCCACGGTTACTTCATAATCTCTGCCGCCTTCTGTAATATCCATTACCATACCGGAACCAAAAGTTTTGTGAAGTACGGTATCTCCCACCTGATAATCCAGTGATTCTGCTTTTGTTACTGTAAATTGCTTTGTAGAAACCGGTTTTGAACGGAATGCCATCTTTGCCTGCTGATAAGCGGAAGCTTTTTCTTCCGGTACAAATTTTTCTTTCTGGGGTTGTACCTCAAAAAGTTCCAATGGTATTTCTTTTACAAAACGGGACATTTTATTATATTGCGTTTCTCCACGTATCATTCGCATTTTCGCACAAGTAATATGAAGTTTTTCCATAGCTCTTGTAATCCCCACATAGCAAAGTCTTCGTTCTTCTTCAATTTCCAGTTTATCATCGGAAGTGATTGTCATATAACTTGGGAAAATACCATCTTCCATCCCTGCCAGATAGACATTTGGAAATTCCAGTCCTTTGGCACTGTGCATGGTCATTAACACTACATAATTATTTCCCATTTCCAAATTATCAATGTCTGCCACCAGTGCAACTTCTTCCAGAAAACCGCCCAGTGTAGGCGTTTCTTCGGCTTCTTCATAGTCTGTAAGCTTATTCATTAATTCATCGATGTTTTCAATTCGTGCTCTGGCTTCGTCGGTGTCTTCTGCTTCCAGTTCTTTTACATAGCCTGTTTCTTCCAACAATTCTTCTACGATGTCTGTTAATTTCATGTATGGCAATTTACTGCGGTAAGTTTGTATCATGGTTACAAAAGGTGTGATTTTAGAAACTGCCCTTCCCAGTCCCGGAACTTCTTCTGCTCTTTTTAATGCATCATAGAAACTGATTTCCTGACTTTCTGCATAATCATCCACTTTTCCAAGACTTGCCGCACCAATTCCTCGTTTCGGTACGTTGATAATACGTTTTACGGCAATTTCATCTTTTCCGTTGTCGATAGTCTTTAAATACGCCAGAATATCCTTAATTTCTTTTCTGGCATAGAAATTTACACCACCTACAATTTTATACGGTATGTTAGAGGCAACAAACTTTTCTTCAAAAATACGTGACTGGGCATTTGTTCTGTATAATATAGCACAGTTATTATAGTTATGAACTCCTTCTCGCACACGTTTTGCAATATCATATGTTATGTATTCTGCCTCCTCATAAGCAGAATCAAACTGACGAAAATCGATTTTCTCGCCCGTTCCGTTGTCAGTCCACAAGGACTTATCTTTACGCTGGGAATTATTACGTATCACATTGTTGGCCGCATCCAGTATATTCTGAGTAGAACGGTAATTCTGTTCCAGCTTAATAATCACTGCTTCCTGATACACTTTTTCAAAATCCCAGATATTACGGATGTTGGCACCACGGAACTTGTAAATGGACTGGTCATCATCACCTACCACACAGAGATTTCTATATTTTCGTGCCAGAAGACTAACAAATTTAAACTGTACTGTATTGGTATCCTGATACTCGTCCACCATAATGTAGCGAAAACGTTCCTGATAATATTCCAAAACATCCGGATTATTTTCCAGCAATTCCACTGTTTTTACCAGCAAATCATCAAAATCCAGTGCATTGTTACTTTTTAACCTTTTCTGATATTCCCGATACACTGCTGCAACTTTTTTCAGTCCATAATCACCACCGGCATTGGCTTCAAATTCATCCGGAAGAATCATTTCGTTTTTAGCTTTTGAAATGGCTGACAGCAGATTGCGCTCTTTATAAATTTTAGTGTCTACATCCAGTTTTTTACATACCTCTTTCATAACGCTTTTCTGATCATCGGTATCATAAATAGAAAAATTCGTGTCATATCCCAGTCGGTCGATATAGCGTCTTAAAAATCGGACGCAGGTAGAGTGAAACGTACTTACCCAGATGCTCTCTGAGCCAAATCCCACCAAATTGTCCACACGCTCTCTCATTTCTGAAGCTGCTTTATTTGTAAAGGTAATTGCCATAATGTTCCATGGATTGATACCCTTTTCTTCTATTAGATATGCGATTCTGTGTGTCAGAACTCTGGTCTTTCCGGAACCGGCTCCTGCCAGTATTAAGACAGGTCCTTCCGTCTGAAATACTGCTTTCCTCTGCATATCATTCAACGAATCATAGATACTCATGTTGTTTCCTCCATCTTGCTTCCCGTTCTGCTGCTTTCACTAAACAACGTCCTCCTGGGACTTTTTCTACAATTATATCAAACAGACGTTCTTATTGCAAGATGATTCTATGAGTTTTGATACTGATTATGACTGAGCTGTTACTATGATTTTGTAGAATATGTCTTGTCATCTAGTTTTAAATACTATATAATGTGTGGTAGAGGTGATTTATATGAGCAGCAATACATCCGATTACTTGAGAAGCATGTTGGATAAAATTAAAAATATCGACTATATCAAGCCTGAGGATATTCCAAATATCGAACTTTACATGGATCAGGTAACCACCTTTATGGATGAGCATTTAGCCTCCACAAAACGTTACGATTCCGATAAAATATTGACAAAAACCATGATTAACAACTATGCGAAAAATGATTTGTTACCGCCACCGGTAAAGAAGAAATATTCCAAAGAGCATATGTTGTTATTAATTTTCATTTACTATTTCAAAAATATTTTATCCATTACGGATATCCAGAACCTGCTGACACCGCTGACGGAAAAGTATTTTAACGCCAGTGAAGGAATGAATCTGCAGGATATTTATAACGAAGTATTCGGTTTTGAAAAGGAACAGGCAGACCGACTGGTCAATGACATTTTAGAAGAATATAAAAAAGCATTTACATCATTTTCCGATGCTCCTGACGAGGATAAAGAATTTCTTCACTTATTTTCTTTCATCTGCATGTTAAGCTTTGATGTATACGTGAAAAAGTTATTGATTGAAAAGCTGGTGGATGACATTGTTCCTCCCCAGACAGAGTCAAAAAAAGATAAAGCCAAATAACGGCTTTATCTTTTTATTTTCTATTCTCCTGAAGAATTCATACGTTCAAACACTAAATCGTACCCATCATTTCCATAATTTAACGAACGGTTCACTCTGCTGATTGTTGCGGTGGAAGCGCCTGTCTTTTCTGCAATTTCTAAATATGTTTTCTTCTCCCGCAACATTCCTGCCACTTCCAAACGCTGTGATAAAGACAACAATTCATTGACAGTGCATATATCTTCAAAAAATGCATAACATTCTTCTCTTGTTTCTAAACTTAAAATGGCATCAAACAGCTGGTCTGCCGCCTCTGAACGCAATTTTTTATTCATATTCACTACTTCCTTTCGCTTTAGCACTTTACAGTTTAACATATTAAAGTCTAAAAGTCTATAGTGAAACCTGTGGTTTCCATCTATTTTTTATTTAAGAAAGAAAATAATAACTCTCTGTCTGCATTAGCTACCAGACTTTCCGGAAAATCTATTTCTTCAAAAATATCATAGGCTTCTGCATGACGTCCCACATAATCTGTATGATGTGCATCACTTCCCACTACTACCGGCACCTGATGTTTTTTACAGAACTCTAACATAGTAATATCATTTCCTCTTGCATTTTCCCGGAAAGAATGAGGCATTAAAGAATTATTATTTACCTCTAATAATTTACGATATTTCTTAGCCGCAAGCACAAGTTCTTCATAATCTACCGGATATTTTGCATCATCAGGATGTCCGATAATATTTACATAAGGATTTTTCATTGCCCCAATAAAAGCTGACATATTCTGTTCCAGTGTCCCGTGAGGAACGCAAGGTGTATGCATGCTGGCAATCACAATGTCCATTTTCTGTAATAACCGTTCCGGTAAATCAACGTTTCCCTGATAATCCATAATATTAAGTTCCACACCAAACAGTAGCTGTACCCCATCTTTTTCTCTTGGAAGCACATCTAAATTGCTAAAATAAATTTCCTGACAGCTTCCAGGCATTTTCGGTGCATGTTCAGTAATTGCCAAAAGTTCCAGTTTCCTCTCTGCTGCCATTTTTGCCATTTCATTAATTGTGCTATATGCATGTCCGCTTGCCACTGTATGGGTATGGGTATCTAAAACATATTTCATTGTACTTCTCCTTCCTCTGAACTTTACCTAATTCTCATTGCTTCAATTATAGTGATTTATTTTTCTTCCGTCAATAAGTGTAACCATTTTTCATTCCTTTCATATACTATACCAGTATGTTATGATTCACCTTTTTATGGGTACAATCATATAATTTAGGAGGTTCTATGAAAAAGAAAGTATTGTCGCTTATGATGCTTTTCTGCCTTATGCTCCTTTCCTTTGCCGGATGTGGCAGTAAAAGTACTGACTCAGGAGGCACACCTTTGGTATTAAATGAAGTGGCTCATTCTGTATTTTATGCCCCTCAATATGTTGCCATTGAGGAAGGATATTTCGAAAAAGAGGGGATTGACCTTACTTTAACCACCGGATTTGGTGCTGACAAAACTATGACTTCTCTTCTGTCTGGAGAAGCAGATATTGGATTTATGGGCTCCGAAGCCTCTATTTATGTTTATCTGGGAGATACAGATGATTATATTATAAATTTTGCCCAACTGACTCAACGTGCCGGCAATTTTTTAGTCAGCCGCGAGAAACTGGACTCCTTCTCATTTGATATGCTTCAGGGAAAAGAAATTCTTGGGGGACGAAAAGGTGGAATGCCACAAATGGTCTTCGAATATATCTTAAAGAAAAACGGAATTTCTCCAGACAGTCTCAATATTAATCAAAGTATCGATTTTGGTTCCACTGCTGCCGCCTTTACCGGTGGTCAGGGAGATTTCACCGTAGAATTTGAACCTTCTGCAACTCTGATTGAACAGGAAGGAAAAGGATATGTAGTTGCTTCACTTGGTGTAGAATCCGGTTATGTTCCTTACACTGCTTACAGTGCCAAAAAAAGCTTTTTATCTGCCAATCCGGATACAGTCCTTGCCTTCACAAAAGCTTTACAACAGGGAATGGACTATGTAAATACCCACTCAGCTGAAGAAATTGCCAAAGTAATTGCCCCACAGTTTCCAGATACAGATATGGATACTTTAATCACCACTATAAGCCGCTATCAGGAACAGAATACCTGGAAAGATAATCTTGTTTTTGAAGAAGAAAGTTTAACTCTGCTGCAAAATATTCTGGAAGAAGCCGGTGAATTGGAAGAACGAGTTCCATATGAAGATATTGTAAACACAGACTTTGCCAATAAAGCAGCCGGAACCCCAACGTCCGAGTCAAGTGAACGCAATCCTTCTGTAACACCTTAATTTTCCGGGTTTTTGATACTACCAGTACACTGCTGACTTTTATTCCGCCAGCAGTGTATCTGGAATTCTCCATTTAACCTTCTACAATAAGAAATCTGCCATCCGGAAGTGTAAAAACTTCTTCCGATTCTTTAATTTCTTCTATTGACATACCACTGATATCAATTCCGCATTCTTCCCAGTATGCCTTTACTTCTTTTACATTTTTACACACTACTGCCATGCAGTCTTCTAAAAATTCTTCTGCCTCTTCCAGCGTTTCTGCCACTTTCTCTGGAAACAGTTTCAACTGATTATCTAAAAAACATTGTAAACACATTTCATCGTACATCTTTTCTTCCTCCATTTATTACTAATTATCAATTTCCTGCTCTAATTTGTCTACCATCTGTTGTAACAACTGAATCACGCCTTTTTTTTCCGGGGATTCTGCTATATGCGCTGCCTGCTGTTTTACTTCATCCGCCGCATTTTCTACTGCGTAACTGTATTTTGCTTCTGCAAACATTCCCACGTCATTGGTATTGTCGCCAAATACCATGGTTTCTTCTTTGGAAATGCCCATTACCTGCTGGATAGAGGCTATCGCACTCCCTTTATCCACTCCCTGAGGCATAAAATCTACCCAGTTGGTTCCTGAACGCAGCACCTTTAGTTTTTCCTGCCACTCCGGAATCATTTTATCTGCTGCTGCCTGTATTTTCGTCTTGTGATACAGAGAAATTTTCAATATATCATCACATTCTTTTAAAATATCTTTTACCGGCGTAATCTCATAGTGATAACCATTTACCAGTAACTCTTTAAATTCAACGCTGTTTACTTCCACATAAGCTGTTTCCTTGGATTCTGCCATAAAACAGTATCCTTCCGATTCCATGGAACGTATCTCGTTAACCAGCTGTTCTAAAATATCTTTTGGCATACGATGTTCTTTCATATCATAATCACGACATCTGATATAAGAACCGTTTCCTGATACAAAAATCACATCTTCTGCCTTATCCTTGAAAAGCCGGTACATGCTTTTATACTGTCTTCCGCTGGCTGCCACAAATATAATTCCCAGACTTTTCAGACGGTCAATAATATCTCCCAGCTCTTTTGGAAATTCATGAGTTCCTTCCGAAATCAATGTTCCATCAATATCACTTGCTATGAGTTTTATCATATCGTTTTCTCCTATTTTAGTTCCTGATATAAACGTGCCACAGGCAAGCCTACCACGTTGTTATAATCACCGGTTATCTCTTTCACATATTTTGCTCCAATGCCTTGAATCCCATAGCTTCCAGCCTTGTCCATCGGCTCACCGGTATTTACATATTCCTCTATTTCCTGAGCTGACATCTCATAGAATGTGACTTTGGTGCATTCATGAAATCGGATACAATCTTCTCTGCCATCCTGCTTTTTCTTTATAATTACCACACCGGTATACACTTCATGAGTATTTCCCTGAAGCTTCTGCAGCATTTCTTTTGCATCCTGTTTGCTCTTCGGTTTCTCTAAAATGTGTTCTTTTAATGCCACTACAGTATCTGCGCCAATAATGGTTACAGGCTCTGTTACATTATCTGCCACTGCTTTTGCTTTCTGCATGGCATGTTCTTCCACTACTTGATATGGAATGGTTGTTGTCACCGGCGCTTCCCCACCACAGGACATCACTTCAAATTCCATGCCAATCTGATTTAGTAATTCTTTTCTTCTTGGTGATTCCGATGCTAAAATAAGCTTCATTGGTATCCTCCTGTTTTATTTTTCTAAATATTTCTTAATGTATTTTCCTGTATAGGATTCTTTACATTTTGCAATTTCTTCCGGTGTTCCGGCAGCCACAATAGTTCCACCGCCTTCGCCACCTTCCGGTCCGATATCAATAATATAATCCGCCGTTTTAATTACGTCAAGATTATGTTCAATCACTACCACCGTATTACCACCTTCTGCCAGCTGCTGTAAAATTTCCACCAGCTTGTGTACATCCGCAAAATGAAGTCCTGTAGTAGGCTCATCCAAAATATAAATAGTCTTTCCTGTACTTCTCTTACTTAATTCTGTGGCAAGCTTAATTCTTTGTGCTTCACCACCGGAAAGTGTAGTAGATGGCTGTCCTAATTTCACATAAGAAAGACCTACATCATATAAGGTTTTTATTTTGCGGTAAATGGATGGTACATTTTCAAAAAATTTCATAGCTTCTTCCACTGTCATGTCCAGCACATCAAAGATACTTTTCCCCTTATACTTCACTTCCAATGTTTCTCTGTTGTAACGTTTTCCGTCACAGACTTCACAAGGCACATACACATCCGGTAAAAAGTGCATTTCTATCTTCAAAATTCCGTCACCACTGCAGGCTTCACAGCGGCCCCCTTTCACATTAAAGCTGAATCTTCCCTTTTTATACCCCTTTGCCTTGGCATCTGCGGTAGCCGCATACAAATCACGAATCTGGTCAAATACGCCTGTATAGGTAGCAGGATTAGAACGTGGTGTTCTTCCAATCGGTGACTGGTCAATATCAATTACTTTATCTAACTGGTCAATCCCTTGAATTTCCTTGTGTTTTCCCGGAATGGTTCTGGCACGGTTTAATTTCTTTGCCAGTGTTTTATATAATATTTCATTCACCAGTGAACTTTTTCCGGAACCGGACACACCGGTTACACAGGTCATAACGCCCAAAGGAATCTCTACATTAATATTTTTCAGATTATTTTCTGCAGCTCCGACTATTTTCAGGAAACCGGTTGGTGTTTTTCTCATAGTAGGTACAAGGATTTTCTTTCTACCACTTAAATAATCTCCGGTAACAGAATTTTCGTTCGCCATAATTTCTTCTGCTTTCCCTGTGGCAACTACCTGACCGCCATGTTCTCCTGCTCCCGGTCCAATGTCTACAATATAATCTGCTGCCAGCATGGTATCTTCATCATGTTCAACCACAATCAAGGTATTTCCCAAGTCTTTCAAATGTCTTAAAGTAGCAATCAATTTATCGTTATCTCTCTGGTGCAGTCCGATACTTGGTTCATCCAGAATATAAGCCACACCTACAAGACCGGAACCAATCTGGGTTGCCAGACGAATTCGCTGTGCTTCTCCACCGGACAATGTACCGGTAGCTCTGGAAAGGCTTAAATACTCCAAACCTACATCCATCAGGAATTTTACACGGGCTTTGATTTCTTTTAAAATCTGGGCGCCAATTAACTGCTGATGTTTTGTCAGATTCATTTCTTCTAAAAATACCAATAACTGTTTGATGGACATAGATGTCACTTCGTGAATATTCTTATCTCCCACCGTTACTGCCAGTGATTCTTTCTTCAAACGCTGTCCCTTACAGGTTTTACATGGTGTAATGCGCATAAAGCTTTCATATTCCGCTTTCATGGTATCGGAACCGGTTTCTCTGTAACGTTTTTCCATATTGCGAATCAAACCTTCAAAGGCAACGTCATAAACGCCCTCGCCACGTTGTCCTTTATAATATACTTTTACTACTTTTCCATTGGTTCCATTGATAATTACATCCTGAACTTTCTCAGGTAATTCTTCAAATGGAGTATGCAAATCGAACCGATATTCTTTCGCAAGTGCTTGCAATATGGCGTTGGTGAAACTGCCCGGTTCCGCACTTGACTGCCAGCCCATGGCAATAATGGCTCCATCCGCAAGGCTAAGGGATTTATCAGGAATCATCAAATCCACATCAAATTCCATTTTATAACCAAGTCCAAAACAGTCCGGACAGGCACCAAACGGATTGTTAAAGGAAAAACTTCTCGGCTCAATTTCATCAATGCTGATTCCACAGTCCGGACAGGAAAAACTCTGACTGAAATTCATCGGTTCTCCGTCAATAATGTCTACAATTAAAAGCCCTTCTGCCAGTTCCAATACATTTTCGATGGAATCTGTAAGACGCTTTTCAATCCCTTCTTTCACCACCAGACGGTCTACTACTACCTCTATGTTGTGCTTTATGTTTTTGTCCAGCTTGATTTCTTCGGAAAGCTCATACATATTCCCGTCTACACGAACGCGGACATAACCACTTTTCTTAATCTGGGTAAATAATTTTACATGTTCTCCTTTTCTTCCACGGACTACAGGAGCCAGTAACTGGATTCTTGTCCTTTCCGGAAGTTCCATAATTCTGTCCACCATCTGGTCAACAGTCTGCTTTTTAATCTCTCTGCCACATTTTGGACAATGAGGAATACCAATTCTTGCAAAAAGAAGACGGAAATAATCATAAATTTCTGTAACCGTTCCCACGGTGGAACGAGGGTTACGATTTGTTGATTTCTGGTCGATGGATATTGCAGGTGATAAACCTTCAATACTTTCCACTTCCGGTTTCTCCATCTGTCCTAAGAATTGTCTTGCATAGGAAGACAGAGATTCCATATATCTTCTCTGACCTTCCGCATAAATAGTATCAAAGGCAAGAGATGATTTTCCAGAACCGCTCAATCCGGTCAGTACTACGAATTCATTTCTTGGAATATCCAAGTCAATATTTTTTAAATTGTGCTCGCTGGCACCACGTATCTTTATATATTGTCTGTTGTTCTCGCTCATGTCTTCTCCTTTATTTTTCTATCTCATTTAAATGCATTTTTAACTCCAGCATCTTATCACGCAATTCTGCCGCCGCCTCGAAGTTTAATTCTGCTGCCGCCTTTTTCATTTTCTTATCGATATCTTTAATTAGTTTTTCCAATTCTTTTCTGCTCATAGATTCCGGATCCTTGGAAAGTTTTTCTTCTTCTTTTGCAATTTCCTTGGAAATACTGATTAAATCCCTGACTGCCTTTTTGATGGTCTGAGGGGTAATTCCGTGTTCTTCGTTATACTGCTGCTGAATTTTTCGTCTACGCTCCGTTTCTGAAATGGCATTTTTCATGGAATCTGTCATATTGTCTGCATACATAATAACATGACCTTCCGCATTTCTAGCGGCACGCCCCACCGTCTGTATCAGTGAAGTTTCGGAACGCAAAAAACCTTCCTTATCCGCATCCAATATGGCAACCAAACTGATTTCCGGAATATCCAAACCTTCACGCAACAAGTTAATTCCCACTAATACATCAAACACATCCAGACGCATATCTCGGATAATCTCTGCTCGTTCCAAGGTATCAATATCGGAATGAAGATACTTTACCCGGATTCCCACTTCCCGCATATACTCGGTCAAATCCTCTGCCATTTTCTTGGTAAGTGTGGTTACCAGCACTTTATTGTGCTTTTCTACCTCTTTATTCACCTCACCAATCAAATCATCAATCTGCCCTTCTATCGGACGCACGGAAATTTCCGGGTCCAACAATCCTGTCGGTCGGATAATCTGTTCAGCACGAGCCAGTTCATGTTCTTCTTCGTATACAGAAGGCGTAGCAGACACAAACATCATCTGGCATATTTTACTTTCAAATTCTTCGAAATTAAGTGGTCTGTTATCTTTTGCAGACGGAAGACGGAAGCCATAATCTACCAAGGTATTTTTTCGTGACTGGTCACCAAAGAACATTCCTCGTATCTGCGGTATGGTAATATGGGATTCATCTACAATAATCAAAAAATCATCCGGAAAATAATCCATCAGTGTATGAGGTGGCGCTCCTGCAGGCATTTCATTCAAATGTCTGGAATAATTTTCAATCCCGGAACAAAATCCTGTTTCTCGCAGCATTTCCATATCGTAATGAGTACGTTCTGCTATTCTTTGAGCTTCCAAAAGCTTGTCCTCACTTTTAAAGTATGCCACTCGTTCCTCTAACTCTTTTTCAATATTTTCCACTGCACGGTTGATTTTTTCCTGTGGTACAACATAATGAGATGCCGGAAAAATAGCTGCATGCTCTAACGCCCCTTTAATTTCTCCCGTCAAAACATCGATTTCCGTAATCCTGTCGATTTCATCACCGAAAAACTCAATACGAATCGCTGTATCGGAAAAGTTGGCAGGAATGATTTCCAATACATCACCGTGAACTCTAAAGGAACCACGTTTAAAATCCATTTCGTTTCTGGTGTACTGAATGTCCACCAATTCGCGTAAAACATCATCTCTGTTTTTTTCCATCCCAGGACGCAAGGAAATCATCATTTCCATATAATCTTCCGGGCTTCCCAGACCATAAATACAAGAAACACTTGCGATTACAATAACATCTTTTCTCTCTGTCAGGGACGAAGTAGCCGACAGACGTAATTTATCTATTTCATCATTTACTGCGGAATCTTTGGCAATATAGGTGTCTGTAGAAGGCACGTAGGCTTCCGGCTGGTAATAATCGTAGTAGGACACAAAGTATTCTACCGCATTTTCCGGGAAGAATTCTTTGAATTCACTGTATAGCTGCCCCGCCAAGGTTTTATTATGGGCAATAATCAGTGTCGGTTTATTGATAGCCTGTATTACATTAGCCATGGTAAATGTCTTACCGGAACCGGTAACACCAAGTAATGTCTGAAACTGGTTACCCTCCTGAAAGCCCTGCACCAGCTCCTTGATAGCTTGGGGCTGGTCGCCGGTAGGAGAATATTCAGAATGTAATATAAATTTGTCCATGATTTGCCTCCTTTTTTTACATCTTACCACAAAAAAAACGAAAAGTACAGAACAAATGTTCACAATTGTTCTGTACTTTTCTTTCTGATTTTCGTCTTATTGTTCTTTCAATTCCCGAAGCATTTCTGCTACTGTTTTTCCAAATATCGGATGTCTTTTATGAGCGGCAATCTGCGTCAGCGGTTGCAATACAAAATCCCTATTTTTCATATCCACATGGGGTATCGTAAGTTTTTCCGAATCCATTACCAAGTCATCATAAAAAATAATATCCAAGTCCAAGGTACGTGGACCCCAATGGATTTTACGTTCTCTGTTTGCCTCTTTTTCTATCGTGTTTAACAGCTTTAGAAGCTCCAACGGGTATCGCAGAGTACGCAATTCTAAGCACCCATTTAAAAACTCATCCTGCTCGGTCACTCCATATGGTGCAGTCACAATTAAGTCGGAACGTTTCACAACCTCACAGTCTTCCTGTTCTTCCAAGCGTTCGATTGCCTGGCTGATATAGCCTTCCTTATCTCCCATATTAGAACCGAGAGCGATAAATGCAGTGTGCCATTTCCGTTCAATTTCTACGGAAACCGTATTAATAGGCAATCCTACCGGTGCCCAAGGCTTTTTAATTTCAATAGAAATCTTTTCTAAATTTTTCACTTCCAGTAGCAGAAATCTCGCCAACTGCTCCGCTGCGGTTTCTATCAACTGATAGGTGTGTTCTTTCAAAAATTGTGTGATTTTATGGCAAATGGTTCCATAATTAATGGATTTGGTTAAATCATCGGTAATTCCTGCCAGTCTGGTGTCTGTATACAACGTGGCTGACACCAGAAATTTCTGTCCCAGCACATTTTCTTCCTTGTACACACCATGATTACAATATACTTCCAAATCTTTAATCTTAATTTTATCCATAACACACCTTCTGTTCTATTTGCAAATTAAAATT
The DNA here is from genome assembly GCA_017408735.1 of Lachnospiraceae bacterium. Lineage (GTDB taxonomy): Bacteria > Bacillota > Clostridia > Lachnospirales > Lachnospiraceae > RUG11237. Next base: position 55,327 of record JAFQUB010000023.1, read on the forward strand.
CTATCTTCCTAAAATTGCCTCTGTCATAGCAATGGCACGTTTATTCTCTTTTACATCATGCACGCGCACAAATGTACAACTCTTCATTACCCCTATGACAGTAGTTGCCAGTGTACCCTCCACTCTCTCAGTTACAGGCAAATCCAGAGCAAGGCCAATCACAGACTTTCTGGAAGTACCAAGTAAAAGTGGATACCCAAGTGCATGCAACATTTCTAGTTTATTGATAACTTCCAGATTATTCTCATAGGTTTTTCCAAATCCAACACCCGGGTCCAAAATAATTTTATCATCCGCAATTCCTGCTTTTTCAGCTATTTCTACAGTTTTGTACAAATCAGCCATCATATCCAGCATAAAATTCTTATAATCCGGCTCTTTTCGATTATGCATCAGACAACATGGCAAACCGCTTTTTGCAATAACGCCTGCCAAAATATCATCATATTGCAAGCCCCAAATGTCATTAATCAAATCTGCGCCCGCATCAATAGCTGCTTTTGCCACATTTCCTTTGTATGTATCCACGGAAATCGGAACATCAAAATGCTTCTTCACTACTTCAATTGCAGGTACAACTCTTTTGATTTCTTCCTCATCGCTAAGCATCGTGTAACCCGGTCTGGTAGATTCCCCGCCGATATCAATAATATCCGCACCTTCATTCAGCATTTTTTCGGTATGCTTCAACATTTCATCTACTGTGTTGAACTGTCCTCCATCCGAAAAAGAATCCGGTGTCACGTTTAAAATCCCCATCACATACGTATGCTTTCCAATTTCAAATTCTCTGTTTCCAATTTTCATATTAAACCCTCCATTTTTATTAATAAAATAGTATTAACTATTAGTTACCTACACAAACAACTCCATATTCTTCTTTTCGTTTTTCCAATTACAATCACTCTCGCTTTTGCAGAAAAAACAGGCTCTTGATGCCTTGTCAGCCCGATAAAAAATTCCGCGAAAACTATGTTCCCTCGCAATATCTTTATTTCTGTGTTCCCCAATCACCTCTAAAATATTTTCTATTTCCTGCCCGGAAAAACCGCAATCTTCTAATATTTTAGGTGCGTATTTTAAGCTGGCTTTCTCATGAGGTGTTTTGTCCTCATACTGTTTAAATCTTCCGATATCGTGAAGCATTGCCGCTGCATAAATCAATTCCTTATCTATCTGCAAATTTTCTTCCAGATTATAAATATAGGCAATTCGTGCCACATCCAGAAAATGTCCCATATTATGGCGGCAAAATTCTCTTTTCTTTTCCCACTTTTCTATTTTTTTGTAGCACTTACGAAACAGTTCATGCTCCAGAATCTGATTCACACGTTCCATTTTCTTCATCCCAAACTATAATTTCATCATTTGAAAGCATTTATTCTGTAAACTTTCATCGGTATCAAAGATACCTCTGGTTGCAATGGTTGCGGTCTTACTTCCGGGCTTTTTCACGCCACGCATGGTCATACACATATGTTCCGCTTCTAAAACCACCATAACACCCTGAGGTTGCAGATATTCCATGATGGCATCAGCAATCTGCCCCGTCATTTTTTCCTGTATCTGAGGACGTTTTGCGAAAACCTCTACGGTTCTGGCAAGTTTGCTTAACCCTGCCACTTTACCGTTCGGTATATAAGCAATACACGCTTTTCCATAAAAAGGCATTAAGTGATGTTCGCAGGTAGAATAAAAGGTAATATCCTTTTCCAGTACCAGTTCATTATGCTCTACAGTAAAGGTTTTTTCCAAATGAGCTCCGACATCTTCTGTCAGACCACTGAAAATTTCCTCGTACATTCTCGCGATTCTGTCCGGTGTATCTATTAAACCTTCCCTGTTTACATCTTCGCCTATCCCTTCCAACAAAAGGGTTACTGCCTGTTTAATTTTTTCCTGATTCATTTATCCCAAGCCTTTCATACGCCAATAGGCTTATTTTTCTTCTTCATATCTTCCATCAGTTCCATTAATCTTCCAAGAAAAGATAAGGAACCAAAGGCTAGAATTACATCGTCTTTTCCTGCCAGCAAAAGTGCCATTTCCAGCGCCTCTTTCATACTGTCAGCCGCCGTTACATTTTCATTGTAATCACGCACAGTATACGCCAGTTCCATAGCAGACAATGCCCGTTCATTATCCGGTATGGTAAAAGTAATAATCTGACTGGCCAACGAAGCTGTTTCTTTCACAATCTTTTCATATTCCTTATCCTTAAAAACTCCCATAAGAAATATGATTTTTTTACCACCAAGCTGCTGCTTTACCAGTTTTGCCAGCTTTTTCGCCGCATCTTCGTTATGAGCGCCATCTATAATGATACGAGGATTCTTGTGAATTGTGGTAAATCTTCCTGTCCATTTTGTTTTGGAAAATCCCTGATAAATAGCTTCCCTGCTCACCACAAATCCTTTTTTCTCCATGGTTTCGATAACTTTTAAAGCTAATACTGCATTGTTAATCTGATGTTCTCCTGCCAGTGTCAGCTCCAGATTTTCATAATCACCATAGGAAAATATCTGCTTTTCAAGATTGCTCTCTCTCTCAATTGCTTTTGTGACATCAGCTTCCACAAATTCTGCACCTTTTTTCATTGCCTCCTGCCTTAGCACCTGCTCCACACGCGGTTCCTGAGTCATAGACACCGCCGGAATACCTTTTGCCATAATTCCTGCCTTGGTTCTTGCAATTTCCTCTAAGGAATCTCCCAGAATTCCCATATGGTCCCTGCTGATAGACGCAAATACCGTGCAAATCTTCTTCTCAATGGCATTAGTAGCATCTTCACCACCGCCCAGACCACACTCTAAAATTACCAAATCGCAGTTATGGCGTTTATAATACCAGAGCGCCAACGCAGTTTCCACTTCGAAAGGTGTGGGATGTGGTAATCCTTCTGCCACCATCTGTTCTATGATTCCTTGAAGCAACGTAACTCCTTCTGCGAAATCACTTTTTTCTATATATCTGTTATTAATTTGAATCCGTTCCCTGTATTTACATATGGTAGGAGAAACATATCTTCCCACACGATATCCGGCTTCTCCATAAATCGTAGAAAGATAGGAAACCACAGAACCTTTCCCATTGGTTCCTGCCACATGAATAATGGAAAGTTCCTGTTCCGGATGATTTAACCGCTCCAATAGTTGCTGCATGTTAGACAATCCTAACACACTGCCGTAACCGCTAATCTCCTCCATATAGCTTCGTGCCTGTCTGTAATCCATAGCACACCTCTGTTCTTTATTTTCCCTGTTATTTCCGAATTAATTCTTACTATTTTTTTGTGCGGTATTTTTCTTCACAATATTTACAGCGGTAAATTCTTTTTTCCTTATCTGTTAATATAAATACCTGTTTTAACTCCTGTTCAATAGAAGTAATACAACGTGGATTTTTACACTTAATTACATTTTCAATGGTTTCCGGAAGATTCAGCTCTTTCTTTTCAACAATTTCACCATCTTTGATAATATTTACGGTAATGTTGCAGTCAATAAATCCAAGAATATCTAAGTTTAATTTTTCGATATCACATTCCACTTTGATAATATCTTTTTTTCCCATAACTTTACTGCGGGCATTTTTAATAATGGCAACACAGCAGTCTAACTTGTCCAACTTTAAGTCATGGTAAATAGACATACTTTTTCCTGCTTCAATATGGTCCAACACAAAACCTTCGTTCAATTTACCAACGTTTAACATAATTTCCTCCTAATCCACTTTGATTTCAAGTAATGTAAGTATTAATGCCATTCGTGCATAAACACCATACTGCACCTGTTTAAAGTATACAGCTCTTGGGTCATCATCCACTTCAACGGAAATTTCATTGACTCTTGGAAGTGGATGTAATACCAACATGTCCTCTTTGGCAAGCTCCATCTTCTTTTTATCTAAAATATAAAAGTCTTTCATTCTTACATAATCTTCTTCATTGAAGAAACGCTCTCTCTGCACTCTAGTCATATACAAAAGATCCAGTTCGGGCATTACTTCTTCCAAGCGGACTACCTCTTTATATTCCATATTGTTTGCTTCCAATACTTCTTCTCTGATATATCCGGGTATTCTTAATTCTTCCGGGGAAATCAATACAAATCTTACATTCTCATAACGGGATAATGCTTTAATCAGGGAATGTACGGTTCTTCCGAATTTTAAATCACCGCATAAACCAATGGTTAAATCGCCAAGTCTTCCCTTTAAAGATTTAATGGTTAATAAATCCGTAATAGTCTGAGTAGGGTGCTGATGACCGCCATCTCCTGCGTTAATTACCGGAATGGAGGAATGCATGGATGCTACCAACGGAGCACCTTCCTTTGGATGACGCATAGCACAGATATCCGCATAACAGGAAATCATACGAATGGTATCGGCTACGCTTTCCCCTTTCGCTGCTGAACTGCTGGCTGCTGAAGAAAATCCTATTACATTTCCGCCCAGATTCATCATGGCTGCCTCAAAACTTAATCTCGTTCTGGTACTTGGTTCATAAAAACAAGTGGCAAGTTTTTTTCCATCACACACATGTGCATATTTTTCCGGGTTCTTTTCAATCTTCCCTGCCAGTTCCAAAATTTCATCCAATTCTTCTACAGTAAAGTCCACCGGGCTCATTAAATGTCTCATTTTTATCTCCTTTTACGATTTATTTTACAGTTGTCAGTTTTTACGCAATAATAGAAAGCCCAACATCAGACTTTCTATTATCATCTCCCCTACTTATATGTTAATAAATCTTCTACCGTTTTGCGTTTTGGTGCTTCCGGTTTCTCAGCCCCATAACCAATTGCTACCAATGCAACCATTTCCTGAGTTTCCGGTAATTCTATCATTTCTGCCACTTTATCATAATCAAAAATTCCCATAATCACGCTTCCCACACCGTATTCATGAGCTGCAAGACAAAATGTCTGAGATGCCACTCCTGCATCAAACATCTGCCATGAATCCTCTTTTACAGTAGAAAAAGAGCCATCTCTCTCATAACCACATCTGTTTTTCACAACAGAAACTGCTACCACTGCCGCTGCGGAATTGATATGACCTGCATTAAAAGGATTGGTTGCTTCTGCTGCAATTTTTTCTTTCAATTCTTTACTTTCTATTACGGTATAGCGGGTAATCTGTGTGTTTTTCCAAGATGGTGCCATGGAAGCTGCCTCTACAATCTTCTGTACTGTATCATGGCTCACCGGTTCTTCTGTAAATTTACGGATACTACGACGTGTATTAATACATTCAATTGTGTTCATCACGTTTCCTCCTCTACGCATTTTTGTATATTATATAATAAATAAGCGGTTGTTGCAAGCCAACAAATCACAAAAAGCAATTCGTGTATTTTACAATTTAAAATTGAAATACATTTATCGATTTTTCCAGTTCTCCTGATAACTCTCTCAAATTCACTGACTGGCCTGACACTTCATCAATCGATGCCATTACTTCTGTAACAGATGCTAATGTTTCCTGTGTACTCGCTGCATTTTCTTGTGCAATAGCCGTCAGATTCTGCACAACATCTACCACACCGCCTCTTGCCTCATCCAATTTATCCATGCTATTTGAAATTATTTTGACACTATCAATTGAATTGTCTATACCTGTTTTTACATCCGCAAACCCTATTCCGGTTCGTTCCACGTTTGTACTTTGTTCGTCAATAATTTCACGAACTGTATTCATTGTTTCCACTGCTTCTTCGGAATCACGTATCAACAAATCCGTAATTGCTTCAATCTGTTTTGCTGATTCATTGGACTGTTCTGCCAATTTCTGTATCTGTGCCGCTACAACTGCAAAACCTCGACCCTGCTCTCCTGCTCTGGCCGCTTCGATTGAAGCATTTAAAGAAAGTAAGTTTGTTTCTTCGGCAATCGATGCAATCATGCCTGTTACTTCTTTAATCTTTAACGCAGATTCATTTGTCGTATGAGTTTGTCTATAAATTCTTTCAACCGCTTCTTTTGTCTTATCATTTGTACTATCCAACTGCTTCAAGGTTTCAATAGCTTCATCCCCTGCCTTTTGCATAGCGTGCGCATTAGAAGCAAGTTTTTCCACTTGTCCTACTGCTTCACCTGTTGATTGAGCATTATTTGTTAAACCGCTTGCTACATCATTCAATAATTCACTTTCTTCCTTCAATCGATTTACCAACTGAAAAAGTACTTCTCGCATTTCAAAAATAGAACGTGCCATCTCACCCGTTTCATCCTTGCGTGCTGCCAGCTTCTGTTCATTTCCGGTTACTCTAAAATCAAGCTTCGCCAGATTGGCAATTCCCTTACTTAGCATGGTAATAGGTGTAACAACTATTCTCGACATTACAAACCCCAAAATTGCACCAAACACGATCCCCCCAAGTACAACAAGCATGATATTGGAATTAACCCTGTCAAAAGCTTCTTCCGGAATATACTCCTTAACTATCGGCATTAAAGCTACAATCATTGCAACAACTACAACAATAATTGCCAACTGGATTCCCCAAACCATCTTTACTGCAATTGAATTAAGCAATGCCATAATTCTTTTCTCTTCCTTTTGTATCATACGCAACCTCCTCCTTTTTCGCTAAATCATCTATTATTATTTTACATCAATTTCACTTTCTTTTCAACAAAAACAGACAATTCATCAATATGGAACAAAAAAACAGAGATAAACACTCTTTTAAAGCATTTATCTCTGTTTTTTCACATAAGCAAGACGATAAGCCGGGTTATGTCGCGAATCATCATCTATCTAGGACTGTCGTCGCCAACAGCCTCCAGCAACCTACCTAGGACCGACGGGCCGCCGTATGTCCAAATTCGGTTTTGCTTCGAGTGGGGTTTACATATGCCCCGCATGTTACCATACGGGCGGTAGTCCCTTACACTGCCCTTCCACCCTTACCATATTACTATGGCGGTATATTTCTGTTGCACTAGCCTTGGAGTCACCTCCACCAGACGTTATCTGGCACCCTGCCCTGTGAAGCCCGGACTTTCCTCATCTGCGGTCTTTCGACACTTGCAGCTGCGATGATTTGTCTTACTTACCAAGCTATTATATGGCATGTTTGGGGATATTGTCAACTGATTTTATCGCTCTCATGGGCTGTTCATGGCAACATTAAAAAGTTGAAAATACGCCATTTGGGATTTAGAGTTAATTTACCTACCATTTTTCTATAAGTCTACCACTACCCAGATATAGTCAAACATACGTTTGTCCTTCAATCCATTGAATAAATGCAGTTTTATCCGAACTGTTATAACCAGCATTTTTGTAAAAATTCAACGTTTTTGGGTCTTTCGACCCGGTAAGCAACATCATTTTGTAACAATTATTTTCCTCTGCTATTTTCTTTGCATAGTTTAAACATTCTGTTGCATAGCCTTTACCACGATAATCCTTGTGGGTAACTACATTTTCTATAAAAGCGTATGGTCTTATATTTCTTGTTAAATTTGGAATTATGACACAAACACATGAAGATACAATCTTTCCATCAATTTCGTAAACAATAAGATGATGGTCATCGTCTGTTATGATTTTATCCCAAGTCTTCTTTAAGTGTTCTGATTCTTCCGGTATTTCTTTTTCATGTAGAAACAAATATAGTTCCAATATTTCGTTCAAATCATTTTTGCATATTTCTCTTATCATGTATAGTCTCCCCTCTGAATCACAAGCTTCCTTCATCCTCCGTGCCACATCCTTACACAATCCAAACTTACACCTTAAAACAGCTTCCCCCAATAAATTCTCTGATAATAGAATTATTCGGAACTCCCTCACTGCTAATTCCTAAGAAATAGTCAAGGAACTTCAGCAATCGTTTTGCTTCCGGATATTCTTCATCTTCCGGCTTGATGCTGAATAATAATGGTTCTGCATACTGTTTTAATACCGATAATTCATATATTAACGCAGAGTTAAACATTACATCTGCCTCTTCCTGATAAGGGAAAATATTCTTTTCTTCTCCACGTCTTACGGAATACCACATACCAATGGTTGTTTTGGCATCGGAACCTCTTGTTCTGGCATCTCTTACCATTCTTCGGATTAAACGTCCGTCCGTGGTTGGAATTCTGTTGTGTTCATCTACATTTAACTGTGTCAATGCACTAATATAAATTTTATATTTGCTTTCTTTTGGCAAGGAATAGGATAATTTATCGTTCAGTCCATGGATTCCCTCCAACACAAGAATATCTTCCTTTCCCAGCTGCATGAAATCGCCCTTATATTCTCTTTTTCCGATTTTAAAATTAAAAGAAGGAATCTCTACACGCTCACCACGAAGTAATGCACTCATATCCTTATTAAACTGATCCACATCAATGGCTTCCAGACATTCAAAATCGTAGTTACCAAACTCATCTTTCGGCGTAAATTCCCGGTCTTTAAAATAATTGTCCAACGCTACCGGATGTGGTTTCATGCCGTGAGCTAAAAGCTGCACAGACAATCTGTGGGAAAATGTGGTTTTACCGGAAGATGATGGACCTGCAATCATTACAAATTTCTTATCACCACATCGCTTAATTTCTTCTGCAATTTCTGCAATTTTCTTTTCCTGCAAAGCTTCCTGCACCAGTATCAGCTGTTCCATATTACCCGCTACAATTTTATCATTTAAAGCACCTACCGTACTTACATCCAACATTTCTCCCCACTGCTGCGCTTCTTTTAACACACTGAAAAGCTTCATACGAGGTTTAAATTCCGGTATCTGCTTCATATCTTCCACTATCGGCAACTGTAATACAAATCCATCATCGAACTGGATTAACTGAAAATATTTTACATAGCCTGCATCCGGCAACATGTAGCCGTAAAAATAATCTTCAAAACTGCTCATACTGTATATATTTACGCTTGAAACGCGACGGTAACGGAATAATCGCTCTTTATCTTTCATGCCATATTTTTTAAATAAGGATATTGCATCTTTTGTAGGAATCGTCTTCTTATTAATCGGAATCTTTTCATCGGAAAGTTTCTTCATGCGTTTTGACACTTTATCTAAAAATCCCTGTGTCAACTCTACCGTTCCCTTCATGATACAGTACAATCCCTTATCCACCGAAAAATCTACCATGATTTTTTCGATTTGTCCTACATCTTCCATTTCTGCCACGTCATACATTGCTTTCAACATAAGCAATGTGGCACTTCTCTTATAAGCTTTATGTCCTGCATCATCTGCAGTAGTCACAAAAGTTAACTGGCAGTCCTCTGTCACCAGCTTATTTAATTCCTGCAGCCGGTGTCCAATCATCACAAGTGCAATGTCTTCTTTGTAATCCTTCTGAAAATCTGCTGCAATTTCCTTGAAAGACGTACCTCTGGCATACTCTTTTACTTGTTCCCCAACGGTTACTTTTACCTTCTCTGACATAAAAATGCCCCCTTTACATATACCAAAACGGATGTTTATTCACAGCAGAGAAAATTTCCACTCCGCTACATTCCTTTTCTAAATATTGTACCATAAATGGCACAAAAATATGCTCTAAACCGTAATGTCCTGCATCAATAATAGTTAATCCCCTTGCCACGGCATCAATTCCCTCATGATGATCAATATCACCGGTAATCAACACTTCTATCCCTGTTTTGATTGCATTCTCAATCACACTTTTCCCGGAACCCGGACAAATTCCTGCTGTCTGCACCTTGCGCAATGGTTCCCCAAAGATTTTTACCTGTCCCAAACCGAACTGATGTTTCACCATCTCTGCCACCTGACTTATCGTCATTTCTTCTGATAACAGCCCGGCTTTTCCGATTCCGGCTTTTCCGGTTTCACCTTCGTAAGTTACATCTAACACACTTCTGGTTGTCAATCCGATTTTGTCCGCTGCCAAATCAGCCATATGGGTCACATCAAAGTTGGTATGCATGGCATAATAGGAAATCCCGTTTTCCAACATTTTTACAATTCGTCTTCCAATAAAATCATCGGTAGTAATCTTCTTCATTGCCGAAAAAATCAATGGATGATGGGTAATAATCATATCTGCTTCCATAAGAATTGCCTCATCTACCACTTCATCGGTGGCATCTACCGCCACATATATTTTTGATACCTTTTTCTTTCTGCTCCCCAGTAAAAGCCCCACATTATCCCAGCTTTCCGCATAAAAGCAAGGGGAAAGCGTTTCCAGTGCTGAAATCACTTCGTTACATTCCATCTCTGCCACCTCCTTTGTTACTTAATCATAATACTCTGTTGCTTTCTGATTTAAATTAATCATTTGCTCTACTTCAAGTAACCGTTCCTTCTGTTTCTGAGTAGTTCCCTGATGTAGCGTTTTGGCAATTTTTTTATAGTTCTGGTACTCTTTCGCTAAATATTCCTGCAGCACAGGGTGTTTTTCTGTTAAAAGAAATTTTCCATATTCATAAAAACATTCCTGCTCCAGCTTCATCTGACCGGAGCTTACCCGCATCATAGGATAATATTTTCCGTCTTCTTCAACCATATTTTCCTTTAAAATAGCAAAACCATTATCCTCCAGAAAACGCCTTACAAACCCATATTCTGACTGGGGCTGAATGACAAACCCTTGCAGACTGTGGAACAGTTCCTTGCTTTCGTCGATAATTTTCATCATCAGCCGTCCACCCATGCCGGCAATTACCACTTCCTGCACTTCTCCTACAGCTAACTTTTTGGCACCATCAGAAAGCCTTAATTCTATGTATTCGTCCAGTTTATGAAGCTGTACATGCTCTTTTGCCCGTTGCAATGGCCCTTTTCCAATATCCATTGCAATTGCTCCATGTACTCGTTTCTGTTTCACTAAGTAGATAGGAATATATCCATGGTCTGTTCCAATATCTGCCATTGTGTCACAGTTGTTCAGCAAAGCTGCAACTGCCGAAAGTCTTTTTGATAATTCCATGAACTTCTCCTAATCCAAATAATCTTTCAGCTTACGGCTTCTACTTGGATGACGAAGCTTTCTTAATGCTTTTGCTTCAATCTGACGAATACGTTCTCTTGTAACGTTAAATTCTTTTCCTACTTCTTCCAGTGTACGGGCTCTCCCATCGTCTAATCCAAAACGCAGACGAAGTACTTTCTGTTCTCTTTCTGTAAGCGTACTTAACACTTCCACCAACTGTTCTTTTAACAAGGTAAATGCCGCTGCATCCGCCGGTACCGGCACATTATCATCCTGAATAAAATCACCTAAATGACTGTCTTCTTCTTCACCGATTGGTGTTTCCAAAGAAACCGGTTCCTGTGAAATTTTAAGAATTTCTCTGACACGCTCTACCGGCATATTCATTTCTGTGGCAATTTCTTCCGGCAGTGGTTCTCTACCTAATTCCTGTAACAACTGACGTGATACACGAATTAATTTATTGATGGTTTCTACCATATGCACAGGAATACGGATAGTTCTTGCCTGATCTGCAATGGCTCTGGTAATCGCCTGACGAATCCACCATGTTGCGTAAGTACTGAATTTGTATCCTTTGCGGTAATCAAATTTTTCTACCGCCTTAATCAATCCAAGATTTCCTTCCTGAATCAAATCAAGGAACAACATACCACGTCCCACATAACGTTTGGCAATACTAACCACAAGACGAAGGTTTGCTTCTGCAAGACGTTTCTTTGCTTCCTCATCACCTAATTCCATACGTTTTGCCAGTTCAATTTCTTCTTCAGCACTAAGAAGCGGTACTTTACCGATTTCTTTCAAATACATACGTACAGGATCTTCGATGCTTACACCGTCAGGAACAGACAAATCAATGGTTTCCACATCTACTTCGTCTTCATCCTCCAAGATAATTTCGTCATCATCGTCATCGCCTTCTGTAATTCTAAGAACATCGATATTCTTTGCTTCCAACATTTCCAGAATCATTTCAAACTGTTCTGCATTTAATTCCATATCCTGAAAGAAATCGCTTATTTCCTGATATTCCAGCACATTTTTCTTTTTCTGTGCAATAGACAAAAGCTCCTTTAATTTCTCTTTAAACTTTTCCATTGTGTTCTCATCCATGATTGTATGTCCTCCATAACTGTTTTTATTTTGTCCTTAATCTAAAGAAATATGCAATTTCTCTAATTCCTGTAAAATACTTTTTCCTGCCAGAATTCTTTGCAGTCCTGCCATGTCGGAAGGGTCAGAATTTTTATTCAGGTTCTCTAAACTGTGCTGTTTTACTTTCAGCACAATATCTTTCACCGCTTTTTCTTCTTCCATTTTTCCTTCCAAAGCCTCTAGCTTGGTGTTAAACAGTGCCGCCGCTTTTCCCTGCTCTTCCTGATTCTGGAAAATATTAAGAATCTGTGCTGGATTTAATTTATGTTGTTCCAGTTGCTCAAATAAATGCAGAGCAACTGTTTTATAAACACCCTCATCAAAATCCTCAATGGTAATATACTTTTTGATCTGAGGGTAAATATTCGGCTTTTCAATCAGCCATGTGAGCAATAATTTCTGACCTTGCTCTCCTGCACTATCTGCATCCAACTTCTTCTTGGCACGTTCCGGTTCTTCCTGTCGTTTTGCTGCCGGGTCCATCTGCAGTCCAAATTTATTCACAAGACCTTCCAGATTTGCAAAGCCAATGTGATATTTCTCTGCCACAGCCTCTAAATAATTGTTACGCTCAATCTTTTCTTCAAAAATCAAAAGCTTCTTTGCCAGTTCATTAATAAACAATGTCTTGCTTTCCGGATCTTTCAAATCGTATTGTTCTTCCAATACACTAATTTCAAAGAAAAATGCATTCTGCGCACTTTGAATCCGTTCTTCATAGGCTTCCTTACCTAGATTTTTAATAAATTCATCCGGGTCCTTATATGGCTTCATATTAATTACCTTTACCCGAAGCCCTGCCGACTTACAAATTGGTATCGCTCGTAATGCTGCTTTGACACCGGCACCGTCGCTATCGTAAGAAAGCATTACCTCTTCCGTATAACGTTTCAGTAAACTGGCATGTCCCGACGTAAATGCCGTTCCCAAGGATGCCACCGCATTTTGGAACCCTGCCTGATGCAGGGAAATTACGTCCATATAGCCCTCGCAGATAATCACATAAGGTTTCCTAGAGGTTCTGGCAATATTCAGCCCATATAAGTTTCTGCTTTTTTCAAACACTTTAGTTTCCGGAGAATTTAAGTATTTTGGTTCTCCTTCTCCCATGACTCGTCCACCAAAACCGATGACTCTGCTGTTTACGTCCATAATCGGAAACATAACACGATTAAAAAACTTATCGTAAACACCTCTGGCTTCGTCAAAAGTAATCAAACCGGATTCCCGCAGTACTACATCATTATAGCCCTCGTTTTTCAAATACCGGTACAGCTCGTCCCTGTATTTTCCCGCATATCCCAAGCCAAACTTTTTGATGGTTTCTTCTGATAATTCTCTTCCGGTTAGATACTGATACCCTAACCTACCATCTTTCTGCCTCAATTTATAACAATAAAAGTAGGCCGCCTTTTTATTAATTTCCAGCAACGTCTTCCGCAAATCGGAAGCCCGCCTGCTTTCTGCATCATTATTTTCTTCCGGCAATTCCACACCAGCTCGCTCCGCCAGCATTTTTACTGCCTCCACAAAATCATAGTTTTCATACTGCATTACAAAGGTATACACATTCCCCCCTGCACCGCAGCCAAAACAATAATACATCTGCTTAGAAGGTGTCACTGAAAAGGACGGTGATTTTTCATTATGAAAAGGACACAACCCGAAATAAGAGCTTCCTTTTTTTTGTAATTTTACATATCCTGACACCACATCTAAAATATCGTTTTTCATTCGGATGTCTTCAATTAATTCATCACTATAATACATTCCTTATCCCTTCCATGCTTTTGGAATATACAGTTGGGCAAATTTGGATATAGCGTAGGAATCTGTCATACCTGCAATGTAATCGCAGATTATCCGTTCTTTCTTTTCGCCCCGTTCCAATAATCCGGTAAATTCTTCCGGCAATTCTTCAAAATTCACTTCATAATATTTATACATAGCCTGCAGCATATTTTTGGCTTTTCGTTCCTCATTTTTTGCAACTGGATTGCAGTATACATTTTCAAACATATAACTTCTAAGCCCCTGCATTGCCTGATGTATTTCTTTTGACATGATAATGTCATTCTTGTTCTCACTATGTATCACAATATCGTGTATCATGGTATTCAGGCGTTCTCTTGTACTGTTTCCCAAAACCTGTGTATGCTCTTTTGGCAATATAGCCTCTTGAAGCATACCTGCCCTGATAGCATCATCGATATCATGATTAATATATGCAATTTTATCTGACAATCTGACAATTTTCCCCTCTAAGGTATATGGCATACTTGCAGTCTGATGATTCCGTATTCCATCTCTTACTTCTTTTGTCAGATTTAATCCTTTCCCTTTTTTCTCTAAAAGTTCCACCACCCGGACACTTTGCTCATTATGGGCAAATCCGTCCGGGCAAATTTCGTTTAATGCACGCTCTCCGGCATGCCCAAAGGGTGTGTGTCCCAAATCATGTCCCAATGCAATGGCTTCCACTAAATCCTCATTTAACTGCAATGCTTTTGCAATGGTTCTGGCTGTCTGGGCCACTTCTAAGGTATGGGTTAGTCTTGTTCTGTAATGATCCCCTTCTGGTGACAAAAAGACCTGCGTTTTATGCTTCATCCTGCGAAACGACTTGGAATGAAGAATTCTGTCACGATCTCTTTGAAATACCGTGCGGATATCGCATTCCTCCTCCGGTATATCTCTCCCTGCTGATTCTGCACTCAAGGTCGCAAATGGGCTTAAATATTGTAGTTCTCTTTGTTCCATTGTTTCACGTATTGTCACAGAAAACACCCCCATTTTTATAATTCGCCTAAAAAAAGCAAAATCCTTTATTTTTCTATAATTAATTTTCGGACATATTTTTTCAAAACTAAAGTGCCAAAATGAATTTATCTGATAATTTCCATAATAAAAGGTGCCAAAACCACTGTCAAAATTCCTGTCACTACAATGGCCAGTGAACTCATTGCTCCCTGTATTTCTCCCAATTCCATGGCTTTTGAAGTTCCAATGGCATGGGAAGCTGTACCACAGGCAAGTCCCTGGGCTATCGGTTCTTTAATTTTTAACAACTGAAATAATTTTTCAGCAATAGTGGCTCCAAGTATTCCTGTGATAACCACACTGATTACTGTAACAGAAGTAATTCCCCCTAACTCCTGGCTAACGCCGATGGCTATTGCTGTAGTTAATGATTTCGGAATCAATGCTGCTTTCAATTCCGGTGACATTTGAAAGGCTAACGTCATCACTCCCATCACTATGGCATGAGAAATACAACCTGCGCCAATACTTAACATAATTGCCGCCACATTTTTCTTTAAAATTTTAAATTGACGATACAAAGGCACTGCCAGACATACCGTAGCCGGTGTAAGAAAGTAGGTCAGATACTGAGCTCCATAATTATAGGTTTCGTAATCAATATCAAAGACCACCAATACAAGTATCACCAAAAGAACGCTCAGTAGCAAAGGATTACATAGCGTAATCTTCACTTTTTTGCTGATAACCATTGCAATCCAATAAAACACCAAACTTATTACAATTCCAAAGTATATTGATTCTGAAAGTAACTCATTCATTTCCTTTGTTTCCTTTCTTTTTTCCGTGCCTGATAATCGCTTGAGAAACCAATCCGGTTACTGCCATTACCACCACGGTAGTTACTATCGTAATTATAAGAATAGCAACGATACTTCCCTTAAGCCCTGGTAACACGTCCATCATGCTCACTGCCGGCGCTATAAATAATACCGGCATAATATTTACAAAAAAATCTGCCGTTTCTTCTACCTGTTCTAATTTTATCAGACCACTAACCAATGCCAGAAATAAAAGAACCAGTCCATATACACTTGCAGGTACGGAAAAAGGTAGGAGCAAATTCAAAACTTCACCCAAAAATGTAATGCCGCCAATAATAGCAAATTGAATTAAATATTTCATTATATAATGCCTCTCTTATAGCCACTTATAATAGAAAAGACTGTTTCAGAAGGAGAAACAGTCTTTTCTTAGGCTCTGTTAACCAACAATATCTGTAATATCTACCTTCTGTCTGTCATTTAAATGCTTATTTACATACAGTTCCATCATTTGCAGGTTGTCGCGAAGACTTACCAATGAAGGAATCGCTTTATCACTGGATATTGTTATAATATCAATCGCCTTCAATTCATCATATAATCTTGCCACTGCTGCCTGGATTTTTTCTAACTGCTCTATGTTTACAAATTTACCCTCGTTTTTACGAATGTCCAGTTCAAATTCTAACGCCAAAAGGATTCCTGCATCTCTCGGATCACTTTTTCCTTCTTTGCCTTTCTTCTTAATATCTTCCATCATCAGAACAATATTTTCCTCTGACATGTCTTTGAATTTTCTTTCCATAAAAAATTCCTCCCTACTATTATCTGTTTTTCTTGGTAAATTATACTCGTTTCATTTAGTTAAAATAAACAAGGTCTTCTTCTGCCGGTTCTGCTTTTTCGATTTTTTCTGCATATAACACCGGACCTTCCCCCTGATAATCTTTCTGATATTCGCAACCGATTTCTGCTGTCACATAAATCCAATCTCTTACATTATAATCTGCAATCATACTGTTATCACATTTGCAGACAAATCCTATAAATCCTATATCATCTGCACAACATGTCATTGCAAATCTTCCCGGTACAAAAGACCCTTTTGGAAGTTTTTGTGATTTGTACACGACTGCTTTAAAGCGAATCTTTTTCCCCACGTATTTCTGTGGGTTATCTGCCGCATCCAGATACCAAAGACCATAATCATCATCTTCCACTTCAATCATCGGTGCATTGATATCGAATGGCATTTCTTCCTCTATATCTGTATCCGGCATGCCATCTTCTGACTCAAAATAAATCTGTGCTCTTCTGTTTACTGCTTTAATACTCTTTCTCAATGCCGGCTTCTTAGTGTCTTTATTACAGCGGTTAAAGATTACCATATCCGCATCTGTAAAATGGCTCATCATTAATGAGCGCATATTATTCAAATACAATTCAAAGGTTGGGGCCACCACCGTAGTAATCACCTGTACTAACTGCCATCTTCTTGGCATTAATTCAGAAGACATTGCTTCCGGAGTCCACATTCCATTATATTCAATGATAACTTTCTTTGGTTTGTATTTTTTCTGGCATTCTGCGTAAAATTCCGCTGTTAACTGTTCTTTGTCTTCCACTTCTACCACAGAAATATTACAACGCTTCAGCCCTTCTTCTGAATACTCTGTTTCTCCCTGTTCACAGGAAATCAGTAGTACAGGTTCTCCTGTGAAAAGGTCTTCATCCTGTAATGTATCATTAATGAAAGTAGATTTTCCACTTTCTAAAAAGCCCATAAAAACATATACTGGTATTTCTAACATAATCTGTACCAAGCCTTTCCGGTTTTAAATTCCAAACAATTCCTGAATTTTGTCTGTATCGAGATTTGTTCCAATCACACAAAGTCTTCCAGTATAATCTGCTGCTCCTGTTCTAACTTCATATTCTCCCGGAACCAAATCAAAGTGAATCCATGTACCATCTTCTGCCGGTAAAATTCCTTTGGCACGAAGAATTGTTCCGTATTCACTGCCATTAGCAAGTTTTTCTAAAATTTCTTTTACATTACCTTCTTCAAATTTGTGAGGCGTTTCTGTTCCCCAGCTTGTAAATACATCATCTGCATGATGATGGTCGTGAGCATGTCCACAACATTCATGGTCATGATGATGCTCGTGGCCGCAACATCCGTGGTCATGGTCGTGGTCGTGATGATGCTCGTGGCCGCAGCATTCATGGTCATGCTCGTGGCCGTGATGATGCTCATGGCCGCAACATTCATGGTCATGATCGTGGTCGTGATGATGCTCATGGCCGCAACATTCATGGTCATGATGATGCTCATGATCGTGGTGATGGTGATGTCCGCACTCCGGACAAATCTCCTCTTCTTTCATCATTTCATCTAACAGAGAATGCTCCTGCTCCATAGCCTTTAAAATCTGAGTTCCTTCCAAGCTTTCCCAAGGTGTTGTGATGATCACAGCATTTTCATTATGCTCCTTGATTGCCTGCACACACTTATCCAATTTTTCCATTGTCATATTCTGTGTACGACTTAACACAATTGTCTTTGCGCTTTCAATCTGATTATTGAAAAATTCTCCAAAATTTTTCATGTACATTGCTGCTTTTGTTGCATCCACAACTGCAGTTGTACTGTTCAAATATATTTCCACATCTTCATTAACGCCCTGTACCGCCTTAATTACATCTGATAATTTACCAACACCGGATGGTTCAATAATCACTCTGTCCGGCTGATATGTTGCAAGTACTTCTTTTAATGCTGTGCCAAAATCACCTACTAAAGAACAGCAGATACATCCTGAATTCATTTCTGTTACTTCTACGCCTGCTTCTTTCAGAAATCCTCCATCGATTCCGATTTCTCCAAATTCATTTTCAATCAATACAAGTTTTTCGTTTCCTAAAGATTCCTTGATTAACTTTTTAATTAAAGTAGTTTTTCCTGCTCCTAAAAAACCGGAAATAATATCTATTTTAGCCATGTTCTACGTTCCTTTCTATATTTTCGCAATATTTTTATTATACCTCTATTTTTCGCTATTTTCAAGTTTTTCTAAATAGCAAAAAACTGCCACAAAATTAATTCCTTAATTCTGTAGCAGATTCATTATGCGGGAGATGGGACTTGAACCCACACGACGTTGCCATCACTAGATCCTTAGTCTAGCCTGTCTGCCAATTCCAGCACTCCCGCATGTATTAAGTTTTCCTGCCTCAGCAGTACAAACGTTAGTTTACTACCTTTGACAAGATTTGTCAATAGGTTTTTTGAAAAAAATTTTATAAATTGTTGGAATAATTTAAAAAGTGCTAAAAATAGGGACAATTAGCATTTTATATTTTCATTCACAACTCACCCAAAATATATAAGTTTAGGCATGAAAAAAGCCTTGAATTCTCAAGGCTTTTTTAAGCAATGCGGAAGATGGGACTTGAACCCACACAGGCCGAAGCCTACAAGAACCTGAATCTTGCTCGTCTGCCAATTCCGACACTTCCGCATGACCATAAACTATGTTACCAAGTTTTTGCAGAAATGTCAATCACCATTTTCAATTTTTTTAGAAAATTGAGAAAACTTAAGTTTTCGACTCCGAGCCAAAAATGCGCTGGAACACCTCATCTTCACACAAAATCTTCTTCGCCAGTTCTCGGTACTGTTCTTCATGAATATACGTATGACGGTATGGTTTGATGGAAGGCGCCAAGTCAATTGCCTTCATAAAATCTTCCCGTTCCAATCCCAGTGTGGCTGCATAATCAAAAAATCCCGTATTGGTAAATATTGTACGAATTCGCTTATATCTGTGATTCTGCACCAGACTCATCAAATACGTTGCAAGTCCTACCTGTATCCCATGAAGCTGCGGCACTTCCAAAATCTTATCTAACGCATGAGAAATCAAATGTTCGCTTCCACTGGATGGTGCACTGTTTCCCGCTATTTCGTTTGCAATACCGCTTAATGCAAGAGAATCCACCAATTCTCTTAAAAACAAATCATCTTTAATGCTATTGCTCTCAAAAGATGTACGCACAAAACTATTTACCGCTTTCTTGGCTATCATCATGGCGAAATCATTTAATGTGTCATATCCTTGTTTATCTTCATATAGCCAATCATATAGCGCGGTTATCTTTGACACCAAATCACCGATACCGGAATAAATAAATTTATCCGGCGCACTTTTTATTACATCGGTATCCACGATAATCCCATAAGCCAACCTTGCCGGTACGGAAGTTCTTTTCCCTTCTACCAGCAGAGATGCACTGGAACTGGAAAATCCATCACTGGAAGCGGAGGTAGGAATACTGATAAAAGGCATTTTTCTCAAATACGCTGCGTATTTTGCCACATCAATCACTTTACCTCCGCCAATTCCCAAAATAGCCTGAGTCTTTGTATTAATTCCAAAAGCCAGTTCTACAATATCATTAATATCAGTGGAATCCAGTTCTCTGTAGTCCAACAGTTTAATGTCATTTACTTTCAAAGACTCCATAACCGTTGCCCCAAACATATCGATTAATCCATTTCCAAAGAACACTACTACACTGTGAAATTCGTTTTCTTTTAAATATTTTCCTATTTCACCCAGTGTTCCACTTCCCACCTTCAAAATCGATGGTATGGAAATCCTGCTTCCCATCATATTCTTCATAATCATCCTCACACTTTAAGATTCTTTACCTTCCATGATAGCTGCTAATACTTTATCATCTCTTGCCTGATTGATTTTGCTCAACACATCTTCTGCATAGCTGGTGGTTGGCGCTTTCTTCTTTTCTTCAGCCACAGCACTTTTTTCTTCTGCACTTTCTTCTACTTCCAGCGGAAGATACATTTCATTTCCTTCTTCGCCAATGATGTTTTTCTTTTCTTCATAGTTACAATTATACCACTTTACAATATTTTTATGCTCTCTTCTGTTACGAATATCGATTAAATCTTCCATTTCCCTCACTCCTTCATTTCAACAACCAAATCTTTCAAAAAATTCTATCTGCTCCTTCTCGGATTTATCCTTGCAAAAAGCGGTAAGTTTCTGCAATAAAGTAAGATATTCGTTTAACATGACATCTGTCTTTTCATGTATTAAACCTATGTTATCTTCTTTACCTGCAAATTCCATTTCCTTTGCATGTGCTGATAATTCCATTGCCCCAATGGAAGCAGCCGAACTTTTCAATCCGTGAACAGCGGTAATGTAATCCTGCCACTGTTCTTCTTTGTACAGTTTTTTAATAAGAGGAAGTTTCTTTCTTCCCTCATTAATAAATACCATCAAGATATTCTGATATAATTCTGTGCTTTCACCACAGGCTTCAATCCCTTTATCAATCTCTATTTGCGTTGGAAATGCAGCATTTTCCTCTGCCATGGAATCAGCCTCCTTTTCACCCATATTATATATTAAATTATAACACAAAGTGACTTTTTTTGCAATTTGCACAGAATACTTATTTTATTTTTCATTTTTTCTTATCATTTTTACTATATTTTCGTTTATTTCATTCCGCTTACATGAGAATAATATTCCTTCGGCACATAACCGCGGATAAAAATCCCCTCTGCTCTATATTCTTCTTCCAACAAACTTCCATATTTTCGCACTAACTGAATTACGGAAGTTTCTGCGTAAGGCACGATTCTTTCCACATACATTTGTCTGGAGTGAAGATACTCTCTGATTAACTCCTTAATTTCTTCAAATCCCAAACCATTTCTGGCAGAGATTCCAAGAACTGACCTCGCCTGTGGATCCTTAAACTCTATACTAAGTTCCATCCCTTGAACCTTGTCTATTTTATTAAACAGTGTATAAACCGGCTTATTTCCCACTTCCAAATCTTCCAGCGTCTTATAAACGGTTTCCATCTGAGATTCCATCTGAGGATTAGACGCATCTACCACATGAAATATAATATCGGCGTATTTTGCTTCCTCCAAAGTACTTTTGAAGGCTTCAATCAAATGGTGTGGAAGTTTTCGGATAAATCCTACCGTATCAGTAATCAGCACCTGTTCTTTGTTTTCCAGCTCCAGCACTCTTGTGGTTGGGTCTAAGGTTGCAAAAAGTTTGTCTTCTTCCAGTACATCCGCTCCGGTCAATGCATTTAACAACGTAGATTTCCCTGCATTGGTATATCCCACAATGGCAATCACCGGCTGTGTGCTGTCCATTCTTTGTTTGCGCATTACTTCTCTATGACGTTTTACATCATTTAATTCACTGTTCAACTGGGAAATTCTGCTTTTTACCAAACGTCTGTCCATTTCCAGTTTCTTTTCTCCCGGACCTCTGGTACCAATTCCACCACCCAGTCGGGAGAGAGAACTTCGAAGGCCTACCAAACGTGCCAAACGGTATTTTAGCTGAGCCAGTTCTACCTGTATTTTCCCTTCTGCGGTAGTTGCTCTATTAGCAAAAATATCCAAAATAATCAATGTTCTGTCCATCACCTTAATATCCAGTTCCATCTCCAGATTATGCATTTGTGATGGCGATAACTCGTCATCACAAATCACACCGGTTGCATTGGTTTCCCGGATAAGTTCTGCCACTTCTTCTATTTTTCCTTTTCCGATGTATGTTTTTTGATGAATTGCTTCTCTGTTCTGAATCACCTTGCCTACAGTGATAGCTCCTGCTGTTGCCGCCAATTCTTCCAATTCGTCAATACTTTCTTCTGTTTCTCGTTCGTTTCCTGTATTCACTCCAATTAGTATGACATATTCTTTTACTTCTTCAATATTTTCCATTCATTTCTATCCTTTATATTTTCTATTTTGCCTTTTTTCATTTCATAAAACCGGTGCTTATATTTTAAATTGGAATATTCTGTAATCTGTTTCATATATATCACATCATATGCACCGCCCACAGCTCCCACAACCGGGAAGCCTTGGAGAAACTTCATATACAAAAGTTCCTTTGATAATAACGCTGCTGTTTTCTGAATCATTTCTTGTCTTTGGTAATTTTTCGGAAGATAACTATTTTTCATAAAATCATTTATCTTTTCATTCATCTGTTTCATTTCTTCCCCATAACTGACTGCTCCCTGAATTAACAATAGGATAAAGTACTTTTCTTCTTCCGTATTATAATCAAATCCATAGCTTAACGCAATTTCATATATCCCTTTTAACATCATTCCTGTAAAAAGCGGAATGTCGGGCAAGCCTACCCCAAGCACCCCCAAGCCGATACCGGATACACTGGATAACAAAACATTTTTAGCACTGGAAACTCCTGCTTTCTTAGAAAAAGCAGCCAGCGACTTACGGGTCTGCCTCACTTCATCGGTGTACTGGTTAATCTGATATGTTTTCTCCATTTCATCCCTGTTATAAGTTTTTTCAATAATATCCGTTCCTTTATCAAATATTAACGAAAATGCTTTTCCAAAGGCCAGTTCCAGAGTACTTTGAAGTTTTTCCGGGACTTTTTCCTGAAGTTTCTGATTTAGAAAAGATTCCTTTTTCTCTACGCGTCTACTGAGAAATTGTTCTTCCTGTTGTATTAAATTCGCCCATTCCCTTTCCATTGGCGAAACTTTTCGAAAGAATTTATTTTTCACCAAACTTTTCACCCCATTATTTCATACTGCATCATTTCATATTTCAACTGACTCCCCTCCACAATTTCCGGCGGTAGCAAAGCTCTTGCCACAAGCTTTAAGTCATCACTTTCTATATCCGTTCTTTTTAAATTTGCATAATCACCGTCAATACTGACCACTTTGTAAAACCACATTTCCATAAGTCCCTCCTATTTTTCTCATTTTCCTCTATTTTATCACACCTTTGCTTATTGTGGTAAATAATTTCTTCCTCTTCACAAAACCCCACTTTCTCGCATAATATAAAAATCCCCTCGGAAGCATTAATTTCCGAGGGGATTTTTATATTATTTCTTCTATTTATTAAGCAATTTTAGATTTTGCTAATTCTGCTAATGTTGCAAATCCTTCTGCATCATTTACAGCCATTTCAGCAAGCATTTTTCTGTTTACTTCAACACCTGCTAATTTTAATCCGTACATAAATTTGCTGTAAGATAATCCGTTGATTCTTGCAGCAGCGTTAATTCTTGCAATCCATAACTGTCTGAACTGACGTTTTCTTTCTTTTCTACCTGCATAAGAACTTGTTAAAGCTCTCATTACAGACTGTTTTGCGATTCTATACTGTTTGGAACGGGCTCCTCTGTAACCTTTAGCCAGTTTTAATACTTTTTTATGTTTTTTCTTGGCATTCATGCCGCCTTTAATTCTTGCCATTTCTCTATTTCCTCCTTATAAATTAGATGTAAGGTAAAATCTTCTTCATTGTCTTTACGTTTGTTGCATCTGTCATTGCAGGTTTTCTAAGATTTCTCTTTCTCTTAGTTGTCTTCTTTGTTAAGATATGGCTCTTATAAGCTTTATTTCTCTTTAATTTACCTGTACCTGTTGCTTTGAAGCGCTTTGCAGCGGCTTTTTTAGTTTTCATTTTTGGCATATTATTTTCCTCCTATACTTACTATCTTTCTATTTTAACGTTTTTCAGTTAAAAACATCATAATGCTTCTGCCTTCTAACTTGGCAGGTTTTTCTACAACTGCAACATCTGCAAGCTGTTCAGCAAAATCATCTAAAATATGTTTGCTCTGCTGCATATGTGCCATTTCTCTTCCGCGGAAACGCAATGTGACTTTAACCTTATCACCTTTTGCAATAAACTTTCTTGCTGCATTTACTTTTGTTCGTAAGTCATTTTCTTCAATGTTTGGAGATAAACGAACTTCCTTTACATCGATTACTTTCTGTTTTTTCTTGGCTTCTTTTTCTCTTCTTGCCATTTCATATCTATACTTTCCGTAATCAACAATTTTGCATACCGGTGGTTTCGCTGTTGGAGCAATCTTAACCAAATCAAGCTCCGCCTCTTTTGCAAGTGCATATGCTTCCTTGGCAGACATGATTCCTAACTGCTCTCCATCTTCACCAATCACACGTACTTCCTTATCTCTAATTTGTTCGTTAATCATTAAATCGCTAATAACCGTGCACCTCCATCACATTCTTGAAAAATTTATGTCTTAATGAGCAAAAAAATAAGTAGATAGACAGACTACCCACTTACTGATTAAACTTACGCTTTAAAATCAATATAAACACTTAGTCGCCCACTTGCGCTAAGGTGAGAGTGGATACTCTGCTTTGTTTTATTTGCTTTTCATAACTTCTATAGAATATCACAACACATTATTCATGTCAAGCATTTTTTCAACTCAGATTACATATTTTTTTCATTTTCCTGCATACTATCCCTGTACAACAAATCAACCATTTTACCGGAGGTGTCATTATGACAATATTAGACTGTAGTGCCATAAGCTGTACGTATAATAAGGATAGGCTGTGTGCAAAAGGGGACATTTTGGTAACAGGTTCCACTGCCGAAAAGCCAGTCGAAACCCAGTGTAGTAGTTTCATCGGCGCAGGCAGAGACTGCTATTGCAACAGTTTTTCAAGCGGAAAGGAAAAGATTTCTGTTAAATGTGAGGCAATCAATTGCGTTTTCAATGAAAATCGTACCTGTTCTGCCGAGCACATTGGCATAGCAGGTAAACAAGCACATTCTTCTTCCGAAACAGAATGTGCTAGCTTCCAGAAAAGATAGTAATTCCCATTAAAATCCGGAGATCAACGTCCCCGGATTTTAATTATCATTTATTTATTTTCTTCTACTTCAATTTTGCGGATTTCTTTTGTTCTGATTTCTTTGCAAATAGCGTCAATAAAATCTCCCAATGGCTTCTGCCCTTCATCACCTAAGAATCTGCTTCTGACAGAAACCAAATTCTGTTCTTCTTCCTGCTGTCCCACAACAAGCATATACGGAATCTTCTGGAGTCTTGCTTCTCTGATTTTGTATCCAATCTTTTCTGCACGGTTATCTACTGTTGCAAGAATTCCATTATCCTTTAACTCTGCTTCTACTTTTTCAGCATAATCTTTATATTTTTCAGAAATCGGCAATACTCTTACCTGTTCTGGACATAACCATGTTGGGAACATACCTGCATATTTTTCAATAAGCCATGCAAGAGTTCTTTCATAACATCCCATACTTGTTCTGTGAATAATATATGGACGAACTTTTTCTCCGTTCTGATCTACATAATACATATCAAACTGTTCAGCCAACAAAGCATCCCATTGAATTGTAATCATAGTATCTTCTTTCCCATATACATTCTTTGCCTGAATATCCACCTTTGGTCCGTAGAACGCTGCTTCTCCTGCTTCTTCGAAGAATGGAATTTCCAGTTCATTTAACACATTACGTATTCTCTGCTGTGTTTCTTCCCATACCTCTGCTGAGCCAATATATTTTTCTGAATTTTCAGGGTCCCATTTTGATAAACGGTAGGTAACATCTTCTTCTACACCAAGAGTTCTCAAACAATATCTTGCCAAGTCAAGACATCCCTTGAATTCTTCATCCATCTGGTCTGGTCTTACAATCAAATGCCCTTCAGAAATTGTAAACTGACGTACTCTGGTAAGTCCATGCATTTCACCGGAGTCTTCACATCGGAACAGTGTGGATGTTTCACCATAACGAAGCGGTAAATCTCTGTATGATTTCTGGCTTGCTTTGTATACATAATACTGGAACGGACATGTCATTGGACGAAGTGCAAACACTTCTTTGTCTTTTTCTTCATCCCCCATAACAAACATACCGTCTTTATAATGATCCCAATGTCCGGAAATCTTATACAAATCACTTTTTGCCATTAATGGTGTCTTTGTTCTTACGTAACCACGTTTTTCTTCTTCATCCTCAATCCATCTCTGCATGGTCTGAATCATTTTTGCCCCTTTTGGCATTAACAATGGAAGTCCCTGACCGATGACATCTACGGTAGTAAATAACTCCATTTCTCTTCCTAATTTATTATGGTCACGTTTTTTGATATCTTCCAAATGCGCTAAATATGCTTCTAACTCATCTTTTTTATTGAATGCCGTCCCATATACACGAGTCAGCATCTTATTCTTTTCATTTCCTCTCCAGTATGCACCTGAGGATGAAATCAGTTTAAATGCTTTGATGTTCTTTGTGCTCATTAAATGAGGACCTGCACAAAGGTCTGTAAATTCACCCTGACTGTAGAAGGAAATTTCTGCATCTTCCGGTAAATCTTCGATTAATTCTACTTTATATGTTTCTCCTTTGCCTTTCATAAATTCAATGGCTTCTGCTCTTGGTAAAGTATATCTTTCCAATGCTTTTCCTTCTTTGATGATTTTTTTCATCTCTTTTTCCAAAGCATCCAAATCTTCTCTGGAAAATGGTTCACATTCAAAATCATAATAGAATCCTGTATCAATAGATGGTCCGATTGCAAGTTTTGCCTCCGGATGCAGCCTCTTTACCGCTTCTGCCAAAACATGAGAGGTCGTATGTCTTAAAGCAGCCAGACCTTTTTCATCATTAGCTGTCAGAATATTCAATTCGCAATCACTATTTATTACTGTTCTTAAATCTACAACTTCACCATTTACTTCCCCTGCTGTAGCCACTCTTGCAAGTCCTTCGCTGATATCTTTTGCAATATCAATCACTGACATTTCGCCAGCATATTCTTTTACGCTTCCATCTTTTAATGTTACCTTCATTTTCTTTCTCCTTCCATTTTAACAATTGCTCCATAACCAAAAAGTCCCTGCCAATGCAGATAACTGCACTGGCAGGGACGAATATACGAATCCGCGGTTCCACCCTGATTGTCTGGTACCAAACCTCTTATCATGATTGTAACGTAATCAACGTGCTGTATTAAAGCAACTCCGGGGTGGTCTTCAAATAATTCCTATCGAAATGTCGCACCAAACCATTTCTCTCTGAAGATATTCCTTATCTTACTCTTCCCATCAGCGTTTTCTTTTTTATTCAGTTTTTTATAAGCTATTGCTATTCTATACCCAAATGAAATATTTTGTCAAGTTATTCTTGATTTTCCCCAAAAGACGTTGTATTGTTTATTTGTCAAAAATTGTATTTTGTTTTACCAAACATATATATATTTAATTTCACACTTTTACAACTCAAGGAGTAAACATTATGAAAAATTACATTAGAAACAAGTTGAAATCTTCTGTTTTATATGCAAAAACGTTTACAAAATGGCTGTTTCTCTCTGTGGTCATGGGACTGGTCTGCGGACTGGCCGGAACAGCATTTCACTATTCCGTTGATTTCGCTACCACAAAACGTACACTTTATCCCAACCTGATTTACCTGCTCCCACTGACAGGACTGATTATTGTCTTCTTATATCGGCATTGCGGCATGAAAGAAGACAAAGGTACCAATGCAGTAATCAATTCAGCCTGTACTACCGAAACCGTACCACCTCAGATGGGATTTTTAATCTTTGTTTCTACTTTTTTAACTCACCTGTGCGGTGGTTCTGCCGGACGCGAAGGTGCCGCTTTACAGATTGGCGGAAGTATCGCTGCTGTTTTCAACAAGTTATTTCATTTTACAGAAGAAGACAAACGAATCCTTGTTATGTGTGGCATGAGCGGATTATTTTCCGCTTTATTTAACACACCAATCACTGCCGCGGTATTTTCTCTGGAAGCTATAAAAGTAGGCAACATTTATTACGGCGCTTTAATCCCATGCCTTATGTCTTCTGCTGTGGCTTTTACTTTTTCTCACTATTTTAACATCAAACCGGTTACTTACCACATTGCAGATTTACCTGCAATCACCCCGGCACTGCTTGTCAAAGTAATTATATTTGCTATTTTGTGTGCACTGGTAAGCATGGTATTTTGTGAGTGTATGCGCCTTTCTTCTACACTTTACAGCAAGTATTTTAAAAATCCTTATCTGAGAGTTATTGTGGGTTCTTTACTTGTTATCATAGTGACTCTCTTGGTTGGAACCAGAGATTATAATGGTGCGGGAATGGATGTTATTGCCCGTGCAATTCAGGGAGAAGCTTCTCCGGAAGCATTTCTTTTAAAAATTATTTTCACTGCATTAACTTTAGGTGCCGGCTTTAAAGGAGGCGAAATCGTTCCTGTTTTCTTTATCGGTTCTACCTTTGGATGTTTCGCCGGTACACTGTTAGGCTTGGATCCTGGTGTTGCCGCTGCTTTAGGGCTTACTGCCATATTCTGTGCCTGCGTTAATGCACCTCTGGCTTCTATCTTTTTAAGTGTAGAATTATTTGGTTCTACCAACATTCTACTTTTTGCTATTGTATGTGCTGTTAGCTACACTCTATCCGGAAAATACAGCCTGTACAGTAGCCAGAAGTTTTTATATTCCAAAAAAAGCCCTGGCTACTTAATTCAAAAGCACCACAAATCAGTATGGTAACAAATGTCATCATCCCAGACACAAAAGTCCCTCTGCTATTTATGCTCTTTCAGCCATTCCATGGCCACATAGGCATAAATAGCACTTCCAACAGACAGTACTTCATCACTAAACTTTACTTTTGGATGGTGTTGTGGGTAACAATAGCCATTTTCCGGCTGTCCAGCTGCCAGCGCCAGCATAATAGACGGAACCTTATGACTTACATAAGCAAAATCTTCCGAGCCCGATGTCTTCGGGTTCTTTTTATTCCCTGCCATAACATTTAACTGTCCTGCTGTGAAAGCATTTTGTTCTCCCAACAATCCCTTTAAATATCTGGTGGTAGCTTTGGATAATTCTTCATCATTTACCAATGTAGGGCATCCGCTTTCAAATATCACTTCTGCCTCTCCACGAAACGTTGTTGCAATCCCTTTTACAATCTCTTCCATCCTACGTTTCAAAAACATTCTCACTTCGTCATCGTATGCGCGAAGAGTTCCTCTCAATTCCACCGTATCAGGAATCACATTTGCCGCATTTCCACCATGAATTGCTCCCAGCGTTAATACTGCTTCATCAGAAAGAGAAAGCTCTCTCGCATTAATTTCCTGAAGTGCAGTTATGATATGTGCCCCAATGTTTATTGGATCCACTCCTGTATTAGGCATGGAACCATGACATCCTTTTCCCTGAATTTTGATAGTAAAGTAATCTGCTGCCGGAGCACTAACACCTCCATCACAAATAATTGCTGTCCCCTCTGCAAAGGGCATTCCTGCCATAACATGTATCATAAGAGCCGCATCTACTTTGGGATTTTCTAACAGACCTGCTTTTATCATATCCTTAGAACCTTCAAGAATTTCTTCTGCCGGCTGAAACATCAGCTTTACAGTTCCCTCAATTTCTTCTTCATGATTCTTTAGAATCTTTGCTGCCCCTAACAACATTGCAGTATGCATATCGTGACCGCAGGCATGCATTTTCCCATTGGTGGCTCTAAACTCCACATCCGCTTCTTCCCTGACAGGCAGTGCATCCATATCGCCACGAATCATAAATACCTTTCCTGCCCTTCTGCCACCCGCTAAAACAGTAATTCCGGCTTTTCCACAATCTTGTGGTTCATATCCCATTGCAATCAGCTCTTTTTTTACAAAAGCCGTAGTTTCCTCCAAATCAAATCCTGTTTCAGGATGCCTATGAAGATAATGTCGCATTTCAATTAATTTTGTTTTATACTCTTCTGCTTCCCTTAACCATTCATTCTCTGACATAAATAACCTCCTATCTTTGCATATAAAAAAATCGAGCAGAAGGAAAGCAATCTCTTTCCTTTTTCTGCTCGATTTTATTATTATTTACCGCAACATTTTTTATACTTCTTACCGCTTCCACATGGACATGGATCGTTACGTCCAACCTTCGGTCCTTTTACAATAGTACCGGAAGCTTTCTGTTCTTTGTAAAGTCTTCTGCGTTCTTCTGCTGTAAAAATGGTTTCCCACTGCGGAAGTTCATATAACCAGTCAGCTTTTGCATCTACCATGTTTTTATATAACAATTCTTTGTCATATTCCAGGTTAACTACTGTGTCTTCTTCCATTTCTTCAATATCGTTTGGAACTTTCAAACTATCGTTGATTCCATCTAAGAATCCTGTCATATTAAATACGTCTGTACCGTATTTTTCTGCCAGTTCTTTTACAGTTCCTTTATTTTCCTGATCCGGAATTTCTAATAATTTTTCGTAGATTCCCTTTTCTAATAAAAAGTAATTACTCCAGAATCTCTGTAATGTCCCCTTATCTGTATTTTCATTATAGGCAACTTTACGCCACTGTTCTAATAATGCCATTTTTCTTACCACCTTTATCTGATTCATTTCGTTTTCTGTTTACTAAAAACACTCCATACTATTGTTATTTATTTTTCTTCGTTTGTCAATAGTTATTTTACTTAATTTTCACAGATTTCACAGCACTATATCCGCCGTAAACCTTTTTTCCTGACACTTTCGTATAACTGCGGATACGCACATAGTATTTATTTCCTTTTTTCAGCTTTCCTGACTGGAAACTTACCTTTGAAGCTTTGGCTATTGTTTTTTTCTTTACCTTGCTTTGGAATGTTTTATCTGTGGAATACTGAATTTCATAGCCTGTTGCTTCTGTACTTGCACTCCATTCTACTTTCAGTTTATTGCTCTTACTGGAAACCTTACTGATTTTCGGTGCTTTCACGCCAATATCAAAGCTTATTGTCTTTTTACCTTTAAAATTCCCTTTTCCCTGAAGAACTACGGAGGCTTTACCGATTGCAGTATTCTTTGTGTAAGTTACCGTATAATCTTTGCCTGATTTTAGCTTCTTATTTCCAAAAGATACTTTTACTTTTGGTTTGACTGCTTTTCCGGTATAAGTAACACTCTCCGCCATGGTTACGGTAGCATTTTTTATAGCTGCCGGTTTGATTTCAAACGTTGTCTTCTGGCTTCCTGTGTAATTTCCTGTTCCGATTACTTCCACAGATGCCGTTCCTACACTCTTATTCTTGCTGTATTTTACTTTGTAATCTTTTCCTACTGCCAACACCTTAGTACCGTCTTTTACTGTGATACCAGGTTTTACGGCTGTACCGGTATAAGTTTTTGCCTTAATAATTCCTACAGTTGTTTCTGTTATGCTTTTCGGCTGAATTTTAAAGGAAATTTTAACTTCTCCAGTATAGTTACCCATTCCAGTCACTGTAATGCCTGCTGTTCCCACATTGATATTGTTTTCATAAGTTAGACTATAATCTGTGCCATTTTTCAAACTCTGTTCACCATACGTGGCCTGTATATCCGGTTTCAACTCTGCACCAGTATATATCTGTGCCTGAGTAGCCGAAAGAATAACATCATGTAATTCTCTTGGCAGAATTTTAAATTCTACCGTTGCTTTATCACAGAAATTTCCAATTCCTTTCACCACAATACTTCCGGTTCCGGCATCCACATTATTTTCGTAGGAAATCTCATAGTCTACGCCTTCCTTCAATTCTACTTCGTTCAAAAGCAAAGTTGGCTTTGGCTGATTTTCCTGACCTGTATAGGTAAAGACCTCATTACAAAACTTATCTGTCTTTTCGATTGGTCTTTGTACAATGGAAAATTCTACTACCTCACTGCCGGAATAGTTTCCAATTCCTGTAATATAAATTTTTCCAATTCCGATTTCTACGTTTTCTTCGAATTCCACCAGATAATCTTTATCTTTTACCAATATAGTATTATCGTGACGCAACGTAAATTCCGGTTCTATCGCTGCTGCTGCATAGTATTGGTTTGGAATTTTGGATACATCCACATACTCAACATCTCTTGGAACAATTTCAAACTGTGTTTTTACAATCCCCTGATAATTTCCCTGAAAAATCAATTCTACACCAGCTGTTCCCACATTTTGATTTTCTGTGTATGCAACAGTGTAATCGGTTCCCTGAATCAACTGATAATCGCCATCTTTAATAATAATATTCGGTTTGATTTCTCTTGCGGTATATACCTGAGATGCAATGGTTTCCACTTTTACATTTTCACTGTCACGAACCCTGATTGTAAAGTTCTTTTCTATCTGACCTTTATAATTCCCTTTACCGTAAATCATTACAGTTGCGGTTCCGGCATTGATATTGTCTTCATATGTCACCACGTAATCTTCGTTTTCTATCAGTGCAGTGTCAAGGTCTTTATCATATACGGATATTGCCGGTTTTTGTTCAAATCCGTTATAATCTCTGTCGGAAATTTCTTCTACCTGCAAATTATTAATCGGCTTAGGTTCAATAATAAAGGTTTCTTCGGATGTTTTTCCATAGTTCCCATGTCCGGTAATAATAATTTTTGCAGTTCCGGCATTGATATTATCTTGATAAACATAAGTATAATCCTGTCCCTGTTTTAACACAGTTGAACCATCCTCAACTACTACTTCCGGCTGAATTTCCATACCATTGTAAACCTGGTTATCGATAGTGCGCATAGCTGCTCTACCGATGTGTTTTTCTTCAATAGTAAAATTTTTCGTAATGGAACCTTTGAAGTTCCCTTTACCAATAATTTCAACCGTTGCCTCTCCAATCTCATAGTTGTTACTGTAATTTGCAGTATAATCTTTTCCATAAACCAAAGATATGCCCTCAAAGGTAATATCAAGATCCGGTGTAATTGCCTGACCGGAATATACCTGATTACGTATATCTGCGATTGTGGTTGTGGTTATATCTGCCTGATTGATTTTGAAGGTTTCTTTTATGGTTCCGTCATATTCGCCTTTCCCCTGCAGTGTTACCATTGCAGTTCCTGCATCGGTATTACTTGTATACGTTACGGTAAAGTGTTTCCCTTCTTCTAAAACATCACTTCCATAAACCGCTTTAATCTCCGGTTTAATTTCCTGACCACAGTATGTCTGCTCCGCTATGTTTTCTACATTCACTGTAGCCATGGATTTGAATGTTCCTGTGGTATATAACGTAAATAAAATTAAAGTTCCCTCTGCCACCTGATATTTATAGGTTACAGGCAGAGAAGTATTTACAAAACGTAACATTCCGTCGACTATTGTAGCATTGGTCAGTTCGCTTACCTTTTCTTCTTCAAAATCGGAAAGCTCTGACAAGTACAAAACGGGACTCCCTATCGTACGCTCACTATTTTCACATAAAAAAGTGGCAAGATTCTTGTTGTTACTTATATCTAAATGTAATAATTCATTGTTGCTACATGCCAAGGAACTTAACATCGTATTCGCTGTTAGATTCAAATTCTGAATTTTATTATTTCTGCAATCCAAACCGGTCAGACCAGTGCTTTTCTTTACATTTATTTCCTTAATCTGGTTATTACTGCAATCTACCTGCTGAAGTCTTTCAATATTACTCAAATCCAGCACTTCCAACTGGTTATCGCTACAATCTAACACTTTTAGATTATTGTTTGCACTTAAATTTACACTCGTCAGAATATTCCCTTCGCAATTAATGGTTTCTAAATTTGGATTATTTCGAAAGTCCAAACTTGTTATATACGCACCATCACAATAGAGCTCCTTCAATAAGCCATTGCCACTTAAATCCAATGTATTAATATTATTCTGCCCACAATCTAATATGGTTAACTGAGAAGCAAACGCTATATTCAACCCACTATCAGGCACACTATTAGACACACTATTAGAGCCACTTCCAATCAGATTATTTCTACAATATAACTCTTTTAAAAAACCACAATTTTCGATAGCCAGTTCCCCAAGCATGTTATCTGAACAGTCTATAATTTTCAGTTCCAGATTGCTACTCACATTCAACGTTACCAATTTATTATTTTTACAATATAGGCCGGTAAGTTTTTTATTACTACTCAAATCCAGTTTTGAAATTTGATTATCATTACATTGCAGGACTTCCAGATTGACAAAATTTTCAATTCCATTCATACTTTTAATTCCGAGTCCATCTACATTCAAACCTTTCACTGCCCCAATTTCTGTTGTAGATAACTTTCCGTTTCCGTTTAAATCTACACTTTTCGCCATATATTCTTGTAATGCCGTATCTTCAAACAGTGTCTCTATCGAAATTCCCTCAACTGCATCATTTGTTTCCTCAGCATATGCCTTCCAACTGCCGTTTGGATAAAACATAGCCTCTGAAAGCATCAAGGTCCCCGCCATAACACTTGCGGTAATTCTTTTCCACTTTTTTTTCATGCTATCCCTTCCCCTTTCTAAAAAAAACATTATTAATTTATATCGGTATTTTTTTGCCGGATATTAACATCAAAAACTTCCCTTGAAAAAAAGTATAATATTTTATATAATGTTACTATTATATTTAAGTTTGGAGTGAGATAAAATGGAATTAACTGCACAGGACAAGAAAGCTATTTTAAACCGGGTCAACGTTTACGCTGATACGGTTCTTCCGGAACGCGATCCTTCCAAGGTACCAATTCGTGTGCAATTAGATGCATTGAAACCTGAAATGGAAAAACTGGCTGAAGAATTCAATGTGAGTGTGGAAGATATTTTCATCGCATACATGGATATGAATACAGAAACCGTTGCCGAAGCAGATGCTAAAGTTCAGGAACAGCTGGATTATATGGATTTCAAATTATAATTTCTCTTATTTTTAGTTTCAAAATGAGGTGCATCTTAAAATGCACCTCATTCTATTATACTGCTTCTAATTGTTCATTAAATTTTTTCACATCTACAGGTCTTGAAAAATAATATCCCTGCATTAAATCACAGCCTATTCTTTCCAGGAATTCAGCCTGTTCTTCTGTTTCAACCCCTTCGCAAAGCACAATAATATCCATTTGCTTCGCCATATTCACAATACTGGAAACAATAATTTCCTCTGATTTGTTTTCTCCGAAATCTTCCAAAAACACCCTGTCCAGTTTCAAAACGTCAATTGGCATTTTTCGCAAAACATTTAAAGATGAATATCCAGAACCGAAATCATCAATGGATACCTTCACACCTAATTTTTTTAACTCTCTAAACATCCATTCCATCGTTTCTAAGTTTTCAATTTCGATATTCTCGGTTAATTCAAACTCTAACAATTCTGGTGGGATTTGATATTTTTCAAGTAAATCTTTTACATAGATTATCAAATTTTTGTTTTGCAAATGTCTTCTGGATACATTCATGGATATTGGCACTACCATCAACCCTGCATCCAGACGTTCTCTCAAATAGGAACATACACTTTCATATACATAATAATCCAGCAAAACTACAACTCCCTCTTTTTCGAATATTGGGATAAATTGATTTGGATATATTATCGTTCCGTCTGCTTTTTGCCAGCGTATCAAAGCCTCTGCTCCAACAACCTTGCGGTTTCGTGTATCTACTTTCTGTTGATAATATACTTGAAACTCCTTATTTTCCATAGCATATTTCATATTTCCAAGAATTTCATACGCTTTCTTTATTTCCTGGTCCATTTGTTCCGCAAAAACAAGGCACATGCTTTTTGTATCTTCCGCTTTTTTTCTTGCCATATTCGCATTGGCAACGGCTTTTTGTGGTGTAGCATCTTTATCCTTAACCACATAGATACCACTGTTGACAGCCAGTCCGCAATCTTTATATTTTTCTCCAATTTTTTCTGTAAATTCGCGATTTACCTGCTTTACTTTTTCTTCCATATAGTTTTCTATTTCATTTATTTCCACAATAGCAAATGCAAGCAACGAATCATATCCCAACCTTGCCAACAGTGTTTTTCCCTGAAACTCCTCTTTCAGATGTTCTGCAAACTCTTTTAACACCTTATCCGCCGCTTCTTCTCCAAAACGCTCTGTTACATATTTTATATTACCAATGTTTGAATAAATAAAAATAGCTATTTTCTCTGATTCAATAGTAGGAAGTATACTTCCAATATTTCGAATAAAGCGTTCATACTTCATTAAACCTGTATGTGTATCATATCCACTCAAATATTCAATCGTATGTGCAGCTTCTCCATAGGCTCTTAATTTTAACAAACAGGATATCAAAATTCTGCACAGCGTTCTAATTGTTTTTATTTCCCCCTGACTCCATATTCTGTAATTCACATTATCCACAAACGCTATCTCCCCTATAAAAATGCCATTATTGTATAAAGCACTCTCTAAGATAGATTTCACATTATATTTATGGTAATATTGCAAATCCGTCTCTAAAGCCCGTTCCTTTTCCTGAAAAGAAAAGCTATATGTATTACTTCCGCTGTCATACATGGACTGCTTTTGATACCATTCTTCTTCGGTATAATGTACCACGCTGTCTAATCTTATTTTTTCTTCGGTATTTGTCCATTCATAGGTACATTTCAACGAATTTGGCCCGTTCTTCTGTTCCTCAATCAGAACAGAAGACAAGCAATAATGTTCTCCTACTTTTCTTAAGATATTCTGAATCGCAGAGCCCACATCTCTCGTTTCCTCTATCAACTTTAATGCATAATCCATTAATTCGTAATTGAAGTCCACCGATTTTTCATCTGAATCAGCAATTTTCCAAAGCTCGTCCATTCTTTGCTTACTTAACTTTTTTTGCATTTTTTCATATTCAACTCGGCGATTCTCCTGATATATTTCAAAGGGCGATTCCTTTGTAGTAGCTGCAATTGCCAGCTCCGCCTTCTGATGCAACTCCCGACAGGTCATATTTTTTCTGCTGGTATGAACAATTCCAATAGAAATTTTTATTTCATAGGTTTCTTTAAATCCCATTACTGTCTGTTGAAGCCTTTTACAAACCTCCTCAGCCATTTCTTGTACTTCACTTTCCTGCTGAAACCCTACGGAAAAAATGATAAATCCATTTTTTTCTTTTCGTGCAATAATATCAAAAGAATCAAATAACATTTGAATATACTCAGCTGCATTCGCAAGAATTTCTCCTATAAAAACATAACCTAATTTTTTATATAACTCATTCAAATTGTTAATGTCGATAAGAAAAAATGTAATCCTATCATTTTCCCCTATGCTATGCAGCTGGTATTCAATATATGTATTTGCCGTAACTTCATTATATAACTTTGTTAAGGAGTCTCTCAGCGTACCTTCAAATTCTTCCTCCATTTTTGTGCCGTCCTTTCTTCTCCTCTATCCTTCCTTTTCTACTTTAAACTGGCTGATTGCTTCCTGGAGTTCTTCTGCATCTTGACCAAGACCCATAGCCGCTTCATTTAATTCTCTCGCTGACTGTAACTGATTGTCTGCTGCTGACTGTACCTCAGCAGATGCAGCCGCAGTTTCTGTCAAACCGGCTGAAATATTTGCAATCGCCTTTAAAGTTTCATCTTTTGCACTTTCAATACTACTTACACCCATTCCGATTTCTTCAATATTTTTTGTAAGACCTTCTACCTGAGTGCCTATGGTATTGAATACTTCAATCGTCGCTGTCAACGCCTGTTCCTGAGAAGTAACGATATTTTCTGCCTCTTTGGCATTTCCCACCGTTTCTCTTGTTTTTATTTGTATTCCATTTATAATCTGTTCAATCATATGAGACGCTTCCATAGACTGTTCTGCAAGTTTTCTGATTTCACTTGCTACCACTGCAAATCCTCTTCCTGCCTCTCCGGCTCTGGCCGCCTCAATCGAAGCATTAAGGGAAAGCAAATTTGTCTGTGAAGCAATTTCATTAATGGTATTTGTAATTCCTTCAATTGAATGTGATTCTTTTTCAAGAGCCTCGATGTTATCAATTACTTTTTTAGTTATCTGTGTTGTTGCTTTTGCCTTTGTATTCAATTCGCGAATCGTTACAATACCTGTATCAACTGTCTCTTTTGTGGTCTCAGCAAACTCCGCAATTTGAGTCGTACTTTGATTTACGTAATCAATTTTCTCTGATAAACCGCCCATTTTTTTCAAACAACTTTCTGCATCGTGTGCCTGTTCGGTAATTCCAACCTCAATATGCTCTATTGCTTCTGTAATACTGGTGGAAGATTCCACAAACTGCTCGGATGCCATGGATACCGCACTGGCGGAATCTGTTACTCTGCAAGAAACATTGGCCGATTTACCTACCAACTCTTTAATACTTTGAATCATACCGGTAATATGATAATTTAGTTTCTTAAATTCATCCCTACGTCTTGTTTCCACCTTTACGGTTAAATCCCCTTCAGATGCTTCCTTTAATATAACATTTACATTCCCAATCGCTGTTCCAATTCCATTCGCAAGAATCATTCCGACTACAATCGCTATTATCATCGCCACGATTACCATAAAAATAGTCATTCTTTCAATTTCTGCAGCCTGCTCCTTAATTATCTTTTCCGGAATTATGGTTGCCAGCATACATCCTGTACTTCCAATTTTTGAATATACAAACATATATTCATTGCCATTCACTTTAATATCCAAACTCTCGACTGTTTTTTCGCTGTTTAATGCGTTTTCATAAAATTCTGTATTATAAAATACAGTTTCTTCAGAAGCACCGTTTGCTGTAATTTCACGTCCATCCGGTGTCACAAATGCACAAATCGTTCCTTCCGGAAATTCGATATTACTTAAAATCCCCTGTACAGAAGACATTTTAATATCCATGGATACAATCGCAACCGGTTTCATCCTATTACCTATTACTGCACGGCTGACTACGATAGCGTAATCGTCTGTTGTCGTTCCCAGAATACTATCAATGAAATGATGATGTCCACTCCATACAGCCTTACCTTTTGCCCCATTGATTGTCTGGCCTTCTTCGGTTTCAATAAAAGCTTCATAGTCTTCCAAACGGAAGCTTCCCTGCGAACTCAAAGGATTTCCATAAGATGTCACTACGTTGACCATATGTAGATTCTCGTCTGCCAAAGTATCCCCAAGTAAACTTTTCTGTAAGGTTGCAAAATTACTTGCTTCCTCTGCTGCCTTCTTCTTATACGCACCACTATAGTAATTCACTAAAACAGTATCATAAGCAAACTGCTGGGATTTGGTTTCCAAATTAGTCAGTAATAAAGTATAGTATTCTCCTGCCTTCTGTACTGTATTAACTGTAGATTCCC
The DNA here is from genome assembly GCA_017408735.1 of Lachnospiraceae bacterium. Lineage (GTDB taxonomy): Bacteria > Bacillota > Clostridia > Lachnospirales > Lachnospiraceae > RUG11237. The sequence goes on from JAFQUB010000023.1 coordinate 94,989, forward strand.
GATAATTCCCAACAATCGTCTTAGATGCTCCATTATAAGAAGAAACACCTAAGATAATAATTAATACAACCGGTATCATAAATGCCGCCGTAAGTTTTATCTTGATACCAAAAGCTTTTGCAACCAAAGGATTCTTGTCTATGAGCTTATCCAACTTCTTGTCAAACGCACTCATCGGTTTCACATTCAGTGGTTTCTTTCCGCTCATCATTTTAGGAAGCTTTTGAAGTTTTTCCTTTTCTTTACTCCAATCCTTTTCCTTTAATTTTCTAACGGCTGCCATACCGGCTTCCAAATTCGGTGGCTTCTTTTCTTTCGCAACCTTCCTTTCCTTCTTTGGCTTCTGTTGTTTTTCCCCCTCCTCCACTATCGCTTTATCTTCCACCTGTTCACTTTCTTCTGGCTTTACTGCAAATTCTAATTCCTTTTTCTTCCCTTTGCCGACAAAGCTCCCCATCTTCTTTACCAGCTTCTGATTCGAAATTTTATTTTTCATGTAAAGTCACCCACCTTCGTATTATATTGTTTTTCTTCTCTCATATACTTCTGTCATGGTCTGTATCCATTATATCATTTGTATATAATTTTAGCAACAAAAAGCGTATTTTTCGTTTTATTTAATGAATTTTTCGAAATTTTCAAAAAAATCCCCATTTCATACATATTGTATGAAACAGGGATACCTACTTTTTGATTATGAATTATTCTTCACCGTCTTCGTTTTTCTTTCCTGCAATTGCAATTTCCAATTCTTCCAACTGCTTTTCATCTACCACATCCGGCGCATTTGTCATAAGACAGGACGCATCTTTTACTTTCGGAAAGGCAATTACTTCACGGATACTGTCCACTTTTGCCATAAGCATAATCAAACGGTCAAATCCATAAGCAAGTCCCGCATGTGGCGGTACACCATATTTAAAGGCATTTAACAGGAATCCAAAGCGTTCTTCTGCTTCTTCCGGTGTAAATCCAAGAATTTCAAACATTTTGGACTGTATGTCACTCTGGAAAATTCTTACACTTCCACCACCGATTTCTGTACCATTTAATACGATATCGTATGCTTTTGCACGAACTTCACCTGGTGCAGTTTCTAATTTCTCCAAATCTTCTTCCATTGGCATAGTGAATGGATGGTGCATTGCCACGTATCTGTTCTGTTCTTCTGACCACTCTAACAATGGAAATTCTGTTACCCACAAGAAATTAAATTTGTCTTTGTCTAACAACTCAAGATTTCTTGCAATTTCCAGACGGAGATTTCCAAGAACATCCCACACTACACTGTTCTTGTCTGCTGCAAAGAACAACAAGTCACCCGGTTTTCCTTCCATGCGTTCTACGATGGCTGCCAATTCTTCTTCTGTCATGAATTTGGCAAAGGATGATTTGTAGGTTCCATCCTCGTTGATAGCAAGATAAGCAAGTCCCTTTGCGCCAAAGTCTTTTGCAAAGTTTACTAAAGCGTCAATTTTCTTTCTTGGCATATCTCCCTGTCCGTTGGCATTGATACCGCGTACAGAACCACCGTTTTCCAAGGCTCCTGTAAACACGCCAAAACCACATCCTGACACAAGGTCTGAGATATCCTTTAATTCCATACCAAATCTGGTATCCGGCTTATCGGAACCGAAACGGTCCATTGCTTCCTGCCATGTCATACGCTGAATCGGTAACTGTACATCAATTCCAATAGCATCTTTAAAAATCTTTTTCAATAATCTTTCATTAACATCAATGACATCATCAATGTCCACAAAAGATAATTCCATATCAATCTGTGTAAATTCCGGCTGTCTGTCTGCTCTTAAGTCCTCATCACGGAAACATTTTGCAATCTGGAAATATCTGTCATACCCGGAACACATCAACAACTGTTTAAATAACTGTGGTGACTGTGGCAACGCATAAAAGTTTCCAGGATGTACACGGCTTGGTACAAGATAATCTCTTGCGCCTTCCGGTGTACTCTTTATTAACATCGGTGTTTCCACTTCCATAAAGCCTTCTTCAGAAAGGAAATTACGAACAGACGTTGCCACCTTACTTCTCAACATAAGATTCCTCTGAATATCCGGTCTTCTTAAGTCAAGATAACGATATTTCAAACGAATGTCTTCTTTTGTTTTGCTGTCTTCTTCGATTGGGAATGGTGGTGTCTGTGCCTCAGATAAAATTCTAAGTTCGGTTGCTCTGATTTCGATTTCACCCGTTGCAAGATTTTCATTTACCGCACCGGAACGGGCTTCCACTCTACCAACCACCGCAATTACGAATTCGCTTCTTAATTTTTCTGCTTTCGCAAATCCTTCTGCCTTAATATCACTTTCTTCAAAAATAATCTGCATAATACCGGAACGGTCACGCAAATCAACGAAAATGATTCCACCTTTGTTACGGCTTTTCTGTACCCAGCCCATTAAGGTGACTTCACTTCCAATTTCATTTTTTGTTACTTCTGCACAACGATGTGTCCTTTTCAGTCCTTTCATTGCTTCTGCCATTTTTTCATCCTCCAATTAATTTATCGGTTTTCCAGACAAATCTGTCTTTCTTCCAGTATGTTATCAACATCTCCACTGCATATCATTCTCTGAAATGCAAGAAAAATTTTCATATCAAAATTTTTAAATTCTTCCGCCATCAATTCCATTGCAGTATCCTTATCAAAAGCCCTGCGGTATGGACGCTCTGAGGTCAATGCCGCAAACACATCGCACACTCTGACAATTCGGGCACCATAAGGAATTTCTTTTCCTTTTAAGTTATCCGGATATCCTGAACCATCAAAATTCTCGTGATGATATTTCACTGTTTCCAGCACAAAATCTGAGTATTCATATTCTTTTAAGATTTCATACCCAATCCCGGAATGAAGGCGCATATATTTTGTGGATTCAATCCCCAGCGAATCTTCTGCTCGTCCATACAAGTAGGATGTCAGCCTCAATTTTCCAATATCGTGTACCATTCCCGCATTGGCAAGTTCAAGACACATTTCCTCTGATTCACCTAGTTCTTTTCCTAAAAGGTACGCCAGATTGCTGACATGAACCGCATGTTCTATTCCTTCTTTTAAATCGTTTAAAATAACTTCTTTTTCAGAATCTTTTTCTTCACAATTCTCTTTCATGGCTTTTGAACACTTCCTCCTTACGTGCAATCATTTCATCTACACGACTAATATAATTTGCTACATCCTTTACATTCTCCACGCGAATAATATCGCCTGTTTTCAAAACATTTTTTGTCATGGCTCCTGCGCCCGCTGCCATAATGGTCTGCTTTTCTTCCATAATAAGAATATTATACAAGCCAATGTGACCATTTCTTGTATAACCTACATTTTCCAGATTTCCACCCATATTTTTCTGTCGGTAAAGATAATATGGTAACTGTCCCATGTTTTTTGCATATTCTGATGCCAGTTTCATCATTTCCTCTGGCGCGGCGTTGATATCCTCTGTGTAGGACTGTTTCTGTATATTTAATCTTGCTGCCCGTTTTAATGCCAGCGAATGTACCGTAAGGTTCTGAGGATCCAGTTTTTCAATTTCTTTCAACGTATGTTCTAAATCCTGTAAATTTTCTCCCGGAAGTCCCAGTATAATATCCATATTAATTGTTGGAAAACCGGCAGTTACAGCCATATCGTAAGCCCGTATAATATCTGCCACGGAATGTTGTCTTCCTATAACCTGCAATGTTTTATCATTCATGGTCTGTGGGTTAATAGAAATACGCTCTACACCACAGTTTCGCAATGCCATAAGTTTTTCATTGGTTATACTGTCCGGTCTTCCCGCTTCCACACAAAATTCTTTCACACTACTACAATCAAATTTTTCTCTGATAAAAGACAGCAATTCATTTAATTCTTCGGCACTTAATGTGGTAGGAGTTCCTCCACCGATGTATACAGAATCCAGGCGCTTATGCTGCATTCGTCGGGCTATATATTCCAATTCCTTATACAAAGCTTTCAAATATTCTCCGGTTCTCTCTTTCCATATACCAATAGGATATGATGTAAAAGAACAATATAGACATGTTGTGGGGCAAAATGGAATGCCTACATACAGGCTATATCCTTCCTTATACGGAAAGGTGTTCAAAACTTCCAATTCCCGCTTTGCAATCTCCACCGCCAGATTTGCTTTTTCTTCACTGATACAGTAATTTTCACGAAATACCTGTTTCGCTTCCTGACTGTGTTTTCCCTGCTCCATCATGGACATTATAATTTTGATAGGCCGTATTCCCGTCAAATTCCCCCAAGGAAGCTGCCTGCCGGATACATTGGACAATTGTTCGTACAAAAGCCGTTTTAATTGATTTTTCTTTTCCTTACGTTCATTACTGTGAAAGAAAATGGTTTTATCTTCCAAAATAGTTCCCTGTTCTGTCATGATAACCGTCACTTTTTCGCTTTCGTACCGTACCTGCAGTGTTTTTGGCTCTTCCTGAAAGGTTTCCTCAATACCAATGATGACTTTCACATCTTCTTCCGGAAAAAACGCTTTTACTAACGTATATACATCATATTGAAAATCATCTTCACTTAACTGTATTTGTATCACTCTGTATACTCCTTATTATAAAAAAGGATTGTTTGTTTTTTCGTGTTCAATGGTTGTTGTCGGTCCATGCCCCGGATACACATAGACATCATCCGGTAAGGTGAACAGTTTTTCATGAACAGACTCTGTCAGTTCTCTGGAACTGGATGTTGGGAAATCGGTTCTTCCCACAGACTCCAAAAATAAAGTATCACCGCAAATAAGAATTCCTTCTTCTTCCAGATAATAGCAAACTCCACCGCATGTATGCCCAGGAGTGTGAATTACTTTTATTTTCATTCCAGCCAGTTCCAAAACTTCACCGTCTTTTACCAGCACATCTGCTTTTGTGGTATAAGGTGTCCCAAACATTGCAGAAACATTTAAATCCGCATTAGAAATCAACTTCTCTTCATGTTCTCCTAAATATACGGAAACCCCTGCCAGATTGCGAATTTCATCCACCCCCATAACATGGTCAAAATGTCCATGGGTTAATAAAACTGCCTGAATCTTAAGCCCACGACCGGTCAGTTCTTCATAAATCTTTTTTCCTTTATCGCCCGGGTCGATAACAAGCACCTCATTGGTGTCTGTATTCTGCAAAAAGTAGCAGTTTGTCTGCACCGCACCTACTACCATTCTTCCGATTTTAATATCACTCATATCTAAACCTTTCTTGACACTACATCTTCTATCCTGTAGTTCTTACTATATCAATTATACTTTCTACCTGACGCATTTTATCAATCAGACTGTTCAACTCTTCTTTATTTACCACTTCAAAGGTCATAGAAATGGTTGCCGTTCCCTGTTTGCTGGTCCGTACATTCATAGATGCCACGTCAATCTTTCTTTCTGTAAATATTTTTGTGATATCCACAAGCAATCCGGTACGATTCTGGCTGTAAATTTTAATTTCCGCCATGTATTTTTCATTTTTAGATTCGGATGCCTGCCATTCTGCATCAATCAGACGTTCTCTGTCAAAATCCTGAAGGTTGATAATGTTAATACAATCTGTTCTGTGAATGGAAACGCCACGTCCTCTGGTTACAAAACCCACGATTTCATCTCCCGGCAACGGATTACAACATTTTGAAAAACGTACCGCCACATCATGGATACCTTTTACTACAATACCTCCCTTTGCTTTTCCGGTTGGTAGTTTTTCTTTAGTTTCAGCTATACCTTCTAATACCTGTGCATCTGTAATGACAGATTTATGTTCTTTGTCATAAATTTCACAAAGTTTATTAACTACCTGTCCTTCTTTCAAACCGCCATGTCCCACAGCCGCCAGTACAGATTCCCAGTCCTTAAATCCATATTTATGCATGACAGCATGCATATAATCCGGTTTTAAAATGTCACTGATTACAATCGCTTTTATTTTACAATATTGCTGCAAAAGTTCTTTTCCTTTTACAATATTGTCTTCCTTCAGTTCGTTTTTAAACCACTGATTAATTTTATTTTTCGCCTGGGTACTTTTTACCAACTGTAACCAATCACGACTTGGTCCTTTGGAATTTTGAGAAGTAAGCACCTCAATTCTGTCACCATTCTGAATAATATAATCTATCGGCACCAGTTTTCCATTCACTCTGGCTCCTACCATCTTATTACCCACAGCACTGTGAATACTGTAAGCAAAGTCAATCGGCGTAGAACCGTTTGGAAGGTTTTTTACATCTCCGGACGGTGTAAAGCAGTACACGTTTTCTGAAAATAAATCAAGGTCGCTTTTTAGCAGATTCAAAAATTCTTTGTTGTCAGACATGTCTTTCTGCCATTCCAGAATCTGTCGTAACCAGCTTAATTTTTCTTCTTCCTGTGCTTCTACTTTCTTTCCATCAGAAGCTTCTTTGTATTTCCAGTGAGCAGCAATACCGTATTCTGCCGTTCTGTGCATTTCATAGGTTCTAATCTGAACTTCAAAAGGCTGACCGCTCGGTCCAATCAATGTGGTATGAAGGGACTGATACATATTCGGCTTCGGCATGGCAATGTAATCTTTAAATCTTCCCGGAATCGGTTTGTACATTTCATGGATAACTCCAAGCGCCGCATAACAATCTTTTACTGTTTCTACAATAATTCGAACAGCAAATAAATCGTAAATCTGTTCCAATGTTTTGTCCTGATTTACCATTTTCTTGTAAATACTGAAGAAATGCTTTGCCCGCCCGTCAATCTGTGCTTCAATTCCAGCTGAACTAACATGCTTCTGCACATCGCCAACGATATCATGCACAAAATCTTCTCTCGCGCTTTTTCTTAAATTAATTTTATTGGCAAGCTCTTTGTACACTTCCGGCTCTAAATATTTTAAAGATAAATCATCCAATTCAATTTTAATTTTAGAGATACCAAGTCTTTGTGCAATCGGTGCATAAATATCCATGGTTTCTCTTGCTTTTTCCTTCTGCTTTTCCGGTCGCATATATTTTAGCGTACGCATATTGTGCAGACGGTCTGCCAGCTTAATCAGAATAACACGGATATCTTTTGCCATGGCGAGAAACATCTTTCTTAAATTCTCTGCCTGCACCTCCACTTTATCCATGGAATAGTTCAACTGTCCTAATTTTGTGACACCATCTACTAGCAACGCCACTTCTGCTCCAAATTCCTCTGTGATTTCTTCTTCTGTCATTACCGTATCTTCTACTACGTCATGCAAAAGACCTGCCACAATTGTTTCTTTATCCAGTTCCAGATCTGCAAGAATAATTCCAACACAAAGAGGGTGAATGATATATGGTTCACCCGATTTTCTTGCTTGTCCTTCATGTGCTTCGTATGCAATTTTATATGCCTTTTCAATCATGGAAATATCCGCAGATGGATGATATCTTCGTATGCTTCCTATAAGTTCGTCATATAAAATGTCCGGACTGGTAAAGTCCTGCATTGTTTTTACATTTCCGTCAATTATTAACTTTTCCTTTTCCCCTAATGGTACACCAATGGTACCCCCTAATTTCTGCATTTCAGGCATTCTCATCACCACTTTTTATGTAAGTTATTTTATCATTATAAAAGTTTTGCTTATAAATTGCAATAGGTAGCAAATTTTCCCTTTGCTACTTACCTTCATAAACAATGGCAGATGCCACATCATAACCGGCAAGTTTCTTTCTTCCTTCCAGTCCTGCAAGCTCCATAAGGAATACAATTTTCACTACTTCGCCGCCTAAAGTTTCCACCAGCTTAATAATCGCTTCGATAGTACCACCTGTGGCAATCAAATCATCCACAATCACTACCTTTTGCCCCGGCTTAATAGCATCCTTGTGCATTTCAATCACCGCACTTCCATACTCTAAATCGTACTCCTGTTCAATGGTTTCGCATGGTAATTTTCCTTTTTTTCTTACCGGAATAAAGGCTTTCTTCATATTATATGCAATTGGTACTCCAAATATAAACCCTCTGGATTCCGGTCCTATTACCACATCAAAATCAATGTCACCAATCAGCTCCTGCATAGAATCAATAGAAAGCTGCAGTCCGTCTGCGTCCTGTAAAACACTGGTTACATCGCGGAAAATAATTCCTTCTTCCGGAAAATCCGGTATACTTCTTACATATTCCTCTAATTTCTTCATAGTACTACTCCCTTCTCCTTATCCACCTTGATTAAGATAGAGCACCATACCAAACGGTATAATGCTCTCTTAACTTTACGCTTCTACATCTTTCATGCTAAAGCTAATTCTACCCATTTTATCTTTTCCAAGACATACAACTTTTACCACATCACCTAAGGTAAGTACATCTTCTACATGGTTAATTCTTTCTTTTGAAATTTTTGAAATATGAACCATACCTTCTTTGCCAGGTGCAAATTCGAGGAATGCTCCAAATTCTTTGATGCTTACAACTTTGCCAGTAAGAACCAGACCTTCTTCAAAATCAGTAGTAATTACACGAATCATTTCTACTGCTTCGTTCATTTTATCCTGTTCTACACCGCATACAGACACAAAACCGTCATCTGTGATGTCGATTTTCACTCCGGTACGATCAATGATTTCGTTGATTGTCTTACCTCTCTGCCCAACTACATCGCCAATCTTAGCAGGATCAATCTGAATCTGAATAATCTTTGGTGCAAATTCGCCCACTTCTTTTCTTGGTTCTGCAATGGCAGGTTTCATACAAGTGTCCATAATAAACATACGTGCTTCTCTACAAGTACGGATTGCACCTTCTACGATTGGACGTGTCAGACCATGAATCTTAATATCCATCTGGATTGCAGTGATACCTGCATCCGTACCTGTCACCTTAAAGTCCATATCTCCAAAGAAGTCTTCCAAGCCCTGAATATCTGTCAGCAATACATAATCATCGTCCGCTTCCCCTGTTACAAGGCCACAGGAAATACCTGCTACCATTTTCTTGATTGGCACACCTGCTGCCATTAATGACATACAGGAAGAACAGGTAGATGCCATGGAAGTAGAACCGTTAGATTCAAAAGTTTCAGATACGCTTCGAATTGCGTATGGAAATTCTTCTTCTGACGGAAGTACCGGAATCAATGCTCTTTCTGCCAACGCACCATGTCCGATTTCACGACGTCCCGGTCCTCTGGATGGTTTTGTTTCACCTACAGAGTAAGATGGGAAATTGTAATGATGCATATATCTCTTTCCTGTTTCTAATTCATCTAAACCATCTAATTTCTGTGCTTCTGACAGCGGTGCTAAAGTAGTCACGTTACAAATCTGTGTCTGTCCACGAGTAAACATGGCAGAACCATGAACACGAGGAATAATGTCTACTTCTGCTGCCAATGGACGAATCTGTGTCAGTTCACGACCATCCGGACGTTTATGGTCTTTTAAAATCATCTTACGGACAGTCTTTTTCTGATACTGGTACACTGCTTCATCAATTAAAGCTAACCATTCTTCATTGTCAGCAAATTTTTCTTCCAATTCATCCTTTAATTTACGGATGTTTTCTTCACGAACCTGTTTTTCATCGGTAAACACTGCTTTTTCCATATCTTCCGGTGAAACCACTTCTCTGATTGCCGCAAACAATTCTTCCGGAATGGCACAACTTGTATATTCATGTTTTTCTTTGCCACATTCTGCAACAATTTCTTCAATAAACGCAATTACCTGCTGATTTACTTCATGAGCTTTGTAGATTGCTTCAATCATGGTATCTTCCGGAATTTCATTTGCTCCGGCTTCAATCATAATTACCTTTTCTTTTGTGGAAGCAACGGTTAATTTCAAATCAGACACTTTCATCTGTGCCTGACTTGGGTTAACGATAAATTCTCCGTCAATCATTCCCAACTGTGTTGTTGCACATGGGCCATCAAAAGGAATGTCTGAAATAGCTGTTGCAATGGCAGAACCAAGCATCGCAGTCAATTCCGGACTACATTCCGGGTCTACAGACATAACTAAGTTGTTTAAAGTAACATCATTTCTATAATCCTTTGGGAATAATGGACGCATCGGACGGTCGATTACACGGGAAGTAAGCACTGCATTTTCAGATGCCTTTCCTTCTCTCTTATTAAATCCACCCGGAATTTTTCCAACTGCATACATTTTTTCTTCGTATTCCACGCTGAGAGGGAAAAAGTCAATTCCTTCTCTTGGCTTTTCAGATGCTGTTGCTGTAGATAACACAACTGTGTCACCATAATGCATAAATGCAGCACCGTTTGCCTGTTTTGCTACTCTGCCCACATCAACTGTTAATGTTCTGCCGGCGAGATCCATTGTAAAACTCTTGTACATATTTTGTATCTCCTTTTCTTTTCTATATATCAAGGCAGAAGATACCGAAACTACTGAAGATAATACGGCTCCCATACCATCTTCAGTGGTCTCGGAGGTTGTCTTCTACCTCGCTTTCCTCAAAGTAAAAGAGGACGGAAAATCTCCGCCCCTTTTACATACCGGAATTTCCCTACAGTAATGTTTCTATTACTTACGGATTCCTAAACGTTCAATTAATGTACGATATCTTTCAATATCTGTTTTCTTTAAGTAGTCAAGTAAACCACGTCTCTGACCTACCATTTTTAAAAGACCACGTCTTGAGTGATGATCTTTCTTATGTTCTTTTAAATGTTCTGTTAATTCCTGAATTCTTGCTGTTAATACAGCGATCTGTACTTCCGGTGAACCTGTGTCGCCTTCAGTTCTTGCATATTCAGCGATAATTGCCTGTTTCTTTTCCTTTGAAATCATTTCATTTCCTCCTTAAATTGAAACGCCTTATATTAAGATGCCGGTCGGAGAGTCCATGCTCTGAATATAGGGCTTTTATAATACCTCGATAGTATATCACATACCTTATATGTTTGTCTAGAATTAATTTTTATTCTTCTTCCCTATTTATTCTTTCGTTTCATAAATCACTTCCACCAACATCAACCCGTGTGCCGGTGCCATAAAGCCTGCACGAAAACGATTTTTCGCTTGAAAAATCTCTGGAATTTCTTCTACTATTTTCTTTCCCAATCCAATTTCTATTAGTGTTCCTGCCAAAATCCTCACCATATGGTATAAAAATCCATCTCCTCTAAAATAGAGTTTCAGATATTGGTTTGTATTCACCATAACTATACTTTTTAAATTCCTTACCGTATCTTTTTCTTTTCGCTTTTCTGAAGTAAAACTGCGAAAATCATGAATTCCTGTCAATAACTCTGCTGCTCGTTCCATTTCCTGAACATTCAATTCTTCTCTAACGGAATATGCATATCTTCTGGTGAATACATTAGGTCGTTCCCTCAAATCAATCGTATAACAATATGTTTTTTCAACTGCATCATAACGACTATGAAATTTCGCATCTACCGTTTCCATCGTCATTATTCTAATATCCTCTGGAAGCTTTTCGTTACACTCCCTAAGAAATTGTTCTTTTTTCAATTTTACTTTGGCATGAAAATTAGCCGTTTGTTCCAAAGCATGTACCCCCGCGTCTGTCCGCCCGGAAGCAATCACTTTAATCTTTTCTCCACATATATTTCCGATACAGTCCTCAAGCGTTTCTTGAATGGTAAGTCGACCTTTCTGCCTTTGCCATCCTTCATACCGTCCTCCATCATAGTTTATACTTATTTTATAATTGTATTCCATCGTGTTCTCCCATATTCAAAACTTCTGTTCATTTTATCATATTTGTGATAAAATAGCACTATCTATTATTATTTTTCAAAGGGGGAAAGCAAGCGCTATGGCAAAATTAATGCTGATTGATGATGATAAAGAAGTTCTTGCTATTAATTATAAGTACTTTCAAAAAAAAGGCTATGAGGTATCTGCATATGCTTCTGCTGTACAAGCCATAAAAGCCTTACCAAACATCCAGCCCGATTGTATCGTTTTAGATGTTATGATGCCTGAATTAGATGGTTTTCATGCTTTTCCGAAAATCAGAAAAGCAACTCAGGCACCGGTTATTTTTCTTACAGGACGCACAGAAGAAAATGACAGAATCAACGGCTTACTTCTCGGTGCAGACGATTATATGATAAAACCATATAGTCTTAGGGAGTTAGAGGTTCGTATCATGGTGCAACTTCGAAAAAATAATATTTCCAACACTAAAAATCATTTGGAATTTCCACCGCTTTCCATTGATATTACTTCACATAAGGTTTTCTACAACGAAAACGAAGAAATCATTTTATCCAACCGGGAATATGAATTTTTATATCTTCTGGTAACTCATCCCAGAGAAACGCTAACTTTTTCTTTCATTGGCGAAACTTTATGGGGAACTTATTCCGATTCTGACCGCCGCACTATAATGGTCATCGCAAGCAGACTTCGCAAAAAAATCTGTTCTTATAGTGGATTAGAAAACATTATTGAAACTGTCTGGTCACAAGGATATCAGTTCATTCCCAAACAATAGGAGGATGCTTTTATGAGTCAAAAAAATTCATTTTCAAAACCGGAATTAAATACAGAGGACCTGTCAATCGCTTTATACAACACCACCCAAAAATTAGAGCAAACCAATTCTTTACTTGTAAAAACACAGAAAGAGCGGGATTTATTATTTGCAAACATTTCCCATGACCTTCGTTCTCCAATTACAGCCATCCGCAATTCTATTGAATATCTCCTTTCTCTAGACGCCATAGAAAAAGAAGAACTGGATGGGACATTACATTTAATAGAACGGCGCAGTATTTATTTGGAACGCTTGATTAATGATGTCTTTTTATTATCTTCCATTAACATAAACCAAAATATGTTTCATTACGAAACACTAAACCTTACCTTTCTATTAGAGGACTTTTATTTTTCTCAACTAGAGGACTCCAAATATGAACAGCGTAATTTAGAATTAGACGTGAAAGAAGACTTCAAATGCATGGTTTCTGTAGACTCAAAAATGCTTTTACGTGTGCTAGATAATTTATTTACAAACGCTTTAAAATATTCTCATGCCGGCGCAAGTATCACTCTTTCTTCTTATAAAGACAACACTTTTGCTCATGTTTTAGTAAAAGACACTGGCATTGGCATAGAAGAAGAACATTTATCAAAAATTTTTGATGTATCATATATGGTTGAAAGTGCCAGAACACCATCTTCCACCACCGGAACCGGTCTGGGACTTTCCATTGTAAAAGCGATTATAGAACATTTCGGTGGCACCATCTGGTGCGAAAGTACGGTTTCTAAAGGCAGTACTTTTCATTTCACTATACCTTACATAAAATAGGAGGGATGCAGAATTCAGACTGCATCCCTCTGTTTTTCTTATACTAAATCAATAAAACCATTTTCTTTTAATGTGGTCAGAAATTCTTGCACCGACTTCAGGCAAACACTTTCTTCTACATCATAAATTTCCATAAGCCCTGTAACAATTTCCTTTGTATCAATACCGTCTTTTAGCATCTCCCAAATTTCATTAGCAGAACCCTTCAGCATGAAATATTTTCCTGATTCAAAATCTATCATCACCTTTTCACCTGCAAGTTCTGATACTTCAGGTCTTTTCAAAATTTTCACTTTCTTTTCCATAGTTCCCAGCTCCTCTCTCGCTATTAACACCTGTATGTATAAATCACTTTTATTATTTCGGCTTTTTTTGCTAATTCACTTAGTGTTTGAACCTGTTTTTCAACTTTCGCTATTAAAAAGCTCCCTTACTTCCCAAAAGTTGTAACGCAGTCTGGAAAATAATTTTAAAATCAATTAATATATCCCAGCAATCAATATACTTTGTATCCAGCTCCACGATTTCTTCAAAATCTGTAATTGTACTCCTACCGCTTACCTGCCACATTCCCGTAATTCCGGGTTTAATGCTTATTCTCCTCCAATGTCTTCTCTCATACTGCTCTACTTCGTCAACTGTAGGTGGTCTGGTACCCACCAGAGACATATCTCCAAATAAAACATTAAAAAACTGTGGTAACTCGTCAATGCTTGTTTTTCGAATAAATTTTCCTACTTTGGTTATTCTCGGATCATTCTTCATTTTAAACATGAAACTATCATCCATTTCATTCTGTTTCATCAGTTCTTTTTTCTTTTCTTCTGCATCTACACACATACTGCGAAATTTGTACATATTAAAATAACGCCCATTCATGCCCACACGCTTTTGTTTAAAAATAACTGGTCCCTTAGAGTCTAACTTTATCGCTAGCGCCGCTATTAACATAATCGGCGAAAACAGAATAATTCCACTCAGGGCACCTATAATATCAACAATACGTTTGAAAGCTCTTGCTCCTACATTTAAAGACACTGTATGGTATGTAATGACCGGATATGTTCCAACACTGCTTACATAGCTTTGCGCCACACCGCCACTGTATGCATTCATAATAACCCTTGCTGTAACTCCCATTTCTACACACATGTTAATATACGGCTGCACATCAATAACATCTCCCCGCTGACGTTCCATAATGAAAATCTGATCAATTGCATATTTATGAATAATATGTTCTAAATCCTTAATATTTCCAAGATAGCCTTCTTGTTCTTCTTCCATTATCGAAACATACCCTACAACAGATACCTCTGTACTACTCTTTTCCAAAAAACGAATAAATTTTTCATACCTTTCAATCTGTCCAATGAGTACTGTTCTACGTTTTACCATCACTTTCTTTTTTAGCACATAATGTACGAAAAAAGCGCTACTTAACACTCCTATATAACACCAAATTAAAAATGTCAGATAAAATCTCCTGTCAATTTCCTCTTGTTTTCCCCACAAAAGAAGCGTTGACACCACTGCCGTAGCAATCAGAAACGACTTTGATACTCTTTTCAGAAAACGATCTGCATAAAAAAACGTAGTCGTGTTATATAAGCGTTCATTTTTTCCGGACAAAATATAAATTGCCAAAAATGCTACCATTATAACAAAGTAACCCTCTTTTAATGCATTCATTCCTACTCCTGAAATAAAGGCCGCTACCAAAAATGCAATCGTTACAAAAACAATATCGCAGACTATATACATTAAATTTGTATTTGCGTTTTTGTTAAATTTTCCCATATTTTTCTTTTTTCCTTTTTGTTCTACCTAATTTTCCTTTACTCAATTCGTTTATTTGCAATTTTCACTTCTCTGTCGCAATAAGCCAAAACAGATCTTCTATGAGTAATCAAAAGACACGTCGGCTTCGGAGTCAATTTGCGTATTCCTTCTAACACCGCCAATTCCGTCTTTTCATCCAAAGATGATGTGGCTTCATCCAAAATTAAAAATGGCGCCTTTTTCACAACAGCTCTGGCAATGGCAATTCTCTGCGCCTGCCCCTCGGAAATACCATATCCTTTTTCTCCAATTACGGTATCTATTCCAGCCGGCAGTTCTTTTACAAATCCATCTGCAGCTGCAACTTTTAGTGCCTGCCAGACTTCTTCTTCCGAAGCATCTTCCTTACCCATCAAAACGTTCTCACGAATCGTTCCACTAAACAAAGTGTTCCCTTGCGGTACATACGACATAAACCTTCTGGCACCGGCATTTGACGCCACGCGCTGCTCTTGTGAATTGTAAAATTGAATCACACCGTTATTTCCTTCCAGAAAAGCTAACATCAAGCGTATCAATGTAGTTTTTCCCATACCGGATTCTCCTATAATAGCCACAAACTCGCCCGGTTTAACGTCCAGAAAAATATCTTCCAGTATAGTTTCATCCTCTGTATAACCGAAAGTGACGTTGTTCACTTCAACCCCTATATTTTCATGGACTATTTCTTCTGTTTCATAATTTTCCTTTTCGATAGACTGCAATTCCATTACACGTCCGGTAGACGCAAAAATCGATACCACCTTCGGTATATATTCTGCCAATTGCATAATCGGCGACTGTATCCTGCTCACCATAGTCAGAAACAGTGCCATGGTGCCATATGTAATACTTCCATCCGCAACTTTATAGGCTCCCACAGCAAGCGCCGCAATATAACCTATTTGAAAAGACAAGGACATGATATTAGAACTTACAATTCCCATATTCGCTTTTTTTCTCACCCAGGAAAAACGTTCTTCCCTTAATTTAACTAATTTGCTTACAGAATGTGCTTCATTACAGAACGCCTTTACAATAAGCAAATTACTAATGCTTTCTTGTAAAAAAGAGCGATATGCCGCTTCTGTTTCTAACACCTTCACCTGCAGTTTTTTCAACTTTCTTCCCAGCACAAAGCAGGTCAAAGCTGCCACCGGAGCAATGGTAAGAGAAAGAAGCGCTAAAGCAGGTTCATAATAGTATAACACAAAAAACATGACCAAAACTTCAATAATTAGTCGAAATATATTCGGAATTGTATATATAATTCCATTGGAAATATTTCCGGCATCACTGGTCATTCTTGTCATCATATCTCCCGAATGATATTTTTTTATATCCACCCAGTTCGATTGAATAATCTTTTCATATAGATTTTTGCGAATTCCAAAAGAAAACTTTTCTTCCAATATAACTGAAACAAAGGACACTGCCGCGGAAAACAGCATATCTATCAAAATCATTATAACATAAATACCAATCGCTTTCACCACAAGATTACCACCTATGGCTGAATCAATAATATTTTTAGATACAACTGCCAATTGCGCAGATATCAAGGAGCATGCAATATTCATCACAAAGATTAATAGAATCTGTGGCAAATACGGAATAGAATATTTTATAAGCCACTTAATATATCCCGACTGAATATCGTAGCTTTTCACTTTCTGTATTATCTTTTTCATTTTTTCTCCTACTTGTTTCTTTTTACTCTAATATTTTCTTTATTTCTTTTACCTGTTTATCTACTGTCATGCCCTGCATAGGTCTGTAAATCACATATATTTTCACGCTATTTGCAATATCAATGCATTTTTTAAATACTTCCGCCGACATTCCCAGTTGTACGTAGCTTTTATATTTATACAAACTACTTAATAAATATTTTATTTTTTCGCTCCCTGTAATTTCTTTTAAAATTACTTTTTCCACTTCTGCCACTTGTATGATAAACAACGAATCCAACGGCTTTTCTTCCATACAAAAACCATCTTTCAATCGCACTGCATACTTTTCTTTACCTCCATCCGGTGGAAGCAACAACACTTCTCCCCGCAAATCTTCTTTCTTCTCTACAGCATCTAAACAAATTTTCTGCTGAGGATATGCACCTTGTGCAAACACTTTGTTCTCTTTTAGCTGTATTGCAACGGTGTCATCTGCCATAAAAATTCCACCCTCCTTCAGCAATTCTGCCGCAAGAGTAGATTTACCCGATCCGCTTTCTCCACTAACAATAATAGCTTTCTCTTTCATAAGAATACCGCTTCCATGAATAGCCAGTTCGCCCCGTTGAATTAAAATAATCGGAAGCACCGCACACAAAAAAACCTGATTCACCATCAACTTATTATGATTTTCTTTTAATTGATAGGTAATTTTAGAGCCAGACTCCATGACAAAACAACCTTGTCCTCTCGAACGAATCCAGCCTCTATTCCTTTCATACCGATATACTATAATGCTCCCTGGCTCATGATCCAAATCTCCTTCACGGGAAATTCTTTCATCTATTTCCCCTTCTGCAATCTCTACATCTATATGTATTGGTATTTCAGGCAGCTCTATTGCCTCTTCAAACCGATAATCAGACTTTATATTTAATCCGTATATTTTATAAAAATGCATTGTGCACCTCCTCACCTTTTTCAGAATTATATCATATATCTTTCTTCTGGTTAATACTTTCCTTAGATAAATTTTATTTTTTTAAAACATAAGAGCCGTGACCTTAAAAGTCCGACTCTTGGTGTCAAATACATTTATCCGGTTTAAAATAAATACAAAATACCGCCGCATCTATGATTAATTCAATCACCGATACGACGGCTCATTCTCATAACTTAGTATATATTATGAAAATTCAGGATCTTTTCCACCTGGCTGATACCAGCATCCATCATAATAGAACCAATCTCCGTCTGGAGTACCAGTTAAATCCTTTCCTCCAGCTGTTGCGCTGATTTCTAATGTTTCAATTACTGCATTAGACCATTCTTTTTTCATATTTTCAAGTCCGCCTTTCAATTATTTCAAACATATTATCTGTTGATGTAGCTATCATAATATTTTTTTTACTTTATTTCAAGTTTTCTAACAAATTTGTAAGTTTTTGTTACAACTCATTGCCCTTCCATCGTTTCAAGTAGCATAGAAGTGTAAAAAAGTCTTATAAAATCAAAACTATCACAAGCTAAAATATTCTGATTCAGCCTTTCAAGTTCTTTTAAAGCATCATTGCACTCCACAAAATCATGCTTTTGGTTCCTAACAAATATATCTTTCATTTCCGAATATATCTTATTCCATTTTTTTCGCACTCCACACAACATATCTGCACTCTGACAACCATATCTTTCTCCCTTTATCACATGTTCCGGAACAATGCCTTCCAAATATTCTCTCACCAGTCTTCTCGAAACGCCCCGATAGCAATACTGCTCCACCGGAAGGCTCATACAAAATTCAATTAAACGTTTATCCCTGCAAGGATCTCTGGACAATACCCCTGTCATCAACGATTCTTTTGTATTAATTTCTCCTTTATAACTCAGTTGAAGCTTATCAATCATAAGTTTGCTATTGGATTTTACATCCATTTTATTTTCTGTTCTTGTTTCATAAAGTTCTGAAATCCTAGTTTCCAAATCATATTTTTCAATAATATCTTTTTTAATAAAAGCTTTTCCCAGCACATCTTTTTGTTCTTTTTTATTTCTGGAATAATATATCTTTGCTGTTTTCAGCAACATTTTTATCTTTTCTTTTCTACTCCAGCCATAATTTTTTGCATAATATCCCATCTCACCGAAATAGGAAATAAATCTTTTTTGCGAAAGCAGCGTATTAAAATATATTTGCGGATTTCCAAAAGAGATATTTACATTTCCATAACTGCCTTCTAACATAATTCGTGCGCCAAGTGCCGCTGCTTCCTCCATCCCCTTTATTATCCACTGCATATTCCGTGGGGATTTGTATGGAATTTCAAAACCTTCCCTTATCTTTTCACGTACCGACCAAGGATCCTCTCCCTTTAGCTCAATCCAATAATTTTCTACATTCCCTAAAAATTCACCTGTCTTTTTCGCAGCAGTACTTTCATTTGTCACATAATAACTGCTCGCATCAGAAACATAATCCTGCTCCGGCACAGAGGTAAAGGCATATAATTTTTTTCCTCTTTTTTTCAACTCCGGAGCTGCAAAACAGGCTATCGAAGAAGAATCCAAACCACCGCTGAGAAACATCGCTGTTTTATCCGCGCGCAAAAGACATCTGACAGAATCTCCCAATAATTCGATAAATTTCTCTTTGTATTCTTCATCCGTCTTCAATTTCAGTTCTTTCAGTACAGGATTCCAATAATTTTCTTTTTCAATTCCGGATATTGTTATTTTCAAAATTTGAGCTGGTTCCAACTTATAAATCCCTTCGTACATCGTTTCTTTACATTCTGTAAGACCAACCAAATTATCTAATGCTAGAAAATCCACTAACCATCGTTCGTTCATTTTGGGTTTTTCGTTTGGTTGCCACAAAGCCTCCATAACTGTAGAAAAACTAAACATGCCGTCCACATAACGATAATACAAGCATCTTGTTCCTGCTGTATCTGAAACTACATAGATTGCATTTTCTTGTTTATCATAATATACAAAAGCATAGGCTCCACGCAATTTATTTAAACATTTCTTTCCATATTTTTTATATGTATAATATAAGATTTGGCCATCCGTAATTACCGCTTCTTGTTGTATATTTAAATCTTCCAGCAATTCTTCCCGATTATCCAGCACTACATCTGCAGTATAAAAAACGTTGTCTTCTGCCACAGGAAGTTTTTCATACCGACTTTCTTTAGTAAAATACTGAATTCCGCACCCCATCAAAACATTGTCTTTTTCTATACTTTCAACCCTGTCAATCTTATATTTATCATACGCACTCTGCATCCGACTTTTTGTTCCATCCATAATTTCTTCATGTCTCAATGAAATGACACCCCATATTGCGGACATATCCTTTACCTCACCTTCTGCTTTTTTCTATTTTTTAATTATACTTGCTTTTTTTAACAAATACAAGAAAAAGAGTATCCTTTCCACTTACGTTTCCAGAATACTCTTACCTGTCACTTATTCATAACTAAGCCCTGTGCCATTATAATATACATATTTTTTCGCTACTCTTTCATACATACATACTTTACCTTCTTTATCCAATACCGGAATATAATCTCTTACAAGAACTCCGTTATCATCCCAAATTTTAAAATAGTATATTTTGCCGCGTCCAGAACCGAATAATAGTTCATCATTTATTTCAAAATCCAGCTCAGGTCCTTCTCCTACAAAGTTTCCGTTAATGTACATTTTATTAAACTCCTTACGATATACCATCGGATAACCAACGATACTATCTGCTATTTTTTGATAATACCATGAAAATCCAAAGTGTAGACCTGTGCCTGTTCCCTGTTTTAAATACACCTTATCCCCCCACCGAGTTTCATATCCTATAAATGTACCATATCCCTCTTTCTGGGTTAATTCCAATTTCATTTCCAAATTATATCTACTGTTCATTTTTAATCCCGATGAAAAATATTTCTTCGTATTTGAGCTTAATATTTCAATATAATTTAATTCTGTATATTCAGGCTCTGTTGGAGGTGCTGACGTCGGTGTTGCTGTCGGTGTTACCGTTGGCGTCAGTGTTACCGTTGGCGTCAGTGTCGGTGTTGCTGTTGGTGTTACCGTCGGTGTTACTGTTGGCGTTGCTGTCGGTGTTGCTGTTGGTGTTACCGTCGGTGTTGCTGTCGGTGTTACCGTTGGTGTTGCTGTCGGTGTTACCGTTGGTGTTGCTGTCGGTGTTACCGTTGGTGTTGCTGTCGGTGTTACCGTTGGTGTTGCTGTCGGTGTTACCGTCGGAGACACCAACAAGTCACCTTCTCCTTCTGAAACACTTTCTGAAATATTCAACATATACTTTGTTCCATTTTCTTTGTATACTAACACTCCATCTTCTATAGACTCTAGTTCTAAATTACTTCCGCAAACTACCACTTCATACGAATTGCCCTCAATATCATTTTTAACTATGGAACCATTTTCTTCATAATACCAATAGCCTTCATAATACAGCATATCCCCTACAACATCATGCACATACCAATCTGTATACTTTTCTGATTCAGATATCGTTCCTGTCCAACCCGTGTGGGCATTGGTGGTTGCATTTCTAAATTCATCATCATTTCTAATAAAAAAATTGTGTGAGGTTTCTCCCTTTACCAAAGACCTTGTATCGTCCCAGGTAGGATCAATATGATACCATTCGCCATCTATTTTAACCGCAATCCACATATGTTCTTTATTTGATACCTCTTTGCATTCAATCCCTTCTTCTTCCAATAACAGATGTAACGCATCTTCATATCCGGTACAAATACCATACCCTAAACCAAGTGGTCCACCTGCCACGACACACAATCTTTGTGTATCGTTCTTGTAGAACGTATGTTTTACAATATAATCATGTATGTACAATGTTTTTTCCATATCGCTCATATCATCATCTAAACCAGCTTGAATCACGTTTATAGACTGTAACATTTTAGTATATCTTTCCGCAAATCCATCATCTGAATTTGTCCATCTTATTGTACTTATATAATTCCCATCTTTTGTCGTCTGAGTTGTTTGATTTACATAACACTTATAAACAATTTTGCATTCCTCTTTTATGATAGCCTCGCGAATATAATAATAATCCAAAAACGTCAAATTATACTGCCTTACATCATGTGTCGTCTGATCCCCCGTAAACAACATCGTTGCAAGTTCTTCCCTAAATGCCTGCAGCTGTTCTTCTGTTGCCGCATGTACTGGAATTACCGGTACTGCGCATGCCAGAACTGCCACCGCTACTGCTACACCTGTTACCTTTTTTAAGAAATTTCTCCTTCTCCGCTTCATGTATAAGCCTCCCGTTCTGTTTACCACTAATTTTTCAATTAGTTTTTTCGTTAGTATTGCCACTAAAGTACTACTGACATGTGTTTCCGAGAACCTTATTAACATTATACATAAAAAAAAGAATTGCCAATTTTTGCTTCTAAACAGCAAACAAATTGGCAATTCTATCGAATTGCATAATTCATGGCAACCGGCTACCATAGCGTTCATCACGCCTAAGGTCCTCAGCTTTGCGTCCTTACGTTTCCATAAGTTTGCTATTGACATATCACGTTATTTACTTTAATTGCATTATAACGAAATATGCCAAAAACTTCCATGATGCTTTAGTACTATATTTCTTATTTTTTAAATTTCGCTACGACTGCACATTCTGTGTCACCCTCGCCCGTAACACAATATTCACCACAACGCAGCCACGCATGTGCTCGCATTCCACCATCCTCTGTGGTACCTACTCCTAAATAAATCGTGCATTCAATCCCTCTTTCATTTAGTAATTTCTGGGCTGTCATCGCCCGCACCATGCATTTACTTTCCCACGGCGTATGCTCCGCAATACGGTTCACATGCTTAGAAATCATTTTCGCCACATGATAGGTTTCTTTCGTTTCCTTAAAAGAAGATTCCTGACCTCGCTCTCCTAACATACTTTCT
The DNA here is from genome assembly GCA_017408735.1 of Lachnospiraceae bacterium. Classification (GTDB taxonomy): domain Bacteria; phylum Bacillota; class Clostridia; order Lachnospirales; family Lachnospiraceae; genus RUG11237. The sequence goes on from JAFQUB010000023.1 coordinate 117,745, forward strand.
AGTTTTTCATTATTTTTTTTATTTAAAATCAAAATGCACATTCTAAAATAAGCCGCATAAATATATGCCTTTACTGTCATTCCTTTTTCATCATTATACTTTATAAAATCTCTCAAGCGCTTTACCACTTTCATCACCTCTGCTCCCAAATTCTTCTGATTCTTATTTTACTATTCGCAGAAAGGCTTTGCAAGAGTTACGCTTCATCTTTTCTAAGTTTTTAAAGGCTTCACTCGTTTTGTATTTTATAATTGCGTTTCAAATCGAGCCTGTGTTCCCAAATCTTCTTCTATACGTAACAGCTGATTATACTTAGCCACTCGGTCACTTCTGCAAGGAGCCCCTGTTTTTATCTGCCCTGCATTGACAGCCACCGCCAAATCTGCAATAAAGGTATCTTCTGTTTCACCGCTTCGATGGCTGATTACAGCGTTGTATCCTGCTTTCTGTGCCAGTTCAATAGCTTCCATAGCTTCACTGACTGTTCCAATCTGATTTACTTTTACCAAAATAGCATTGGCTGCCTGCAGCTTAATTCCTGCCTGCAGACGTTTTGGATTGGTTACAAACAAATCATCTCCCACCAGTTGTACCTTATGCCCGATTCTTTTTGTCATCAACTGCCAGCCATCCCAGTCATCTTCTGCCAGACCATCTTCTATGGAAATAATAGGATACTTTTCAATTAGCTTTTCATAATAAGAAATCATTTCTTCTGTGGTTCTTACCACTCCACCGGATTTCTGTATTTCTTCCATTCCCGCTTCATAAGCCCCTTCCGGAATACTGTCGCCACACTCTAATTTTTCTCTTTCTTCACACAGACTGCTCTCTCCCGGAAAATAATATACTTTGTCTTCTTCATCGTATAATTCGCTGGAAGCCGCATCCAATGCAATTTTTATATCTTTTTCCGGTGCATAGCCTGCCGCTTTTACGGCATCTACAATTAATGCCAATACCGCATCTGCATCCGGCAAATCCGGTGCAAAGCCCCCTTCATCACCTATACCTGTGGACAATCCACGGTCTTTGCAAAGCTTTTTCAGGTTATGATAAATTTCAGAACAAATACGCAGCCCCTCTTTAAAGGACACAGCTGATACCGGCATAATCATAAATTCCTGAAAATCCACGGTATTCTGTGCATGTACTCCTCCATTTAAAATATTCATCATTGGCAACGGCATTTTCTGAGCATGTACACCACCGAGATACTGATATAACGGCAACCCTAAAGTATCTGCCGCTGCTCTGGCAACTGCCATAGATACGCCTAAGGTTGCATTCGCTCCAAGATTTCCTTTGTTATCTGTTCCATCCATTTCAATTAACATCTGGTCTATCAAGATTTGCTTTGCTGCACTGAAGCCTTTTATTTTTTCTGCAATCTTTTCATTTACATTGCTCACTGCTTTGGATACACCTAACCCCTGATAACGAAACTCTCCATCTCGCAGCTCCACCGCTTCAAACTTTCCTGTAGAAGCACCGGAAGGTACCGCTGCCCTTCCCATACCTCCGCCATAGGTTGTCACTTCTACTTCCACCGTTGGGTTTCCTCGGGAATCCATAATTTCTCTTGCATGCACCTTTTCAATTTTCAAAAAATCTTCCATCTCTTTTTCCTTTCTACTTTTCTTTTTCTAAAAGTATTCCAAAAACCAGAGATTTTATACCTGTCAAAAAAAGCTTTTGCCTGAAAGGAATTTTTACAACTTATAAAAACAGCTCTTTCTTTATGGTAAATATATTACATTAAGATTCTGTATTTCCTCTAACTCTTTTCTTTTTTCATTTCGTGCCAAATAAAATATTTTATTCGCAACAATATCGGCTGCTCTAACCAACAGCTTTGATTCTGAATTACAATATTCCAATTGAACATCCTTCATTTTCTTAAATATTGGTGGATAATATGTATCATACTTATAATTGTATGTTCCAAGCTTAAATTCCTGCTCCAACGCTTCTTTCAACTCGTATCTGCCATTAGTTGCAGTTGTATGCTCGTCCACATAAAAATATAGCCTTTCAACTTCATCCGGATGAATGATTCCATCTTGGATAAGATTTTCAAACGCTCTTTTTACTGCAATCTTATATGCATAATCAAGATAACGCTGTTTATCTTTCTTGCTCAGATATATTCTATCAAGCACGTCTTTTTCTCGAATAACAACTCCAAACTTATAACATCCATTTAATGACCTGAATAGTTTCCCCTTTTCCTTATTGGTAATTTGTGTAGCCTTTAATTCATAACTAGTACCAACACCTTTATTTGCCCGGAGAATCTTTTCAACACTGGAATACTTTCTTGACCAGTTTTCTTTATCTTCCGTTCCCAGAAGAATTAGTCCTCCAAAAACAAAATAATCATTGTGTTCTTTATCAAAAACCCCGGACTCATCCGAATAAACATAAATATTCATAATAAAGTCCTCATTTCACATATAAAATTATAAACTAAAAAAGCCACCTAAACGGTGGCCCCATGATCGACGATATTACATATCGCTTAAACGCTAATTCGATATCATGAGTATACAGCGTATCTCTACCTGCAACTATATTATATGCTATCGCGTTCAAAATTACAATAAAAAAAATATAAACTTTTAATTAATTTCAAAATCTTGATTCGTAGTAGATTACTACTCACAAAATATGGCTGTTTATTTATCTTTATTCCCACTCTGTTTCAAACTTAGTAGTTGAAACCGTAATATCTATGCTAATTTGCAACATACTATACCCTACCTCAATTTAACAACGTCCGATTCTTTGTATAGCTGACTACCATGGCATACGATTAGAACCTTTATCATAATATTTTCTAATTTCAAGATGTCAATATACACCACATTTTGCAATAGTATAGGCATTTATATATCATGATTCGCACCATACAGCAACACATCCTTACGCAATTTTCAAATTGTAGACAGTTTAGGAAGCAGAGTACTCCTTTCTTTCCAAAAAAACGTATTTTGGGAAATGCAACATAAAACTACATATGTTCTTTATACCACTCAATCACAGCCTCTCTGTTAGAATCAAAAAACTGAGTAGAAATATAAATATCACAGCCATTAAAATTCAAAGCTTTTACCCTATATCGTTTTTGTGTAGAATTTCCCATATTATCACTTCTATCATTCGCTATTGCCGGATAATCAGTCGACTGAAACAAACATTTTGTATACTCTTTTGTTTTAAGCTTTTCTATTTCTTCCAGAGTAATCTTAGATTTTGCAATTAAATCCTCAAGCAAATTATAAAATAATTTAGCAACTGGTATCAATCCCTCCCCCCATGTAGCTTCATCATTAATGTCAAATGGAATTTCTGATAATAAAAAACTAAAATCCTCTACCTCCAAATTCATTTTTAAAAGTAAATCTTTAACAAAGGATATTATGTTGTTGGCAGATAGATTTGTTTCATAAAAAATACCACTATTTTCAACTTGCTTTGCTTTTCTCAATTGTCTGTCATCATTAGTAATATATACTCTAGTTGCATTAGGTATGGAATAATTTTTGACCGCTAAATCGCTTATCAAATCAGAATTCAGGTCATATGCCGTACCAACAAATTTTGTAAGCAAATCAACCCAACTTGACACCTTCGTATATTCCCCAACAAATAAAAATCCCCTTGGCTTAGTATCAGAAAAATCCATACCACTGTTAACACCGAAAAATAATTCACTCTGTTCACTTACCTCGGAATGGATTTCAACATAGTCGAACTCATTAATTAACTTTTTTGATAATACCTTTGCTCTTTTTATAATTGTTTCTTCATTCCATCTTTCAGCAGATAAAACCTCTTTATTCAAAATATTTGCTTTCGAATTTTCCTTTATTATTCTCTTTTTTTCACTAAATGACTTTGTTCCCAATTCGCTATTATGCCCTGTAATAGTTAAATTTCCCAATGTATGTAAATAAACTTCATATACGCTACTATAATTTATCCCTACTTCTTTTTTCCATACTACTGCATTTTCTTTTTGTGGTAGTATATGTTCAATCGTTAAGTTACTTATATCTATATGCTCTTTCGTAGAATTTTCTATCACAGAGAGAACATATTTACAAATAGGTTTTTTATAAAGTGGTTTATATATGAGGGCATCTTCAAATTCCTTATCTGTAGGCATACGATCATTTGCTCTCAGATCATTTAGAAATATTACAAACTTTTCATAATAATTATCATATTTTCCATCTACAACTCTATCATACATAGATTTCATAAACTTAGATAAATTCTTACTATTCTCACATATTGTTATTCTAACAAGATATGTAAGCATATAATCTAACACCTTACAAAGTGTCGTTTCATTAATATTTTCATTCTCATAATCATTAAATATCCTAAAAAGCAGCGGAAGAATTGTTGTTTGCTTTATGGAATAAAAGGCACTTAAATATCTAGAAATTTCATCTTTATAAAACTTATTTTCTCCAATAAACGCACCATAATATTTTGAGGTTTTTTTAAGTTCTATTAATACATCTTCATGACTCAAATTATTTTCTTCACAATGCTCTTTAAATAAACGATATGCATTTTTACTATTCACGGATTTATTAATCTGTGAATTCAAAAAATTAATGACAAAATCTCCCAAATTACGATAACCAACATTTTTTTCTATTTCCAACCAATATTCCACATATAACTCATCTTGCCTTTTATCATCCATAAGCAAATAATTTCTAATCAAATCTGCAAGACTTAATTCTAATCCCGTTGAATTTATAGATTCAAAAATCTTTTGTGGTTCATCTCCTTGAAGCTTATCCAAAATTATCTCAACAACTTCTAACTTCTTAATACCATTAAGAATATCATTCAATTCCACTCCTTCTGCCACAGTAGCTTCTATCAAATTCTTAAAAACAATATAATTCTTATATACGTTAGAATTTCTGTCCATACTATCTACTTTATCTTTAATCAGAAGCATAAGCTGCTCGTTATCTGATTTTACTGGCTTAAGCTTTATTTTGAATTTTTCATCACAATGCCTATTAAACATTACCTCTTCAATTTCACTTTCAATGCGAACTGAAATACCTTTTGAAGCATCATAAATTGCTTTTAAAAGAATGTACATTGTAGTAATTCTTTGTTGCCCATCAATAATTAATACTTCATTCAATCCACTACCACCATTTATATCATCAATATATACGATTGTTCCTGTAAAATGTTGACAATTTCTTGCACTAGCATTCATAATATCAAAAAATAATTTCTCGCATTGAAGATTCGACCAATCATAATTTCTTTGATACACAGGTACCTTAAATACTCTTTTGTTTTTCTCAAGAACATCTGAAAATAACCACATTCTACTAGCTTTCATAACCTTCTCCTTTTCTCTTCTGACTAAATATACTATTTCTAATATTCACAGCCACATAATTTGCATTCTATTTTTATTTTACCTCCAGTACTCTATTAAAACAATAAAAAGAATAGACCAACTGAATTACTTCAGTCAGCCTTAATCTCTAACTCTTATCCAATCTTAAACCTATTCTATTTCATCGCCTTTTCTTCCCCGTACACCTTCTTGCAGCTCTCCATTCTCATTAATACAAAAAAATTCTGTATAGCCCTCAAGTATATAATAAACGCAAAGACAATACCCCATTATCGTGTTCTCCTCCCTCTTATGTTCAAAGAAACACCACATATGGAAATCGTCGCTGAACTTGACCTTACAAAAAACAGTCACATACCTATCAAAAATGAGGCTTTAAGGCAAAATCCCCTTATATTTTTAATATCTTTTTATTTTTTTAGAAGGTGTTTTTTCAAATTCTGTTTCTCTTACAATTAAACTGTAAATCTTCTTGTAGGATGGTGCTCCCTGATTGTAAGTATCAATCAGTTGCTGTAACACAGCCTTAATATCACAAACACCTGTTTTTTCTGCATATTCCATATCCGGGAAAATTTCCGCTTCAATCACGCTGTTCTTTTCTCTTACCAGAATTTCCTGTACAATGCGTTCACTGCCAATTTTGTTTTCCAGTTCTTCCGGTGATACATTTTCACCATTTTTTGTAATGATAAGATTTTTCTTTCTTCCTGTTAAATAAATAAATCCCTCTTCATCAACATAGCCTAAATCACCGGTCAGCAACCAGCCGTCTTTTAAAGCTTCTTCTGTCTTGTCAGGCATCTGATAATACCCCATCATTACACTACTCCCGCGAACCCACAATTCGTTATCCACTACCTTAGCTTCGCAGTTTGGCAATAACTGTCCTACGGAATCTTTTTTAATATTCCAACTCACCGTCGCACTGATAACCGGCGCACACTCTGTCATACCGTAGCCTTGCAACACAGAAACACCATATTTAGCAAACAAATCAATATAATCCGGATTCAAATACGCACCGCCACTGTAAATGGTATGGAACTGCTCGCCAAACACTTCTCTTTTTACAATTTCCGGCGGAAGTCCTGCTGCTTCTTCCAATTTCTTTGCCATGGTTTCAATCATTAATGGTACCATCAAAATAATGTTTGGCTGAAACAATTTAATATTTTTTGCCACACGAATCAGGGAATCATTGAGGCAGATAACGCTTCCCAAAGAAATTCCCTTTAAAATATCCATACTCAGACAATAAGCATGGTGAATCGGAAGCACACTTAAAATCACGCTTCTTTCCGGTATCTTCATATCAAGACAAGTGGCATTTTCTGCAAGATTTCTCTGTGTCAGCATAACACCCTTGCTTTTTCCCGTGGTACCTGAAGTGAACATAATGGTACAAAGCTTATCCGGCTCTATCTCACATTCAAATTCAAATGGCTGTTCATTTACCGCCTGCCAGAAGGATACTATATTTTCATCACTTACTTCCTTTTGCATAGAAATTAAATGCTTTAATTTCGGACAACGTTCTTTTACTACGGCCATCACATCTGCGCGCATTTCATCTAACACAAGCACCGTTGCATCTGCACGGTCAACTAATTCACACAATTCTTCTGCCGGAAGAGCAACATCTAACGGTACTGCCACACTTCCACTATTTACAGTTCCCAAATAGGATACAATCCATGGGTAGGAACTCATTCCCACCATAGCGATGTGATTTCCTTTTTCTCCTAATGCTTTTAACAGATTGGAAAAACGTTCACTATCCTGCTTTAATTGAGTATATGTTTTTGTTTCAATTTTATCTTTTCCTACTTTATAACGAACGGCATCGCCATCTCCATATTTTGCTTCTGTGGTTACCAGCATTTCCCTAATTGTACTGTACATCATTATTATTCTCCCCTTCAATTAACCCTTAAGTTTTTCTAAATACGCTGTAGCTTCGCCTACTGTACGAATGTTTGCAGCTTCCTGCTGGTCGATTTCAATATCCAATTCATCTTCTAATTCACCTAACATACTCATAAAATCAAAGGATGTAAACCCTAAATCCTCCATGAATCTTGATTCCGGATGAATATCCTTTCCTTCTACTTCCACATAATTACCAATTACTTCAACTAATTTTTCAAACATTTTTTCTCCTCATTTCTATGTACTATATTAATTTTATAATATCCCCTATTGGAAGATTTGGATTTTCTGTACCCTTAAACATAATTTTACAAAGATAATAATAAAGATACTCCAGCTGTTCTCTGGAAACCGCCTTAATCTGATGTTCAAAATTGAAATCCAATCCATTATCTTCCGGCCGATGCATAACGGTTAAATACATTGCCTGGGTTGTGGCTCCGTTCGGATACCACTTTGTCTTATATTTAATATCGCCTAACTTATCCAGACCTTTTTCTTTTAATGTCATTGGCTGATAAGTTAAAGACATTGGTTCGTAAGTGCAGCCCGGTGCTGTATTATACACCTGAGTTCTGTGACTGAAATAAGACACCGGATTATAGTTTGCATAACGAAACATTTCGTTTTGTTTGTCACGAATTTCGTAAATTCCCTCTAAAAAGGTCTTAGTTTCCGGTATAATGGTACGGAACGGGAAAGAATGAATTCTTGTTCCTCCACTTTTCTTTTCAGACAAAGTCGCCCTTCTCGCAATTGCGGTGTTAATAGAAACATCATCATTTCCATTAGTTTTCTGAAAATAGGTACGAAGCCCCATAAGTAACAGGCACACCAAAGATACATGATACTTTTCGCAGAAATCCATCAAACGTTTGGTAGGCTCTCCCTCCAAATGGAATATATCTAATTCTGCATCTACAGAATCTGACACATTTTTCGCAGCTCTTGCCTTTGGATTTTTGCTTTTCGCTCTTTCTTCGTCCAGTTTTTTTGTTCCGTCAATCCCATTGTAAATAGGTTCAGAACTTTCAATCAGCTTTTTAAAATATTCTTCGTCTCTGTCCTTAGCTTTACAGCCGGCTTCATAGGCCAAATCTTTTTTTAACTGTTCAATATAGGATGCCATTTCCTTCGGATACGGTATTCCCTCATATTTTTGGCTACAGTATATTTCAATAATATCCTTTAAAAAGCAAATAATTGACTGTGCATCCATGGTTAAGTGGTCTACTAACAGATACACGCCATTGAATCCATCCGGTGTTTTTATCATCACTACCCTGTTCTGTGGTGCATCCTCACGTTTAAACGGTACTTCCGTCCACTTTCTCATGGTTGCTTCTGCTTCTTCCATGGTTTGCCCCGAAAAGTCCACAAATTCAATATCTCTTTCTTCTTTGTCTACAACATATTGATAATATGTTCCTTCTTTATCTTTCGCAAAACGAAGACGCATGGATTCACAACGTTCGTATGCTATATAAATGGATTGTTTTAACACTTCCCAATCAATTTCTGTCTGAATAGTAAGACTATTACCAATATTTACCACTTGTTTCTTTGGACAAAAGTTTAAATAATATAAGTGAAACTTTTGTGCGTTTGTCAATGGATATACCGTATACCCTTTTCTTTTTCTCATCATTTTAGTTTTATAATCCCTTCTGTAAATTCTGTCAGCGCTTTTTCATATCCAGGCATATCTTTATAATAGCATTCTGCATGAGCCGCCCCTTTTACAATCAGCTTCATTTTTTCAGAAGCACAATTTTCATATATTTCATCACACATTCTACATGGCACAAAAGTATCTGCATCACCATGTATAAATAAAATTGGTATTTTTGCCTTTCTTACTTCCCTTGCCGCATTACATTCATCCATGCCATAGCCTGCAAATTTGCGATTCATAATATCCGCAATTTTAATTGTAAAATATGCAGGCATGTGATACATGCTGTTTAACACATGAGTAAATACATATTTTGGAGAAGTAAAAGCGCAGTCAGATACAATTCCTTTTACCTGCTTCGGAAGTTCCAAACCACTTGCCATTAACACCGTTGCTGCTCCCATGGAAGTTCCATGCAGCAATATCTCTACGTCCTCCCCACATTCTCTAATTGCCCATTTTATCCATTTCATGGCATCCAAACGGTCCAGACAGCCAAATCCTATATATTCGCCCTCACTTTGTCCGTGGGCTCTCTCATCTACCATCATCATTCCATAACCACGCTTCAAATAGTAATCCGAGAGTCCCACATAATCATTCATTCCTTCGCTGGTATAACCATGGAAGCAGATAACCAGCTTTTTTCCCTGTTCAGGCGGAAAATAGGTAGCATGCAGCTTTAATCCATCATGAGAAGCCACATAAACATCCTTGTGATTATGTGTCATAAGCTGCTGTCTTCTCTGCTTAATCATTGGTATGTACTGATCCCAGTCTGTCCCTGCCATTTTCATAGTTCTCTCTACTTTCGCCCGATTACGTTTCATGGTTCTTCGGTAAAAGTAAGCCGCAATTCCAACTTGTGCCACTGCCAGAACACCTACGGTAGTAAGCACCACTCCAAATTCTTTTCCCATTTTCTTTCCCCTTCTTTCAACTCACAACTTAATAAACATTATTTCTTTCTTTTGCAGTCTATCAATTCTTTCAATCTTAACGCTTTGTCAATGTTTCCCTCTACTTTTAACTGCTGTAAGGTTACTGCCATAACCGGATCTAATTTTCCTTCTGCAATTTTCATCAACACTTCTGCTGTACATGTGAACATAACATCTCTGTCAAAGTATTCATATGGCTCTACATGCAATTTTCCCTCTTTCGCTTCAACATAAAAAATACCGGAGCCTTCCCCGATAATGTTAAACTGGTAAGCCAAATGTTCAGTCACGTCACTGATATCAGCTTGCATAAACTCTCCTTTTATCTGTGCAAAAACATCTGCGTATGTCATTCCGATTCCCTCCATCATTTCCGACCGTCAGTCGAGTTTTTTCCTTTAATAAGATAACACTTTTTCGACCCACGGTCAATATAATGTTTGTAAAATTTTCCATTCTATTTTTTATTTGCCTATTTTTAATTTTCGTACTATAATGAACAAACAAACATGAATAACTCAGAAAGGAGACACCCATGTCCAATTCAACAAAATATGATAAAATTTTGGATGCCCTTTTGGAATTGTTAGAAACCAAAAATATACAAAACATTTCTGTTAGTGAAATTGCATATACAGCCGGCATTGGCAAGGGAAGTATTTACTACTATTTTCCTTCCAAAAATGCTATTTTTGAGGCTTTGATTGAACGCAGTTACCGGAAGCCATTGGAAACTGCCAAAGCATTGGCAAGCCAGACTAGTGTTTCCCCGTTTACCCGTATGTCAATGATTTTTCAGGCATGTAAAAGTTCTTCTCTTGCCTTTCTTCATACAAAAAAAGATTCTACACTGAGCAATGTGCAGGAAGAAGCCTTTTTACATCAAAAATATTTAAGTCACATGATTACAGAATTAAAGCCGGAACTGGCAAAAATTATAGAACAAGGTATCACGCAGGGACAAATTCAATTTAACAATCCTATAGCACTGGCTGAAATTGTGTTGATTGTATTAGCAGTAAAATTTGATAACACTCTGGTTCCATCCAGTTGGGAAGAAATCGAAGATACTATTCTCGGGCTGATTACGCTACTGGAAAAGGGTACGGACAATCCTGCCGGTTCTTTGAATTTCCTCATGATTTCAGAATATCTTCCGGAATCATAAATTCTATGCAACGCAAAAACTCCACAGTTTTCGAACTGTGGAGTTTTTGTGCTTATTTAAATGTATATCCCTGAGCTATGGCATTATCAATAAAATCGCCTAAAATAGCAGTATTTGTTGAGGATACTGCATGAAGCAAATAAATTGCTCCCGGATGCAAAGCATCTGTTGTCTTCTTTAATGCCTCATCATGAGCCATCTGGTTTTCCGGATCCCAGTCATGGAATGCAAAGCTCCAAAACACACCTGTATAGCCACATTTATCCATTACACCAAGAAACTGTTCAGAAAAAATTCCTGCCGGACAACGAAACAAATACATTTCGTAATCGAAGTTTTCTTTCACATAATTGTGAAGTTCCATAATTTCGTTTTCCTGGCCCTCTAAGGATAAAGAGGACACACCTGCTGAGGGATGGGTCACACTGTGATTTCCAACAACATGTCCTTCCTCAATCATTCGCCGAACCAATTCCGGCTCTTTTTTCGCATAATCCATGGTGATGAAAAATACTGCTTTTACATTTTTTTCTTTCAATACATCCAGAATTTGAGGAGTATATCCATTTTCGTATCCTTCATCAAAAGTAAGATAAATTACTTTTTCATCGCTCTCATCCATAATAAATCTTACTGCATGACTCCCATACTTTTCCTGAAACTGAAGACATCCGGCCGGTCGATTCATGTCATCCACCTGAGTTCCCTGTCCCCAGCCGCTAGACTCTGTAGACATCGCCTGCAATTCTTCGTTAGAAGGTATAGCCACTTCCTTATAAATCGCACTTTTCCCTACATTTGTTTCTTCCGGAAGGTCTGTCGGTATTACATAATCCGGCTGCTCCCCATTGATTGGTTCTTGCTCTATTATTGTTGGTGACGGCATTTCTGTAACCTGAGCTTCTTCTGTCACTAGATTTTCTGCTTCCGATTCCATGTCATTTACACTCACATTACCCACTGTTTCTTCTTTTCCGCATCCGGAGAGAAACATAGCCATACACCCGCAGATAACTATCTTTCGAAAATTCTTATTGTTCATGACGTGGTTTTTCCTTGATGATCTCGGAAGCACTCACAATTTTTCTTAATACATCTGTATTGCTGTTCTGGTTTAATTCCTGTACTTTTGAAAATAATTCTCCTTTTTCTGATGCAACGTATCTTGGTGTAACATGATTTAACACATACGCAGCAATGTCTGCTTTACATTTGTCACAAGTGCAGCACCCCAAAGAATCTACAATTGATTCCATTTTTTCAAAAACAATATCTTCCATGATGTTTCTAACACCTTGTCCATTATATTCGTTCATATCTTTCCCTCTTCTTCTTTCTTTTTTCTTTGTAAAACCAACACTGTTTTAATGTATCGGATTATTTTCCTTATTACTTTAGGCAAAATAATATTTTATCACTTATTTTAAATACTTCATAATATCTTTTACTTCTTCAGTGTCCTTTTTCAGCAAATCTGCCAATTCTTCCACAAGGGGTTTTCTATTGTGAGCTTTTTCAAATTCCGTGATACATTTATCCACTTCATCTATCTGTTTCACAATATAATCCTCTGCCTGATTTTCCGTTTCCACTTCATAAATGGCAGCTTCCATACTCTGACATATATGTTCCATAAGATAATTTTCAATATTTTCGATTTCCGGCTGCCCTTCTGCAGAAAATATACCATTCAGAAGTCCAATATTCCCCTCCTGAATCAAATCTTCCAGAAGCACTCCCTGTCCCTTGTAAATTCTTGCCAAATCCACAATGCGGTTCAGATACCCGGTAATCAATTCTGCCTTTGCTTCTTCGTCCCTTTTTACTGCTTTCCAGAAAACTTCCTGTAAACGTTCTTCTGAAATATCCTGATAGTCTTTGATTTCTTCCATATACATTTTAAGAAATCTGGAATCTTCTTCTTTCTCTTCCGGTACTTCTGTTTTCTCTTTTACATAATCCACAATCTGAATTTTATTTTCTATTAAATAGTCATATACTGCCTGCAGTTGTTCTTCCGACAGTTTCAAATCTTTTAATTCTTCTTTAATATCATCCGTTGCCAACATATTCTCATAACTTTTGGCAATTTCTTTTAAACCGTTAATAGCATTTGCAAAGCTTTCCTGATTCATATTTTCCTCCATTAGAATGGTTATCTCTTTTTATGTTCGTGTGTAAAAAGATGATCCTGACAATACTCATAATTTCCTTCGCACTTAGAACAAAAACGGAATTCCAAATGTTCTCCATCTTCTTCAGTTCTTCCACAAATGGCACACTTATGTTTTGTAATTCCTTTGGAATACTCTACTTTTTTTCTATAAGTACGTTTTCTTTTTATTTCTGATGGTGAAATTCTCTGGTAATTTCTTGTAGTCAAGAAAAATACCACAAAATTTAAAACAGATGCAATAATTACCACTCTGTTTGCCCATCCACTGATAATTGCCACGAAAGCCAGATATGCCACATCAAAGTATGCCATCCATTTGATTTTTAATGGAATAATAAAGTACAACATAACTTTCATATCCGGATAGGAAGCCGCAAATGCAAGGAAAATAGACATATTAATATAATATGTGCTAAATGCTCCTCCCATACCCACATAGGTTACTCCACTGATTTTACCTATAATATACAGTACAAACGCTCCTAAAATGGTAAATAAGATACCGGAGAATATATATACATTATAACGAAATGTTCCCCAGTTTCTTTCTAGTGTTGTTCCCAATGAATAGTAGAAGAACAACATAACAAATGTAAAAATGCCAAAACTTGGTGGCGGAATAAAGAGCCATGTAACCAATCTCCACAACTGGCCCTGCATAATATATGCAGGTTCTAACGTAAGATAATTTAATATATTTGGTGCCACAAAATTCAATATATACCCAATTACATAACATCCAATCAACCATATAGAAAGATTTGTGATTGCAAACTTTCCAAATTTTCTTTCCAGTTTATTTAACCAGTTCATTATTTTCGCCTTTCTTTACAAAATTCTTCTATATTAATATATGAATTAAAATAAATTCTTTTTTGAGAATATAATTGCCACAGCAATACTACAAAGCAATGCAATGCCAATTACAATAGCAAAACCGTACGGACTGTCCGCAAAAGGCATTCCGGCTCCTGCCACATTCATTCCATAAGCACTAAATATCATGGTTGGTATGGACATCACAATGGTTACTGTTGCCAAAAACTTCATTACAATATTCAGGTTATTTGAAATAATAGATGCAAATGCGTCCACCATACCATTCAAGATACCACTATATATATTGGCCATTTCGATTGCCTGTTTATTTTCAATAATAACATCTTCCAGCAAATCCGTATCTTCCGGGTACTTCTTGATACTTTCACTTTTCAAAAGACGTTCCAGTACTACTTCATTAGAACGAAGTGATGTGGTAAAGTAAACCAAACTCTTTTCCAACTCCAAAAGCTCAATTAATTCGTAATTCTTTTGGGACTCGTGCAAATTCTTTTCAATCACTTCACTTTTCTTATCAATAATTCGCAGATAATGAAGGAACATAGTTGCATTTTTATATAAAATTTGTAATATAAAACGGGTCTTTTTATAGGTAAAAAAGTTCCTCACTCTACCATCCATAAATGCTGTTAAAATTGGTGTTTCTTCCAGACAGACCGTAAAAATCAGTTTATCCGTCAATATAATGCCCAACGGAATGGTACCGTACCATTCTTTATCATTTCGTTCTTCAATCACCGGAATATCCACAAGAATCAATGTGTAATCATCTTCCACTTCAATACGAGAACGTTCTTCTTCATCCAACGGCGCCCGCAAATCTTCTATGTCAATTCCATATTCCGTAGAAATTGCAAGAAGTTCAGAGGCGGTAGGGTCAGACAAGGCAACCCAGCAGCCCTCCTGAATCTCGTTGACCTGCCGGATTCCTTCTTCCATGGTTCTGAATATTTTCATCATGATTTACATAACTCCTTTCAAATGCCAATTTCAGGCATCTGACCAGAATAAAGTGTGCCTTAAAATTGGTTTTCTTTTTTTATTTTTTCTTTCCCAAACAGACACCTTCGTGCCTTACTAGGCCCACTTTCCATAAATCACACTTCCTTTTCTCTTTGATTTTTACATGCCTTTTAAGTTTAACACCATTTTTTTTAAATGTAAACAAAAGAAATGCAGGAATTTGTGAATTTTGCATACATTCAAGTAAATTTTTCCTGAAATCTTTCTTAAAGCTTTTCACCCACTATACTTTTCACCTTTTTTTGTTGTATTTTAAATTTTCTTGTCGTATAATGTAACTTGTTTTGAAAAAATTCACTATACATATGACAGTCCAAAATGAATGTGTTCTTTCATTATTTAAAGGCTGTCCGCATATAGTTAATAGTCATATTTAGTCAGGAGGTAAGGCAGAATACTGCCAAAACAGCTATGGAGAATCAAAACCTTTATACCTTAGGAATCGATATTGGTTCCACAACTGTAAAAATCGCAATCTTAAATGATTCAAATAAAATTGTATTTTCAGACTATGAGCGTCACTTTGCAAATATCAAAGAAACCCTTTATGGCTTAATTGCCAAAGCATTAAAGGAATTGGGCGATATTACCGTTTCCGCCATGATTACCGGTTCCGGTGGTCTGACACTGGCAAACCACTTGGAAATTCCATTTACTCAGGAAGTAATTGCAGTTTCTACTGCTCTTTCTGAATATGCACCAAAAACCGATGTTGCCATCGAACTTGGTGGAGAAGATGCCAAAATCATCTATTTCGAAGGCGGAAATGTGGAACAGCGTATGAATGGTATCTGTGCCGGTGGTACAGGTTCTTTTATTGACCAGATGGCTTCCTTGTTGCAGACCGATGCTACCGGTTTAAATACCTATGCCAAGGATTACAAGGCTATTTATCCTATCGCTGCAAGATGTGGTGTATTCGCCAAAACAGATATTCAGCCTCTGATTAACGAAGGAGCTACCAAGGAAGACTTGTCTGCTTCTATTTTTCAGGCTGTAGTAAACCAGACCATCAGTGGACTTGCCTGCGGAAAACCGATTCGCGGACATGTTGCCTTTTTGGGCGGACCGCTTCATTTCCTTGACCAATTAAAGGAAACCTTTATCCGTACTCTAAAATTAGATGAGGAACACAGCATCACTCCGGATAATTCTCATTTGTTCGCCGCAGCCGGTTCTGCACTCAATGCAAACAAAGAATTATCTCTGACACTTTCTTCTCTGGAGGAAAAATTATCCGGCGATATTAAAATGGAATTCGAAGTAGAACGTTTAGAGCCATTGTTCCATTCTGAAGATGACTATAAGGAATTTAAAGAACGTCATGAAAGCCATTCCGTTACTACCGGAGATTTAGCTTCCTACGAAGGAAACTGCTATCTTGGTATTGATGCCGGTTCTACCACTACCAAAGCTGCTTTGGTAGCTGAAAACGGTGATTTATTATATTCCTTCTACAGCAACAACAACGGAAGTCCTTTGGCAACCACTATCCGTGCCATCAAGGATATTTACGCAAAACTTCCAAAAAGTGCGAAAATCGTTCACTCCTGCTCTACCGGTTATGGGGAGGCTTTGATTAAAAACGCTTTGATGTTGGAAGAAGGGGAAGTAGAAACCGTAGCTCATTACTATGCTGCTGCCTTCTTCGATCCAAAGGTTGACTGTATCTTGGACATTGGCGGTCAGGATATGAAATGTATCAAAATCAAAAATCAGACCGTAGACAGTGTGCAATTAAACGAAGCCTGTTCCTCAGGTTGCGGTTCTTTCATTGAAACCTTTGCAAAATCCTTAAATTACAGTGTTCAGGACTTTGCTCAGGCTGCTTTATTTGCCAAGAATCCAATTGATTTAGGAACACGTTGTACCGTATTTATGAACTCTAAAGTAAAACAGGCTCAGAAGGAAGGGGCTGAAGTTGCCGATATTTCTGCCGGACTGGCTTACTCTGTTATCAAAAACGCTTTATATAAGGTAATTAAAGTAAGTTCTGCTGCTGAATTGGGAACTCACATTGTAGTTCAAGGTGGTACTTTCTATAACGATGCAGTTCTTCGAAGCTTTGAAAAAATTGCGGACTGTAAAGCAATCCGTCCGGATATTGCGGGTATTATGGGTGCTTTTGGTGCTGCCTTAATTGCCAGAGAACGTTTTCAAGAAAGCCAGACTACCACTATGCTTTCCATTGATAAAATCAATTCACTGGAATTTAGTACAAGTATGTCACGTTGTAAGGGCTGTACCAACAACTGTCTTTTAACCATCAACCGTTTCAGCGGAGGTAGACAATTTATTACCGGAAACCGTTGTGAACGTGGTGTTGGCGGTCAGAAAAACAAAGACAACATTCCGAATCTGTATGATTACAAGACTAAACTCTTGTTCGACCGTGAGGTTTTGACAGAAACAGAGGCTGTTCGTGGTACCGTGGGTATTCCGCGTGTTTTAAATATGTATGAGAATTATCCGTTCTGGGCGGAATTCTTTAAAGCGTTAAATTTCCGCGTAGTACTTTCTCCGGAATCTAACCGTAAGATTTACGAGCTGGGTATCGAATCCATTCCAAGTGAATCCGAATGTTACCCTGCAAAGCTTGCTCACGGACATGTAATGTGGCTGTTAAATCAGGGCGTTAATTTCATCTTCTACCCTTGTATTCCTTATGAGCGTGTGGAATTTGAAGATGCTAACAATCATTATAATTGCCCGATTGTCACTTCTTATGCAGAAAACATTAAAAATAATATTGACGAATTAAAGAACCCTGATATTTTATTTATGAATCCATTCCTTCCATTTACCAATTTGGAAGTGCTTACCAAACGTCTTGTGGAAGAATTTAGTGCTCAGTTCTCCATTTCTGCTGCTGAAATTAAAGAAGCTGCACAAATTGGATGGCACGAAATGCAGAAGGTTCATATAAAAATACAGCAAAAAGGTGACGAAACCCTTGCTTACTTAAAGGAAACCGGCAGACACGGTATTGTACTTGCAGGACGTCCATACCATATTGACCCGGAAATCAATCACGGTATCCCTGAATTGATTACCTCCTATGGTATTGCAGTATTTACCGAAGATTCTGTGTCACATTTAGCCGAAGTGGAACGTCCGCTCCTTGTGATGGATCAGTGGATGTATCACTCAAGACTTTATGCTGCTGCTAACTTTGTAAAAACACAGGATAATTTAGATTTAATCCAGTTAAATTCCTTTGGTTGTGGTCTGGATGCTGTTACCACAGACCAAGTAAGCGATATTTTGAATAATTCCGGCAAGATTTACACCTGCTTAAAGATTGACGAAGTAAATTCCTTAGGTGCTGCCAGAATCCGTATCCGTTCCCTGATTTCTGCCATCCGTGTAAGAAAACAGAGAAACGTACAGCGAACAATTGTTCCATCCAACTTTGAACGTGTTATCTTCACTGAAGAAATGCGTGATAATTATACTATCCTCTGTCCGCAAATGTCGCCAATCCACTTCTCTATTGTGGAACCGGCGTTCCGTACCTGTGGCTACAACATTGAACTGTTAAACAATGACGGAAAACAGGCGGTAGACGTTGGCTTGAAATATGTAAATAATGATGCCTGCTATCCTTCCTTGATGGTAGTTGGACAGATTATGGATGCTATCCTTTCCGGAAAATATGATTTAACTAAAACAGCCGTAATTATCA
This sequence comes from Lachnospiraceae bacterium, assembly GCA_017408735.1. Lineage (GTDB taxonomy): Bacteria > Bacillota > Clostridia > Lachnospirales > Lachnospiraceae > RUG11237. Next base: position 136,595 of record JAFQUB010000023.1, read on the forward strand.
CCCAGACCGGTGGTGGATGTCGTGCAAGTAACTATATCGGCTTTATCCGCCGTGCTTTACGAAAAGCAGGCTATCCGGATATTCCGGTACTTTCCTTAAACTTGAGCGGTTTTGAAAAGAATCCCGGATTCAAGATTACTGCAAAGCTTGCTTTAAAGGGAATGTATGCGGTTGAATTTGGCGATATCTTAATGCGTTGTCTGTATGCAACCAGACCTTACGAAGCCGAAGAAGGTGCTGCCAACGCATTACATAAAAAGTGGGAACAGAAATGTATTGATTTCGTTACAAAGAAAAATTATCCTTCTTACTCCGGTTATAAGAAGATTTGTCGTGAAATCATTCGTGAGTTTGATGCGTTACCACGAAAAGATATCAAGAAGCCAAGAGTTGGCGTGGTAGGAGAAATTCTGGTTAAATTCATGCCTGCTGCCAATAACTATCTGGTAGACTTACTGGAAGCGGAAGGTGCAGAAGCTGTCGTACCTGACTTATTAGACTTCTTCTTGTACTGCTTCTACAATTCCAATTTCAAATACGAAAAACTTGGAATGAGCAAGCCTACCGCTGCAAACCTTGGCATTAAGGCATTGGAATGGTTCCGTTCCGCTGCCAGAAAAGAATTTGAAAAGAGTAAGCATTTTGATGCACCTGCTCATATTGAAGACTTGGCAAAAATGGCTTCTGAAATTGTTTCCTGCGGTAACCAGACCGGTGAAGGCTGGTTCTTAACCGGTGAAATGTTAGAATTAATTCACTCCGGTGCCGGAAATATTGTTTGTACTCAGCCATTTGCCTGCCTTCCAAACCACATTGTAGGTAAAGGTGTTATCAAAGAGCTTCGCCACCGTTATCCTCAGTCAAATATCGTTGCTATCGATTATGACCCGGGTGCCAGCGAAGTAAACCAGTTGAACAGAATTAAATTAATGCTGTCTACTGCATATAAGAATCTATAAAACAAAACCGCAGCCTTCAAAAGGGCTGCGGTTTCTTTCTTTATGCATTACATGTTTCTTTCTTAAATAAATTCCCAAAAAATTCTTTTAATGTACAGTATTTATCCATAAGACAAACTATCGTAGTTTCTCGATACTTTGGAGGATAAATTGTTAAGGGAAACATATGCTTTTTTATAATATCCATTTCAATTTCCGTCAAATCATAATCCCCCATGGCATTCTTCAAAGCGATGCCCGGGTGGCGGAATCCATGAAGATTTCCCAACTTCTGGTCATGCCAGTCATACAGAAAATAATCATGCAACAAAGCTCCACGCACCAGACTTTTCATATCCACCTGAATCTTAAATTTATGAGCAAATACTACACTATAATATGCCACTGTCTTACAGTGCATCAGACAGGTGGTATTTCCGTGCTGAATAAACTTTGACATCTGTCTGATTTTCTCATCTGCAAGCAATTCATCCATATATTCGTTAAATGCGTTCTGTTGTTCCTGAGTCATCTTTTTGCTCCCTTCTTGCTACTGTCTGCCACGCGCTTATATACCATACTACAAATTTTACAGCAATTCATCTTCTGTTTCCTTTTCTTTGATTGATTCTTCCGGAATAAATACTCTTTGTATCTTTGTATCACTGCATTTTTTGTTGCTTTTCTCTGCTTCCTCACAGAAATATTCCTGAGAGCAGAGCAATTCTTTACCTCGTTTATCCACTCTTTCATATACTCCGCTTGCTTTTAATACACGGGCTTTTAAGGTATCTGCCAACTGGATGTCTAAAATATGTTTTACCTTTTTCTTTAAATCTTCTGCTTCCACCGGGAATAATATTTCCACTCTGCGGTCTAAGTTTCTGGACATCCAGTCTGCACTGGACATGTAAATTTCTTCATTGCCGTTATCATAAAAATAATAAATTCTGCTGTGTTCCAAAAAATTTCCAACAATGGAAGTAACCGTTATATTTTCACTGACGCCCGGAATTCCTACTTTTAAACAACAGATTCCTCTGATTATCAACTCAATCTTTACACCAGCTGCAGACGCCTCATACAAACTTTCGATAATTCCTTTGTCGCACAGAGAATTCATTTTAGCAATAATATGAGCCTTTTTTCCCTGTAAGGCATTATCCCTTTCTCTTTCAATCAGACTTACAAATTTATCACGAAGCCAGATTGGTGCCACAGAAAGGCAATTCCATGACTTTGGTTCTGAATATCCGGACAACATATTAAATACTGCTGTGGCATCTGCACCGATGCGTTCTGAACAGGTTAACAGACCTAAGTCTGTATATAATTTTGCTGTAGCATCATTATAATTTCCGGTTCCCAAATGTACATATCGACGTATTCCATCTTCTTCTTTTCTTACCACTAAAGTTATCTTACTATGGGTTTTTAACCCTACAAGACCGTAAATTACGTGACATCCTGCCTTTTCCAACATTCTTGCCCAGCCAATATTGTTCTCTTCATCAAATCTTGCTTTTAATTCCACCAATACAGAAACCTGCTTGCCATTTTCTGCCGCCTGTGCCAACGCAGCAATAATCGGCGAATTACCACTGACACGATAAAGGGTCTGCTTAATTGCCAATACATCTTTATCTCTTGCCGCCTGTTTGATAAAATCCACCACCGGATCAAAAGTCTGGTATGGATGATGCAGTAAAATATCTCCCTTTCGAATCTGATGGAAAATACTTTCGCCCTCCACAATTTCCGGTACCGGCTGTGGTTTATATTTTGGATATTTTAAATGTTCATATCCATCCATTCCATACATCTTCATTAAAAAGGTAAGGTCTAACGGACCACTAATTTTGAAAATGTCTTCTTCCTTAATATGAAGCTCTTTTTTTAATATCTTCAGCAACCGCTTATCCATGCTTTCTTCTACTTCCAAACGGATTGCCTCGCCCCACTGACGTTTTTTAAGCTGACGCTCAATTTCCTTTAATAAATCTTCCGCCTCATCTTCGTCAATACTTAAGTCTGCATTACGCATGATTCTGTATGGATGTGCACAAACAACATCGTAGTTAAGAAATAGTTTTTCAATATTCCTCTCAATTACTTCTTCCAATAATATTATGTTTTTTTCTCCATTTTCACTGTCTGGAAGTGGTACAATTCTTGGTATTACTGCCGGAACCTGTACGGTAGCAAATTCCAGTTCTTCACTTTTTTCCTTTTTTGAAATCAAAGCCCCGATATTTAAAGATTTATTACGAATTAACGGAAATGGTCTGGAAGAATCCACTGCCATTGGGGTTAATACCGGATACACATTTTCCATAAAAAATACATCCACAAAATTTTTCTGTTCCTCACTCAATTCTTCATGAGAGGATATCAAATGAAGCTGTTCTGCCTTTAAAGCAGGTAAAAGGGAACGATTGTATGTCATATACTGTGTATTTACAAAATTATGGGTTTCTGCACTGATTTCTTCCAGCTGTTCCTCCGGTGTCATTCCTGCAATATCTTTTTTATCATACTCCGCATTAACCATATCTTTTAAAGAGGCCACTCTTACCATAAAGAATTCATCTAAATTAGAAGATGTAATACTTAAAAACTTTATACGCTCAAACAAAGGATTATTTCTATCTCTTGCCTCTTCCAATACTCTGGTGTTAAACAAAATCCAACTTAACTCTCTATTTTTATAATACTCTGGTTTTCCAAAATTTTTCTTCTCCATAACTTTCTCCCCTTAAATACTTTTCTTTTGCTTCACCGCTGGTAAAATACCTAAAATCTCTTCGAAAAACTCTGCATTTTCACGAACCTTTTCCTTTTCCAGCATAATATCATCATTGGATGTTACAGAAATTATCAACTGCTTTTCTTTTACTGTGAATCTGGCATTTTTAAACTTCTGCTTATTGCTGTAATCCATGGCATTTACCAACCGAAGCATCGATGTCAATTTGGCAATTATCAAATATTCCTGTTCTCCAATGCTGGTGTATGAGCATAGTTTTTCAAAATACTCAAATTCCTCTGTGTTGAATTTCACCACATGAGCCACCATTTCTCTTTCTTCATGGGACAAGCCGATGATTTCCGTTGCCATAATAATGTTATAGGCGCAATCTGCACTTCTTGACATACTAATATATTTTCCACAGTCACACAATATCACCGCAATGCGCAATAATAAGCGTTCCCTTTTGCTTAAACCATGTACCTTTTTTGTTACATCAAACAACGTACATGCCAGTTCTTCCATCATATTTATATGGTTCTTACTTGACATATATCGCTTGGCAATATTTTTTGCGGACGCAATAATATCATCTTCAAAATTATGCTCTGACTTAATCAACTGCTTTCGTTCTGCATAATCATAAGCAATTCCGTCACCTAAATCTCTGTTTGGTGCCCAGATGGTTTCTGCTTCCATAATTTCCAAAAATCTCTTATAGATGATAGCAAATGGCAGTATCAGCCTTGCATTTTCTGTTGGAACCCCCAGTTTCTTTGCGGCCTGCTCCGGTATCAGTCTAGATATCTTATCATATATTTTCATGTATTCATCATAACCGGCACAGCCATTGATAGAATTATTATCTGTTCTTGCAATCAGATTTGTAATAAATTCTCCAGTTACAATAATATTTTTTATATTTCTGTCCTTTAAGTAAAACTTTTTAAAATGGGCTAATTCAGCACTGATTAATTCTTCAATATACTGGCCATAATGAGTGGTTCTGTTTTCCAATGCTGATAAAGTTTCACGAATTCTCAAAGACCCCAGCTTAATATTCTGGGTAGTAATCAGACTGTCCTTATCAAACAGTGACACCTGAATACTGCCGCCACCCACATCGATAATTGCTGTTCCTTTTTTGATTACTTCATTAAATTCACTCCATTTAGAGGCAATCGATTTATATCCTATAAAACGCTGTTCTGAGTTGCTTAGTATTTCTATCTGAAAACCAGTTCTTACTTTGATCTGTTCTACTAAAATTCGTGTGTTTTTCACTTCACGTAAGGCACTTGTGGCGCATACCCGATATTCTTCCACACCATACTCTTTCATAAATTCTTTGAAATCATTTAATGTTTTACAAAGTCTGTCAATCATTTCCTGACCTATTTTTTCTTTTGTAAATGCATCTGCCCCCAATTCCAAGTGGTTAATGACACTGTTCAACTCCTTCATTCCACTTCGCCCCGACAATTCAAATATCTTCATTCCTGTTTCGTAGGATCGGATATAAATTGCCGCAAAAATAACCTTCTTCATACTCTCATCGCCTCCTACACTCTATACTCTTTTCTCCTATTTTAAGCTATTTTCCTATTTCTTTCAATGGATTTTCGCTGATATTTCGTTAAGTTTTCATTAAAAAGAACCCTGCATTCTTTATATGCAAGGTTCTTCTTTTATTTTTATAAGACTTTCTTTTTATGCTTCCTGACCCATCACTGAAATTTCTTCACTCTGACCAAACTGATAAAAACCATAATAGCCTTTTTCCTCTAATTTGTTTAAGAATTTTCCCACCTTTTTCGGTCTTTCAAACAACGCTACTGTATATTCCTTACGCAGTTCTTCCGCTTTCTGATATGCTCCCACAATGTCTTCCGGATTATATAATACAGCCACACGTTTTTTGGTATCTTCTTCTTTGATTCCCTGTTCACTTAAAATTGCGTAAATACGTTCAAATCCAATGGAAAATCCTACTGCCGGAACTTCTTCGTTTAAGAATTTTCCAATCAGGTTGTCATATCTTCCACCACCGGCAATTGCCCCTTTAAATTTATTGCTTTCCACTTCAAATACAGTTCCGGTGTAATATCCCTGACCTCTTACCAGAGAAATATCATATTTTAAATTATATTTTCCATCAGAAAGTTGTTCTGCTGTAGCAATAATTTTCTTTACATTACCAATGGCTTCATTTTCACCAATCAATTCTTCAATGCAATCCAATGAAAAATCTCCAGCTTTTAGGAATTGGGCAAACTTGTCAACTACCTCTGCCCCATAACCTTTTTCCTGTAATTCCTTTTCTACGCCTTCTGCACCAATTTTATCCATCTTATCAAAAATAATGCACACACTGTCCAAATCAGCTTCTGCAAAGCCCATATGAAGCAGTACTGAACGCAAAATACGTCTGTCATTAATTTTTACGGTAAATTCATCCATTCCAATAGCTAATAATGCTTTGGTTGTTGTACAGATTAATTCAATTTCTGCATTGATAGAGGAAGTCCCTAAAATGTCAATATCACACTGGATAAACTCTCTTAAACGTCCTTTTTGAGGGCGTTCTGCACGATATACACGGTCAATCTGTATACATTTCATCGGTGCAATCAAGTCATTTTTATTGTTGGCATAATAACGGCTTAACGGTAATGTTAAGTCATAGCGAAGTCCCATATCAGACAATTCGTCCATCTTTCCTTCTTCCACAGCCTTGGTAAGCTTGTCCCCTCTCTTTAAAATCTTAAAGATAAGGTTTAAGTTTTCACCGCCTTCACTTTTATCCAGATTCTCTGCATCTTCAATGATCGGAGTAATAATATGTTCAAATCCGTTCTCTGTATATACTTCTAAAATCTTATTCTGCAAATAATCACGGATTCTTGCCTGCTCCGGTAAATAATCGTTGGTTCCTTTTACACTTTTAATTTTCATTTTTTACATCCTTACTCTTGTATTTTCTTTAAATTATAATTACTTCCTCTGGATTTCGCAATACTTTTCCAAAGATAATTACAAATTATCCGGTCCAAAACTTTCCGGAAACAGTTCTTCTAAAGTATATTCCTTATACTCTGTAGTACTTTTTGCCAGTACAATCAAGAATTCTTCCGGTGACACAAATTCCCGCATCACCTGTCTGCACACACCACAAGGCGGACAATATTCCATTGTTTTTTCTTCTGCACCGCCCACAATGGCTATTTTGGAAAACTCTGTCTCTCCTTCACTGACTGCCTTAAATATTGCAGTCCGTTCTGCACAGTTAGTAGGCGAAAAAGCTGCGTTTTCAATATTACAACCCGTATACACTTTTCCTGTTTTGGTAAGCAATGCTGCGCCCACACGAAAACGGGAATAGGGTGCATAAGATTTCTCTCTTGCTAAAAGAGCCACCTTTATCAAAGCTTGGTTCTCCATATCCATATCACTTCCTTTACAGTGTTTCAATAATGTTCCACACTAATTTCTTAAAATCCGGTGCCACACGGTCTGCCGTTTCCTGCACTTCCTTGTGGGACAGTGGATTTTCACTGATTCCACTTGCCATATTGGAAATACAGGAAATCCCACAGACCTGCATCCCCATATGTTTTGCTGCCATAGCTTCACAGGCGGTGCTCATACCTACGGCGTCAGCTCCTAATATATGACTCATACGTATTTCTGCCGGCGTTTCATAAGCCGGACCGGTAAACTGGATATATACCCCCTGCTGTACGGGAATATTTAGATTACCGGCACATTTTTTTATATGATTTTGTAATGTTATATCATACACATTGCTCATATCCGGAAAACGTTCACCAAGTTCTTCTATATTTTCTCCAATCAAAGGAGATGGTACAAATTCAGCAATATGATCTGTAATCATCATAAAATCTCCCGGCTGAAGTTGCTTATTGATGCCACCGGCTGCATTGGTGAGAAACAGAATATCTGCCCCCATCATTTTCATAAGACGGATGGGAAGTACTACTTGTTCCATAGAATATCCTTCGTAGTAATGCACTCTGCCCTGCATAACCACTACCGGAACTTCTCCCACATATCCAAATACAAATCTTCCTTTGTGCCCTGCCACTGTGGAAACGGGAAATCCCTGAATATCCTGATAGGAAATTTCGACTTTTACATCTATCTGCTCTGCAAAATCTCCTAATCCGGAACCTAAAACCAATGCTACTTTGGGCTGAAATGGTATTTTTTCTTTAATTTTCCCATAACATCTTTCTAAATCTTCATATTTCTTACTCATAGATCGGTTCACTCCCCTTTATATTCATTCTTTTTGCATTTTCTTAACAAATTCAGGCCAGTATTAACTCAATAAAGTTTCTACTGACCTTATAATTTTATCATATAAGCTATTCTTCTGTAAACCTGAATTGATCCGGCTCTATGCTTTCTTCCATATATACCGCCACTTCTGCATTCACTGAAATATCCCCTTCCAGTATTTCCAGTTCTAACAGCTCTATTTCTTTACTATTCTGAAGTTCCGGACTAAGCCCGATTGGTATCAACATTTCACCATTTCTAATATCAAAATCAAAATAAATGATATTTTTTCCTTTGCCTTTGATTCCAAGTCTTCCTTTTGCCTGAACCATATTTTCAGATTGTACTGTAACTCTTACAAAATCTGCCACTTTCAGATTTTCTATGCTGACTTTCTTTCCCGCTTCTATATTGTCGTAATCAATATAAGCTTTTTCGCTGGAAGTAATATACTTTTCTCTAAGAATATCGCTTCCCCAGTAATATGGAAGCATATCTAAAGTCGTTGGCGTAATTAATGCTGCATATTGTGCATACCCATCCTCTGCCCAGTTCAGTTCTAAATCTTTTCTTGCCAAAAACAGATTTCCCCGATAGATATATGGATTATACCCCTCACTCTGAATCCAACGTACAATCCAGTAATTTCTTGGTGCCAATGGTCGTCCATCACCAAAATACGGAGCTAAAAGAACAATCTTAGGTTTTTTTTCTTCCAATATATTCAACACATCTTTCTGAATGGTTTCATTATACATATTATATGCGCTGGTATAAGGAGTAATCAGTTCCAAATCCAAAATAGATGTCACACTTAACATATTGCTTAAATCGAGCACTTCTCCCCGTGCTTTTGTGTATTCTATAATTTCACTGATTCCGTTGATATATTCCAGCCCTTCATTACTTATATATCCTTCTTGTATCTGTGAAACATCACTATTTTCCTCTGTTACATATACCGCTTCACTGTCAATAGTTCCCATATTGGCAAAAACATTTTCAGTATCAGTATAATCTGTAGTATTGACAATTTTTATACTAAAAAGTAATATCAGGAAAAGTATATATTTATGCCATTGATATTTTTCCTGCATGGCAGCATTTGCCAGAAAGAACATTAAAAACATTATAAGTATACCACTGTAAATAAAAGCACGTTCTCCGGCACAAATAAGTCCAAAAGTGTAGTTTGTAATAAATAATGTAAAGATTACAAATTGTATCAAAATACTTCCCACAGACTTCTTAATTTCTTTCTTTACTATTTGTCTTAAAACAGCTGCAAACATAACAGGTATTAAAAATGAAAACAGAATATAAAAACCGTTATTTTGAAGTGCTGTTACTGTAAAAGATTTATGTAATCCATAATCTTCCAACATATAAGTTAATGGATTACTGTTTACTATCAAAATATTTTCCGTATGAAGTCCAATATACTGTAGAATCTTCCAAAACATCGGTATAAATAAAATACCTGTCACCAACATAACTCCATATGCAGTACAAAATTTTACACTTAGTTGTTTTTTTTGTATATTTTCTATTATTTCTTTAAATACATTCAAGATATCTTTTAGTACCACTGGCAATAGTGCTATCGCTGCCGAACCGCCAATAGATGGATTCCAGCAAATAGATACTATCGTAAGCATTACATAAAACCATACTCTTCCAGCCGAATTTTTGTATATCTTCTTAGTATTTAATATCAGCAGATATGGAAGCACAATTACCCAGCGAATATAATATAAAAGATATTCGTCTGTAAAATTAAACAACAGTAAAATCACTGTCAGCACCATAGTGCTGTTATTACAACTTCTTTTTATAACCGCCGCAAGTATGGCTAAAAGAATTATGTCACCCAGAACCAGAGCCGCTTCTAAATTAGCATAACTACCATCAAAAAATATTCTATTAATTATGCCATAGTAATAGTCACATAAACCATGAATTGGAAAAATATCCCAAAAAGGAATTTTGCCGTAAGATGATAATTGTTGACTGGCTACTGTATATTCTCCACGATGAAACATTAAAATCGGCTCTGTACGAATCAATGGATTCGGCATTTTTAAATAGGTAAAAATTGCCGCTATCTCTATGCTTCCTCTTGCCATTACACTATGTTGAAAATCGCATGAAAATAATTGCTTTGTATTTACAATCAAAACTATTCCTGCAATTACAAGAACTATTATCAAATATTTCACTGAGAAATACTGTGCTACAACTTCTCCTCTATACTCATAAATAAACACTGCATACCATAACAACCATAAAACGCTGCACATCCCTAAAACAAAATTCAATTTATTTAACTTATATGCTGGTATCCTATTTTCATATAGAAGCGGATAAATTGCAGCTAATACCAATACCAGAAGTTGAAGTAATGCAAGTTTTGATTCAGCCTGATTTACCCAGCCAATACCGGCTATTTTTCCAAATTTGCTTCCTACCAATACAATAGAAGTAACTAAAATTTCGCCAAAAACCGTAAACTGTGTCACTGCTTCTAGTTTTTCCCTGCTTTTTCCGCAAAGGGAAACAATTAGAAAAAGTATTGCAAAAGCAACTGCCTGCTTTTTTGTTGCCTGACCCGTAATCATATAATATAAATACATACATGCTATGCCCAGTTGCACAAAAAAAGCCGGCACCATATAAAGTTTACTTTTTCTAATATAATTTATCCCCATTAAAATCAGATAAAAAAAACTTACACTGCCCAAAAGGAATAAATACACTAATCGTTTATCCCCTTGTTTAAAATAATCATAATAGGATATAGTACCTGATATGAGAGAATCATAAACTACAGTTCCTTCATATAACTTATTCATAACAAGCATTATTATAAAATAGGTAAGTATTACTGCTCCCAATGCAGAACCCAACACCACTGGCATGGAGGTGGCTTCTATATATTCTTCTGAAAATACTTTCAGCCTTTCTCTAAGCTTTTTCATACGTTTCTTCTCACTTTCTCATTTTATTCTATAACTGACGTAAATAAAATATTTTAATCCCTGTATTTTATGCCACGAATCAGCATAACATTTATTCTTTATTTTTTCAACTACCAATATTCTTTAAAATAATTTATCTAAAACACTTGCAAAATAACGGATTTTCGGTAAAATAGTAATCGTATGAATTTACACATTTGGAAAGATTTATGAAAATGACACATAGAAAGGTAAATTAAGAATGATTAGTACAAGTAATGTAACATTGCGAATCGGCAAAAAGGCCTTGTTTGAAGATGTAAATATCAAATTTACAGAAGGAAACTGCTACGGATTGATTGGTGCCAACGGTGCAGGTAAATCTACATTTTTAAAGATTTTATCCGGGCAGATTGATTCCACCAATGGTGAAGTTATTATCACTCCGGGACAGCGTCTGTCTTTCTTACAGCAGGATCACTTTAAATATGATGAATTCCCTGTATTGGATACTGTTATCATGGGAAATAAGCGTCTTTATGACATTATGAAAGAAAAAGATGCGATTTATGCAAAAGAAGACTTTACCGATGAAGATGGTATTCGTGCCAGTGAACTGGAAGGTGAATTTGCGGAAATGAATGGATGGGAAGCAGAATCCGATGCTGCTACCCTCTTAAATGGTCTTGGTATCCCAACAGAACTACACTATTCTATCATGGGCGATTTGAAAGGTAGTGAAAAGGTTAAGGTATTGCTTGCGCAGGCATTATTTGGAAATCCTGATATCCTTCTTTTGGACGAACCGACCAACCATCTTGATTTAAATGCCATTGAGTGGTTAGAAGAATTTTTGATTAATTTTGAAAATACGGTTATTGTGGTATCTCATGACCGTTATTTCTTAAACAAAGTATGTACCCATATCGCTGATATTGACTATGCTAAAATTCAGCTTTATGCCGGAAACTATGACTTCTGGTATGAATCCAGCCAGCTTCTTATGAAACAGATGAAGGAAGCCAACAAGAAAAAGGAAGAAAAAATCAAGGAATTACAGGACTTTATCTCAAGATTTAGCGCCAATGCTTCTAAATCTAAACAGGCTACTTCCAGAAAGAAAGCTTTGGAAAAAATTGAACTGGATGAAATCAAACCATCCAGCCGTAAATATCCATACATTGATTTCCGTCCGGAACGTGAAATCGGAAATGATGTACTGATGGTAGAAGGATTATCCAAAACCATTGATGGAGTAAAAGTTTTAGATAATATTTCCTTTATCATCGGGCGTGAAGATAAAGTTGCTTTTGTCGGTGGTAACGAACTGGCAAAAACTACTCTCTTTAAAATTCTTGCTGGCGAAATGGAACCGGACAAAGGTACCTTTAAATGGGGGGTTACCACATCTCAGGCTTACTTCCCGAAGGATAACACTGAAGAATTTAACTGTGATCTTCCAATCGTTGACTGGTTAACCCAGTACTCTCCTGTTAAGGATGTTACTTATGTACGTGGTTTCCTTGGAAGAATGTTATTTGCGGGTGATGACGGAGTGAAAAAAGTAAACGTATTATCTGGTGGTGAAAAAGTGCGTTGCATGGTATCCAAAATGATGATTAGTGGTGCCAATGTTTTAATGTTTGATGAACCAACTGACCATTTGGATATGGAATCTATCACTGCTTTAAACAATGGTTTAATTAAATTCCCGGGAGTTATTCTTTTCTCCTCTCGTGACCATCAGTTTGTACAGACTACTGCAAACCGCATTATGGAAATTGTTCCGGGCGGCGCACTGATTGATAAAATGACTACCTACGATGAATACTTAGAAAGTGATGAACTGGCGAAGAAACGTCAAATTTTCACTGTTGATGAAGAAGACGATAATTAATGATGAAGTAAAAGAGAATGTACCTACATTCTCTTTTCTTTACAACAATACAAATAGAAAGGATGTTTACCATGGTCGATTTGCATACCCATACTACTGCTTCTGACGGAACTTTTTCTCCTTCTGAATTAGTATCATATGCTATAGAAAAAAAACTTTCTGCTCTGGCTATTACAGACCACGATACGATTGCCGGACTAAAAGAGGCCTTTGCTGCCGCTTCCGGCAGTAATCTGGAATTAATTCCCGGCATTGAATTTTCTACCGAATATAAGGGCAAAGACATTCATATCGTAGGCTTAAATATCGATTATGATAATCCCTTTTTTGTTGAAAAGCTGGAACGTTTTATTGATTCCAGAGATGTACGAAACGAAAAAATGTGCCATCTGTTAACAGAAAAGGGACTTCCAGTTACATTAGATGAGCTAAAAAAACGTTTTCCTGATTCTGTGATTACCCGAGCACACTTCGCACGTTATCTGTTGGAACAGGGCTATATCTCACAATTAGAAACTGCATTTACAAAATACATCGGCGATAACGGCCCTTGCTATGTGGCAAGGGAAAAGATAAATCCTGTACAGGCAATCCGCTTAATATTAGAAGCCGGCGGAATCCCTGTATTGGCACACCCGATTTTATATAAGCTACCAACGAAAGAACTGGAGGAACTGGTTGCATATCTATCTAAAAACGGACTCATTGGAATCGAAGCAATCTACTCCACCTACAACCGTGCTGATGAGGCCTGCATCCGGCAGCTTGCCAAGAAATATAACCTACATATCAGTGGCGGTTCTGATTTCCACGGTAAAAACAAGCCCTATATTGATTTAGGTGTAGGACGTGGCAATCTCAAGGTTCCTGATGAAGTTTGGGCTAATTTGAGACAGTAAAGCCCTGTATTATGTCAAAAGGTGCAATGCCACAATTGGCTTGCACCTTTATTATTTATGATATTTTCTGTAAAATTTCGCTATGACTTGCAACCACTTTCTTTAAAAGTTCAATATCACCCTGCATTTGTTCTATATCCTCTGCAGCTTTTTCAAATTTCTTTGCAGCAGGTACATAATTTTCAGCTAATAACTGTAATTGAGGTTTTATTATATTTTCATTTTCTAACTTTAAGCTTCTGATATCCTGCTTCATTTCTTTTATATCCGCTCTCACATCTGCCAGCTTTTCCTCTAGCTTTTTATCCAGCTTTTCCTCTAGCTTTTTATCCAGCTTTTCCTCTAGCTTTTCCTCCAATACATCTTCCATAACATTTCTAATCGCACCCAAAAGTTCTTCATTACTCATTTTTACCACTCCTTAAACGTATTCCAAGTATAACATGTAACAAATTAAATGTCTATAAAATTTTCAAGGTACATTATCTGTTATTCTTATTTCAGCCAAGTATTACAATTTATTTTTAGGGTATCATATTGATGAATTATCACCAGATGCTGGTTTCTACCAACCTTTGAACTATTATGATGTAATCATTATAACACATATCTATTTTATGTCAAGAATCGAAAACGAGCTTCAAGCCGTAGCCTGAAGCTCATATATTCTTAATATATCACTTTAACTTTTAATAATTATACCGGATAAGTTCCGTTCTTTTTATCCCCTGCTGCCGGGTCTACTGCTGTCTTTTGTGCCTGACGGTACTTGAAGAAGTCCGTTGCAACCTGTGGGAACAGTGCATAAGATAATACATCTTCATCCTGTTCTTTCCATTCAGACATTTCAGCTTCGATTTTATCCAATTCGTTTTCTATTAAATCTGCCGGACGACATGTGATTGGTTTCTTATCTCCAATACACTTCTTCTGAACTTCCTGGTCGAATGGTTTTACGGTAGAACCATATTCACCGGAAAGAACGGCTTTTGTTTCTTTTGTTGCCATCTTGTATCTTTCACCCATAAGTACGTTAAATACAGCCTGTGTACCTACAATCTGTGAAGATGGTGTTACTAATGGTGGTTCTCCTAAATCTTTACGAACTCTTGGAATTTCTTCTAATACTTCATAGTATTTATCTTCCGCATTCTGTTCTTTTAACTGGCTCACCATGTTGGATAACATACCACCTGGTACCTGATATAATAAGGTCTTAATATTAACACCCAGTACCTTTGGATTCATAAGTCCGGATTCTAATGCTTCCTCTCTCATTGGTCTGAAGTAGTCCGCAATTTCAGCCAACTTATTCTGGTCAAGTCCAGTATCATATGGTGTACCTTTAAAGGTTTCTACCATAACCTCTGTAGCCGGCTGGCTTGTTCCCATGGAGAATGGTGAAATCGCAGTATCAATAATGTCACAGCCTGCTTCCACAGCTTTTAAATAGGTCATAGAAGCAACACCTGATGTGTAGTGAGTATGAAGCTGAATTGGTAGGCTTGTTGCATCTTTTAATGCCTGTACAAGTTCTGTTGCTTTGTATGGAACTAAAAGACCAGCCATATCTTTGATACATAAAGACTGGGCTCCCATGTCTTCTACACGTTTTGCCATATCCATCCAGTAATCTAATGTATAAGCATCACCTAATGTATATGAAAGGGCAATCTGAGAATGTCCGCCTTCCTTGTTAGTTGCCTTTACCGCTGTTTCTAAGTTCCGGATATCATTCAAACAGTCAAAGATACGAATGATATCGATACCATTTGCAATGGATTTCTGTACAAAATATTCTACCACATCATCTGCATAGTGACGATATCCCAAAATATTCTGTCCACGGAATAACATCTGCAATTTTGTATTTTTAAAACCATCTCTTAATTTTCTTAATCTTTCCCATGGATCTTCTTTTAAGAATCTAAGGGAAGCATCAAAAGTAGCACCACCCCAGCACTCTACTGCATGATAACCTACTTTATCCATTTTTTCAATAATTGGTAACATCTGCTCTGTAGTCATTCGTGTTGCAATCAAAGACTGATGTGCATCACGCAGAACTGTTTCCATAATCTTTACTGGTTTCTTTTCTATTTCTGCCATTACTCTTTACCTCCTAAACTCATTATCTTACATTACACCAAAAATTGCCATAAAGGTACCTGCTACAACCGCTGTACCGATAACGCCGGCAACGTTTGGCCCCATAGCATGCATTAACAGGAAGTTGGTTGGATCTGCTTCTGCCCCAACTTTCTGTGATACTCTGGCTGCCATTGGCACCGCAGATACTCCAGCGGAACCGATCAATGGATTTACCTTACCTCCGGTAATCTTGCACATTAATTTACCAAATAGCACACCAGCTGCTGTACCAAAGGAAAATGCCACTAAACCTAATACCACGATTTTAATGGTATCCCAGTTCAAGAAAGCTTCAGCACTGGTAGTTGCACCTACAGAAGTTCCAAGTAAAATAACTACAATATACATAAGTGCATTAGATGCTGTTTCTGTTAACTGTCTTACCACACCACATTCTTTAAATAAATTACCAAGCATTAACATACCAACCAATGGTGCTGTTGTAGGAAGAATACAACATACTACAATGGTAACAATAACAGGGAAAAGAATCTTTTCCAGCTTGGATACAGGTCTTAACTGTTCCATTTTGATTTTTCTTTCCTTTTCTGTTGTCAATAACTTCATAATTGGTGGTTGAATAATCGGTACCAATGACATATAAGAATATGCCGCCACGGCAATCGGCCCCATAATCGCAGTTTGTCCTAATTTTCCTGCAAGGAAGATAGAGGTAGGACCATCTGCACCACCGATAATAGAAATCGCTGCTGCCGCCTTATCACTGAAGCCAAGTAACATAGCTCCAACATATGCGGAGAAAATACCAAACTGTGCTGCCGCTCCCAATAAGAAACTCCTTGGATTTGCGATTAATGGTCCAAAATCTGTCATAGCACCAACACCTAAGAAAATAAGTGATGGTAAAATTGACCATTCATCCAGTAAGTAAAAATAATGCAATAATCCGCCCACACCATTAGAAGATTCTTCTATTGATAACATAATGTCCGGATAAATATTAACCAATAGCATACCAAAAGAAATTGGAACCAACAATAATGGTTCATATTCTTTTTTGATTGCCAAATATAAAAATACACATGCAACCGCAATCATAACATAATTACCAACACTTAAGTTAAAGAACGCGGTCTGATGTACGAGATTATTAAATGTTTCACCAATATATCCCATCGTAAGACCTCCTGTTTTCTAATTTAAATTCCCACAGGAATTCTTAATTTAATGTTGCTAATGTTGCGCCTGCTTCTACGGAATCTCCTACAGCTACATCAATGCTTGCTACTGTTCCATCTGCTGGAGCTACTACAGGAATTTCCATTTTCATAGCTTCAATAATTACTACTGGATCTCCCTTTTTCACTGCTGTTCCTACATTTGCTTCAATTTTAAATACTTTTCCCGCTGCACCTGCTGCAACTTTAATAGAACCTGCTCCACCTGCTGGTGCTGCCGCTTTTGGTGCTGCTGCCGGCGCCGCCTTTGGTGCAGCTTTTACCGGTGCCTGAACCACACCTGCTGTTGTTCCTTCTTCTACTGTTACATTATATACGTTTCCGTTAACTGTAATTGTATAATTTTTCATTTTCATATCCTCCTGTTTTCTATGCTTTTTTCCATTTTGCATTGTCTGCACGTTTAATTGAACGAATCACAACTCCGTCTGCACTGGTACCTTCCGCAACTGCAATTGCAGCTGTGATTACTGCTACCAGTTCTAAGTCATCCGCAAGCTCTTCTGCTGCTGTTTCTACCGGAAGTTCTACTTTCTTTTCTTCTACACTCTCTGTTTTGTCCGTTTTCTTGTTTCCAAATAATTTTGGAATGAAAGAAAATGTGCTGATTAACAGACTGATAAAAATAAGAATAATAAATGTAGTTCCCATACCAATTAAAGTATTTAATCCTGCTTTTTTCAGGATTTCCATTTTTGTAAGAACTTTATCAAAGGTAATATTAGCACTTTCAGAATTTGCACTATATACCATAGTAATATCTCTGTTTGTAAAATCAAATTTCATGGTAACCGTAAGTTCTGAAGTGCTTTCTTCCACTTCGCATTCAAGTACGCCAATATATGCACCTAAATCATCTTTTACTGCTGTCCATGATTCAATTAACTGAACATCTTCCGCACTGGTTGTAGTATTTTTAAGTTCTTCTAATTCTTCATCTGAATAACCAACCAACTGCTGAACAAGTGAATCAAAATTGGAACCATAGTTAGTATATGCCTCTGAATTTTTCACATCATCCGCTGCAAAAGACTGTATTGTTGTGCTAAACAAACAGGCTGCCATACATAAAATTGTCAATAATTTTTTCATATACGCCACCTCACTAAACCGTTCCATGTTTCTTGCCTGGACGATCCTCTCTCTTTGTAAACAACATTTCGAACGCACCGATTACATACTTTCTTGTGTCTGCTGCATCAATAATAGTATCTACATAGCCTCTGTTAGCTGCTGATTCTACGCTGTTTTGAAGGGCATCGTACTCTGTCGCTTTCGCCTGAATTACATCATTGCCTTCTCCTTCATACATAATTTTTGCAGCTAATTTTGAATCCATCATACCAATCTTTGCATTATCCCATGCATAAACAATATCTGCTCCAATCGCTTTGGAATTCATTGTCACATAGGCACTTCCAAATGCATTTCCAACAATTACATTTACTTTTGGTACGGTTGCATTTGCAAACGCATAGGTAAGTTTTGCTGCTGCTTTTGCCATGGATTTTTCTGCTTCTACTTCTGCGCTGAATCCTGTTACATTTGTAACAGATAATACAGGAATAGAGAATGCATCGCAGAACTGAATGAATTCTGCTGCTTTTTCACATCCTGACGGTGTTAATACAGAAGGGTAAGAAGCTTCTAAGCCTTCTTCTCCGTATACTTCACTTCTGTTTGCAACACAACCTACTGTGACACCATTTAATTTTACAAATCCTGTCACCATTTCTTTTGCATACATTGCTTTAGTTTCTAAAAAGTTATTATCATCTGCAATCTTAGATAACAAAATAGAAGTATCGCCTGCACAATTTGCCAAATCTGAACATACTCGGTTCAAATCATCGCTGCACACTTCATATGACATATCATCTTCATTATTTGCCGGTAACATTTTCACAAGTTCACGAATCTGAGCAAGAAGTGTTGATTCTTCTGCCACAAAATCTACGTTACCACATGTTTCACTCTGGAATTTTGCTGACGCGGTATCACATTTTGATACATTATTTCCCGCCAAAGCATTTGGTGTATTCACAAATAATCTAGCATTCTTTTCTTCCATAAATGTAAAATCTGTAATTGCAGGCATTACTGCAAGACCACCACCACAATTACCAAAAATAGCTGTAATCTGAGGAATTACCCCAGATGCTAATGTCTGTTTTAAATAAATTTCACCAAATCCGTTTAACGCATCTGTTGCTTCCTGTAAACGAAGCCCTGCACAATCTACAAGTCCAATGACAGGTGCTCCAACTTTCATTGCAAGTTCATAAAGACGAACTATTTTTTTTGCATGCATTTCACCTACAGAACCACCTAATACGGAAGCATTCTGGCTATATACATACACAAGATTTCCATCAATCACCCCATATCCTGTTATTACACCATCTGCCGGTGTTTCACTGTTTTTCATGTCAAAATCTGTTGCTCTCGCTGTAATTTTAGCACCAATTTCAACAAAACTATTCTCATCAAGCAACGCGTTAATTCTGTTACTTGCTGAGCTTTGTACTGTACTACTCATCTGTCAGCCCTCCACTTTCTTATTTTTATTCAAGACAATAGAAAGTTCTTCCAACGTACCTTCTATCATGGCAAAATATAATGTCTGCCGAGTATAATTGTAATGCTTTTTACCATTTTTATCAAGTTTTTTTTTGATTTTTAATGAATTTTGCACAAATTTTACAGCAATATTTCATTTATAATCTGCTTCACACATAATTTGAAATCTATCACTGCAATTTCATTTCCAGAATATATATTGTACACCTTAATTTTTTCATTATTCAGCCAATATTCTGCCGTACCGATAATGTCATTTTCTTTTATAGGTGGTTTCAAATTCTGCCTTATATTATATGTTATCTTCATCTGTTCCTCCGAATGAAGCAAAAGTTTCATAGAATCTTTTTTCATATAAGGCTTAATTTTTCCCTCTTTCCAAAGATTTTCTTTTCCCTGCTCTACCATACAACTTCCCGGAATCTGAATAGCTTCAAAGTCTTCCTTTGTCTCAAAGACTTCTCGATAGTCATAATTCTCGATACCATATTCCATCAGTTTTTTTGTATCTTTCCATTTATACGTTTTATTGTTGGGCCAGCCACACGCAAGCAGTGCCACAATAAATGTTTTCCCCTCTCGTTCCAACGCTCCCACATAGCAATAACCTGCCTTTCCGGTAAAACCGGTTTTTCCTGATAATGCCCCAGTCATCATCTGTAAAAAAGCATTGTGATTATTACAGGAATAAGAGCCTTTTCCGGAAATATCTGAAAAGCTGTGAGATGGTGTCCTGGTAATCTCTAAAAACTTTTCTTTGCAGGGAGATATCATAATGCAATATCTCATGATTTTCGCCAGCTCTGTTGCTGTAGTAGAATGGCTTTTTTCTTTTCCTCCCACTTTCACCGTAGCATCCAGACCATTTGGTGTAATATAATATGTATTAGTACATCCTATATCCCTTGCTTTCTCATTCATCATCGCTGCAAATTTCTCCACACTTCCACCCACATGTTCTGCAAGTGCCACCGCGGAATCATTATGGGATTCCAACATTAATGAGTAGCACAAATCTTCTAATTTAAACTGTTGATTTTCCCGCATTCCAAGATGTACCTTCGGTTGACGTGCCGCATTTTTAGAAACGGTAACAGTATCACTTAATTTTGCATTTTCCAACACTACAATTAACGTCATAATCTTTGTTGTACTTGCCATTGGCATAGGCGTATTTCCATCTTTGTTATATAGCACCCTACCGGAATCTCCATCTAACAATACCGCACTTTTTGCAAATAATTCCGTTTCACTCGGGGCTTCTGTAGCTGCTTTCACATAAATATTAAAGGAATGATTTATTTGAATAATAAACAGAACTGTAAGAACAAATATTTTTTTTAGTTTCTTCACACCAAAAACCTTCCATATATTTCTTTACTAAAAAATATATGGAAGGTTTTCTAAAATATTCCCGGACACCGCGAAATACTTTGCAATAATATTTAGGAATATTCCCGGATATCCTTCGCAATTTCCCCACTCAGTATAAGAAGACATATTAAATTAGGAATTGCCATTAATGCATTAGCAATGTCTGAAAAGCTCCATGCAATTCTCAAGGTTGTGGTTGCCCCAACGTAAGCTGCAACTGAAAAAGCAATCCTATAAATAATATTATACTTTGGAGTTTTCACAAGATATTCAAACGCCTTTTCTCCATGATATTCCCATCCAAGAATCGTTAAAAAGGCAAAAAAAGAAATCCCAATACATACAGTCCAACTTCCCACCGAACCAAGTACTGTTTCAAATGCTTTCATCGTCAGAGAGGCACCTGTAAACGGTTCTCCCGTTGCCGGATTTATTGTTCCTAATACTCCTGAAGCTGCAATGGCAATCCCAGTGATAGTACATATAACAATTGTATCCCAAAATGTGCCTGTCATACTAATATATCCTTGTTTTACCGGGTGACTGGTTCTGGCTGCCGCTGCTGAAATTGCAGCCGAACCAAGTCCTGCTTCATTGGAAAATACACCTCTTGCCACGCCATAGCGTAACGCCTCCATAACAGCAGTGCCTGCTACTCCGCCACTTATAGCTTCTGTACTAAATGCCATCTTAAAAATCATTGCCAAACCATGAGGCAACTGTGTTATATTTCCCAGTATCACACATAATCCTGCAATCATATAGAAAATAGCCATTCCCGGTACCAAAATTGCTGAAATCTTTGAAATTGCCTTAATTCCACCTACAATAATGACAAATGCAAGAATGGTAATTACAATCCCTGTTTTTTCAAATGGTATGTAAAACGTAGTATTTAACGCCTCTGATATGGAATTTGCCTGAGTGAAATTTCCTATCCCAAAAGAAGCAATTACTGTAAATAACGCAAACAGCCACCCAAACAAATCCCCTATTTTTTTACCCTTGAATGCATGTTTCATAACATACATGGGACCTCCGGACATCTCTCCCCTTTCATTTATTACGCGATATTTGCTGGCAAGCATACATTCACTAAATTTCAAACTTAGTCCCAGGCATGCCGATATCCACATCCACACCAATGCTCCGGGGCCTCCGGTAACCATGGCAGTGGCAACTCCCACAATATTTCCGGTTCCCATGGTCGCCGCCAATGCTGTAGTCAGTGCTGAAAAAGGAGAGATATCCCCTTTTTCTCCTTCCTGTTCCTGGCGCGCCTCTTTACTTAATGTAATTTTCAAGGCAAAACCTAGTTTTCTCCACGGAAGAAATCGGGTGCGAATGGTCAAAAAAATCCCGGTTCCCATTAGTAACGTAATCATTACCGGTCCCCACACAAAATCATCTACCGCCTTCAATAAACTTTCCATTTTCCACTCCCAAGACATATTTATTTTTATCTTATGTGATGTCAGACAGGAACATTCTTATTATTTACCATAGCATTGCCTTATAAAAGGCAGTCTTTTACAACTGCCTTTCGTTTATCCTAAGATTTTATTATACAAATGTACAAAAAGCGGAGGAAATTCCTCCGCTCATTTCTAATATTCAAATTTCTTTTCAAAATATTCTTTTAGGTCTGAAATTTTCACTCTTTCCTGTTCCATGGTGTCACGGTCACGAACTGTTACACAGCCGTCTTCTTCTGAGTCAAAATCATAAGTAACACAGAACGGAGTTCCAATTTCATCCTGTCTACGATAACGTTTTCCGATGTTTCCTCTGTCATCATATTCACAATTATATGTTTTGGATAATTCAGTAAATACTTTTTCTGCACCTTCAGCTAGCTTTTTAGACAATGGAAGTACACCGATTTTAACAGGTGCCAATGCCGGATGGAAATGCATTACTGTACGCATATCCCCACCTTCTAATTCTTCTTCATCATAAGCACTGCAAAGGAATGCAAGTACCATTCTGTCTGCACCTAAAGATGGCTCGATAACGTATGGAATGTATTTTTCTTTCTTTTCGTCGTCAAAGTATGACATATCTTCACCGGATGTGTTCTGATGCTGTGTCAAGTCGTAATCTGTTCTGTCAGCTACGCCCCACAATTCGCCCCATCCAAACGGGAATAAAAATTCAATATCGGAAGTTGCTTTACTATAAAAACACAATTCTTCCGGTTCATGGTCACGAACACGCATTTCATCGTCTTTGATTCCAAGAGTCTTTAACCAGTTTACACAAGTTTCTCTCCAGTATTTAAACCACTCTAAGTCTGTTCCCGGTTCGCAGAAGAATTCTAATTCCATCTGTTCGAATTCTCTGGTACGGAATGTAAAGTTACCTGGTGTGATTTCGTTACGGAAAGATTTACCAATCTGTCCAATACCGAATGGTACTTTCTTTCTTGATGTTCTCTGCACATTTTTAAAGTTAACAAAAATCCCCTGTGCTGTTTCCGGTCTTAAATAAACAGTGTTTTTCGCATCCTCTGTTACGCCCTGGAAGGTTTTAAACATCAGGTTAAACTGACGAATATCTGTAAAATTATGTTTTCCACAGGTTGGACATGGAATATTGTGTTCTTCTACAAAATCCTTCATCTGTTCCTGACTCCATGCATCTACAGAACCGGATAACTCAATCTTATTGTCTGCGCAAAATTCTTCAATCATTTTATCTGCTCTAAATCTTTCATGACATTCTTTACAATCCATCAACGGATCAGAAAATCCACCCAAATGTCCGGATGCAACCCATGTCTGTGGATTCATTAAAATTGCGCAGTCCAAACCTACATTATATGGATTTTCCTGAATGAACTTTTTCCACCATGCTTTTTTTACATTATTCTTCAGTTCCACACCAAGATTTCCATAATCCCATGTATTTGCAAGACCACCATAAATTTCTGAGCCCGGATATACAAAACCTCTTGATTTTGCCAGTGCAACAATTTTATCCATTGTCTTTTCCATCTTTTCATTATCCTCCATTTGTTTCTTACTTATATGCAATATATGCCAAGTCTTCTTCGCTCTTTAAGCTTACAGAAGCACTCTTCTTTCCAGTAATTTCTACATTGTCTGTAATGGCAACAATTTTCCCAGGTACAACTACGTTTGTGTTTTGAGAAAGTACTACAATCTTTGCATCTTCAGATATTACAGCATCTTCTGTAGTAATTTTACCATCTGTCACATCCACAAAATTACCGTCTAAACCATAAATCTCTTTTGCTGTCACTGCATCTCCGCTGTAAAACGTCCCACCATTGAAAGCTGTATACGCATCACTGTTTACATATTTTATCTTAACTTTCACATTGCCGGCAGAATCACATTTATAATCATCTAATGTAACTGCCCCTTCCCCCTGAGTGGTATTTACTTCTGAGATTTCAGTTTCAATCATTAACTTTAATTCATCAGCATCGTAATAACTCTGATCCAAAACACTTACCAACGTGGAGCTGATGCTACCATCCTTTGCTATCTGAACAGAATCACCCTGCTCTGCAACTTCATTTCCTCCTGTGCACCCAACTAACATTACTGCTGCCATAAGCACAAGCACTATTTGACTTAATCTTTTCATAATATGCCCTCCTACTTACCGTAACCATTATACCCATTCTATTTTATATTTTCAACCACAAAATATAATTTAGAGATTTTTTAAAAATTCTTCCGTCTTAAATTCCCTGTCAATCACCTTATTTTTACAGAATTCTATTATTTTTTTCATTTGTAAAAGTACTTGCTCAGTCACTTGAAACGTATACAACCGTTCCACGGGTGTCCCGGCAATATACTGTAATGTGTATAAAGTAGACTGTGATAATTCCTGATATTGTCTGTGCCCACCCAAACATTCGTCACATATAATCACAAAACGACTGCTGTCAAAAAAGGCGCTTTTCGCCGCTTTTTGGCACACACTACACTGAAAAACATCCGGATATTCACCATTTATCACCATTGCTTTCCATTCAAATATGTAACGTACCAGTTTATTATCCAAATGGGGCGAAAGCAATGCCCGCATGGTCTGATACAATAATTTCAGCATTTCCCTTTCATCATTATTCTCTCTGGTAAAATAATCTGCAATTTCCAGAAAATACATACCATACCATGCACCTTCCAAATCTGTTCGAAATTCGCTGAAATAATTTTGTATTTCCGCCTGCCTTACGGTATAACTGTTTCTTCCTTCATATAAATAAAAAGTACCAAAAGCAAACGCATTGCTGGCGGCAAGAAGACTGCTATTTTGTCTTCTCGCACCTTTGGCAAATGCTGTTAGTTTTCCTTTTTCTTTTGTCAACAATACAATTCGTCTATCGTATTCTCCAATAGGCTGTGTCGCTATTACCATACCCAGCACTGTACTCATCTGTGCCATCGTCACTCTCACCTGTCTGCTTATTTTTTATTTCCTGCTTATTACAATAGGATAGGTAATCCTGTACACTTCCTGTCATAGTAAACTTCTGCCAGTCTTTATCCATGAGCTTGCCCCCTAATCTTTTCTTATTCTAAGATTAGTATAAGCCATAGATTTTCTTCTATACTATTCAAAATCTGCCAATTTCGGGCTATATTTCCTTTTTATCATATCCAAAGTTTTTCATTAAGAAATCACTGTCACGCCAGTCTTTTTTTACTTTTACCCACAATTTTAAATTTACCTGCGTATCTAAAAGACGCTCAATTTCATAACGGGCCGCAGAACCTATTTTCTTTAACATAGCCCCGCCTTTTCCGATAATAATTCCCTTGTGAGAATCTCGTTCACACACGATGGTTGCATCGATATCCACCAGTTTTCCATCTTTTCTATATTTCATCTGGTCAATAGCAACAGCGATTCCATGAGGAATTTCTTCATCCAGACATTTCAATGCTTTTTCACGTATCAATTCAGCTACAATCTGACGTTCCGGCTGGTCTGTGATGGTATCTTCATCATAAAACATTGGACCATAAGGCATATATTTATATATAACCTCCAGTAACGTATCTGAATTTTCTCCTTTCAAAGCAGATACCGGTACAATTTCCGCAAAATCATATATTTTGCGGTATGCGTCCATAAACAAAAGAATTTCTTCTCTTTTTACGGTATCTATTTTATTGATAATAAGAATTACAGGAGTCTTTACCCTTTTTAACTGTTCTGCAATGTGTCTTTCTCCTGCTCCAATAAACGTTGTAGGTTCCACCAACCAAAGTACGGCATCCACCTCGTTCAATGTGGATTCTGCCACTTTTACCATATATTCTCCCAACTTATTTTTTGCCTTATGAATTCCCGGTGTATCCAAAAATACAATCTGTCCGCGCTCATCGGTATACACTGTCTGAATACGGTTTCTTGTGGTCTGGGGCTTATTGGATGTAATGGCAATCTTTTGTCCAATTAGCTGGTTCATTAAGGTAGATTTTCCCACATTTGGTCTTCCTATTAAGGTTACAAATCCTGATTTTGTACTGTTACTGTTTTCCATGTCTTTCCTTTCTTTTCCCTTGTATTATCTGTATGAATAACTACTTACTCAAACAGGTTCTTCACTTCTTTAAATAACTGTTTTTGTTCTTCAATCTTTTCTTCGCCACCGATAACGCACAAATTCTTTGGTTTCAATACCGCCTGCACATGCGCTTTCAACGCTCTGATATCGGAATCCTGAGCCGTCAGCACTTGGTCTCTTTCCCTCTGCACATCCTCAAAGGTCAGATTTGTTATATAAGCAGTCATGGAACGGTTTCCTCTGGCATATGGGTTTAACGGTGTATCCAAGTCGCTGATAGTTCCAATAATATATTTTGTCATATCTCTTTCATCTGCATGGAAATTTTCAACATATTCCGTGGTATGCTCGAAAATTTCATTGGTATCTTCCAGATTCGGATCACGATAGGATGCAAAATAACTGTCGCCCAGTCTTCCAAATCCGCTCATACATCCATATGCGCCACCTTTTACGCGGACATTATTCCACAAATAATCATAACTGAGAATTGTTTTTAAAATTCTAAGGGCACCTGTATATTCCAACCCTTCCTGACAGAAATTTCCTGCTCTAGACACATACTGCACCTTAGAAGATGTTTTATATCCTTCATTTGACTGATTTAACGGGAACTGATATTTTACTGCTTCTTTATCAGAAGTTCCAAGGCTTAGCTTTAAAGATTCCACTTCTGTTTCCAGTCCTTCTAGTCCTTCTTCTTGCGCAGTATAGGATACCATTAAATTATTCGCTGTGAAAATATAGGAAGCTGTTTCTCTTAATTTTTCAATCACATCATCTTTACGCTCTTCAAAATTCTTCTCAATCTGCTCTACTAACTTATAGAAGGTAATTCCACTGGTTAATTCTGAAAGATATGCGGTATTGGAAAAATAAGACATCGCTCTCATCACTGCTGTGGTATGCCCGCTGGAAGTAAGACTCATCTGCATTCTTGACTTTAATTGTGCAATAATTTCATATAAACGCTTTTCATCTTCAAACTTTGATGTAAGCAGCATTTCTTTTATCATTTTGAAAGCAAATGGTAATTTATCATACATAACCTTTGCCTTTACTTCCATATACGCTTTATAATTTCCCGGATTTTTGGTATCTGAATAACTGTTAAAAGACACACTGATACCACCGGAATACATATTGATTTCATTAAAGAAATCTCCGTATGTGTAATGTTTGGTATCAACCATTCCCAAAATATACTTTAACATTCCCACATAAGGAAGTAATTCTTCCGGTACCTTATTGATGTCAAACAAAAGGTTCAAATAACCAATCCCGTTGGTAAACATCTCCTGATGTAAACATAAAGTATCT
The DNA here is from genome assembly GCA_017408735.1 of Lachnospiraceae bacterium. GTDB lineage: Bacteria > Bacillota > Clostridia > Lachnospirales > Lachnospiraceae > RUG11237. The sequence continues at coordinate 164,515 of JAFQUB010000023.1, forward strand.
CCAAACTTAAGTTCTTTGTTTTCAAACCTCAAAGCGTTTTTACGCATATCTTCTCTGGTAAGCATTGGAATTTTCAGAATATCCTCCATCGGAGTAGGTTCTTCCTGATATTGTTCCAACGCTTTGGTTTTCTCCACCAGTTTTTCTACTTCTTCTTCATTTAATGTGGCTTTGTATGCTGCTAATTTCTCTTTTACCTCGTTTTCAATTTTTGCTGTCAGACCTTTTTCCGGCTCGATTACTACCAAGGCTGCATGCTGGTTATTTATCATATATTGGTCTACCAGTTTTTCATAGTAGTCTGTTTCCACCATTTCCTTTAAGAAAGCAAAGGTTTCATTCTCTTCAATATGAATAAATGGCTTGGTTTCATCATAGAGCCAGCTGTCTAACGCCTGAAGACCATACATTAATCCTTTTGGATAATTTCCAAAATCGGCTTCTCTGTATCGGAATTCATTGTAGTTAATGGCTGCCCGGAGTGAATCCTTATTGATTCCATTTTTAACCTGCTCCTGCAGCACTTTCTGAATCACAGCTAAAAATTCATCCTTACTGGATGTATTGGAATTTTTGGCAATAATAGAAAACAAAGGCTGATATACGCCATTATCATAAGAGCCCATAATATCTTTACCGATTTTTGCATCCAACAATGCTTTCTTTAAAGGAGCTCCCGGAGCTGCAATCAATGCATATTCCAAAATCTGAAATGCCAGATACAATTTTCTGTCCAACGCTGTTCCTATAGAATAATTGTAAGAAAGATAGGTATTATCTTCTTCTGTTTCTTCGTTTGTAATAGAATACTTTTTATATACTTCCACCGGTTTTTCAAACGGCTTTTGAAGCTTGATTTCTGACTCAATATTCATGGCATCATACTTGCTTAAATATTCCTTATCTAAGAAAATCAATTTTTCTTCCATATCCATATCACCGTACAGGTAAATATAGCTGTTAGATGGATGGTAATACTTGCTATGGAAGCCTAAAAATTCTGAATACTTCAATTCCGGTATTGACGCCGGGTCACCACCGGATTCAAAAGAATAGGAAGTATCCGGATACAGTGAATTTAGTATCACTCGGTCAAGCACACCCTCTGGAGAAGAAAACGCACCTTTCATTTCATTATATACAACACCGTTATACTTTAATTCCCCATCCTTTTCTGCCAAATCATAATGCCAGCCTTCCTGACGGAAAATTTCCTCTTTTTCGTAAATGTTTGGATAAAATACTGCATCCATATATACATGCATCAGGTTCTGGAAATCCTTGTCATTACAGCTTGCAATAGGGTATACGGTTTTGTCCGGATAAGTCATTGCATTTAAAAAGGTATTTAAGGAACCTTTCGCCAGTTCAATAAATGGATCTTTTGCCGGGAAATTTTTAGAACCGCATAATACAGAATGTTCCAAAATATGTGGAAGCCCGGTATCATCCTTTGGTGGTGTACGGAATCCGATATAAAACACTTTATTTTCATCATCATTGGACAAAAGCATTAATTTTGCTCCACTTTTTTTGTGTTTCACCAGATATCCCATGGAATTTAAATCAGGTATCTTTCTTTCTTCTACTACTTCATATTCTTTTAAATCATTTATTGCCATTACATTTCAAGCGGTGAAAACCGCTTATCTCCTTTCACTTTTCTAGTATCCATTATTTATAAAAACATTCTATTTTTTCTATTCCTTCCTTATTAAGACTTAGCTCAAAATAAGAAAGTATTGTTTCTGCAATCTGGGCAAATGTAGGTCTTGTTCCATAATTGCCAGGACGCACCCGATTACCATATATAATCAGCGGTGTGTATTCTCTGGAATGGTCGGTAGATGGCGTTCCCGGATCACAACCATGGTCTGCTGTAATAATCAAAACATCCTCTTCTCTCATATTATCGATAATTTTGGTCAACTGATTATCAAATCTGCTCAGTGCTTTCGCATAACCATGTACATCATTTCTATGACCATATAACATGTCAAAATCTACAAGATTGGTAAAACAGATTCCCTCAAATCTCCGCTTCATAAACTCCAAAGTTTTTTCTACACCCTCGTCGTTATTCTTGGTATATACGTGTTCTGTAATTCCTTTTCCTGCAAAAATATCATTGATTTTCCCTACCGCCAACACTTCTTTTCCATTTTGTTTCAAAATGTCAAGCATGGTTTCCTCTTGTGGCTCCAGTGAAAAATCATGGCGATTGGCAGTTCTTACAAAATCCCCTGCCGCTCCCGTAAATGGACGCGCAATTACTCTGCCTACGCTATGTTCACCCTGCAAAATTTTTCTTGCCATTCTACATATATCATATAACTCCTCTACCGGAATCACATCTTCATGGGCTGCGATTTGAAATACGCTATCTGCCGATGTATAACAAATCAAAGCTCCTGTTTTCATATGTTCTTCTCCATAATCTTTGATTACTTCCGTTCCAGAATAAGGCTTGTTACAAATTACTTTTCGCCCGGCAGCCTGTTCTAAGGCTTCAATTACTTCCTTTGGAAAACCATTTGGATAAGTAGGTAAAGGCTTTTTCGAAATCACACCGGCAATTTCCCAATGCCCTATCGTAGTATCTTTTCCTTTTGAGCTTTCTGTCATTCTTGCTACTGCTCCATTGATATTTTCTACTGCTTCTTTGCAATCCACACCATCAATACTAAATAATCCCAGACTGGCCATATTCGGCATATAAAACTCGCGACTTTTTGATACTGATTTTATGGTATTTCTTCCCGTATCTTGAAATTCTTCCGCATCGGGCATTGCGCCAATTCCAAAACTGTCTAAAACGATTAAAAATACTCTTTTCACAGAAATCACGTCCTTTCTCATTATTTGTATTGTAACAGATTTCTAACGAAAAAGAAAGTCGTGAATTCATCACGACCTCCTTCTTTCTAGCTTTCCCTATTTTTTAATTTTAAATTTATCTACAGCATTAATTAATTCCTGAGCAGTTTCAATGGTCTCACTGGACATTTCAGCCACCTGTGTGCTATTTGTATTGATAACTACCATGTTTTCAGAAATCTTATATGAATTATCGGATACTGCAGTTACTGCAGAGGACAATTCGCCCAACGCTGTACTAATGTCATTCATGGCAGATGCATTCACTTCAGCAATGTGATTGAAATTATCCGCAATTTCATTAATCGAAGTACCGGAACTCTGATATTCTTCTGCCACTGCCAGCATTCTGTCAAATATTTCCATAATATCTGTTTCAAACATATGCACCAATTCACTGGAGGCACCTGATAATTCCTGTACAGAATTCAAAACATCTTGCAAACTGGACTGAATTTCATTTGCCGCATCTGTAGTCTGTTCGGAAAGTGCTTTTACCTGTCCGGCAACTACCGCAAAACCTTTACCATGTTCTCCTGCTCTTGCCGCTTCAATATTAGCATTTAATGCAAGAAGACTTGTTTCATCTGCTACGGACAAAATCAGGTTTGACATAGAAGAAATATTTTCGATTACTTTTACTTTTTCCAATGCTACCTTCAATTTTTCGCTACATGCAATATATTTTCCTTCCACAGTGTCTTTTGCCTTTACGGTATCACTGTGAATCTTTGCTGAACTGTCGCTGATATCCTTTGCCAATTCTAATGCATGTCCTGCCTCCTGTGCAGATACCTTGGTATGGTCATTTACTTCATGTGCCATTGCATTTAACTCTGTCAATGCTGCGGAAGATTCCTCCATATTTGAGGTAATGTTGGTAACCGCATCTGCCGTTTCACTAATCTGACCAAAGATATCCGTTAGCATATCATTGATTTTTTCATCTGCCCGATAAATATTCTCACTGCTGGTATATACGTTTCCTACAATATCGTTCAAAGTTTCTACTGTAGAATTCAATTCCTTTACAGCTTCACCAAACTCATCATTGCTTCTTGGCGTATCAGAGTAGGTAAGATTGTACTGCGCCATTTCTTTGGCAAAGCGATTCACCTGTCCGACAGCTCCGGAAATCCATCTTCTAATAAATACGGAAATAACTCCACCTATAACAATAGCAAAGATTGCCACAATCACTTGAATGATGCTAAGTCTTTCTAACACAGCAAGCACTTCTGACTGTTTTACTGTAATTGCCAGTAACCAATTGGTTCCTTCTAATGGCGTAAATGCTGTTAAGTACTCTTCTCCCTTAATATTAAAAGATTTTACACCTGTATTTCCTGATGCGAGTTCTTCTGTCAATCCGGCAAAACCAGCGTATTCTGATTCTTCATCTGTAATAGTCACCTGATTATATACGGTACTCATATCTTTGTTAGCAACAAACTCACCATTGGCATTTACAAGGAAACCATAACCGGATTCTCCATTTTCAATATCTTGTACAGAAGTATTAATTTCGTTCAGACTGATTACACCACAAATAGTACCAAGAACTTCATCCCCATTTTTGATTGGCATTGTAAGTGTTGTAATGGAACGCTCTTTTTCACTTTCTACAAAGGGTTCTGTTACCACTCGTACGTCCCCTTTAATCATCTGATAGAATTCTTCACCTGACTGGTCTTTTATCGAACCATCTTCTGCATAATATCCCATACCTTCATTTGTCATGATAAAGATATGTTCAAATCCAAGAGGTGTCGCTTTTTCTTTCAAAACCGGTTCCTGTTTCTCCCAATCCATAGACTGTATCTCCGGCAATCCTGAAATGTACTCCAATGCCCGATATTTGTTTGCAATAATATTGGCGAGAAGCTTTTCTGAAGATGCAACCTCTCTTTGTAAATTGTCTTCTGTCAGTTTAATAATATTGTTGCTCATCATATTAAACGAAAGAAGTGAGTTAATGGCTGTAATCGCTACAACCAGAATAATAATTACCGCCAAAATCTTGTTTCCCGCTTTCACTACCCTGCGGCCGGTAGTGCTGCTTTCTTTACCTTTTGTCATAGATAACCCTCCCATATGTATTATTGTATATGATTTCTCATTAAGGATATTTTAACATATATTCTTCTGCTTTTCATCACTTTTTTGTCAATTTTCTATATTTTTCCATATTTTCTGATAACTTTTTGTATAAAATTAGGGCACTGCGCCGCATTTTGCGGCTACAATGCCCTGGCTTTGTTATCTGTTTTTTAATTTACTAAAGATATATTACGCTTTCTTGTAAGATACTTTAGAACCTGCACCTTTGCTCTTTAAAAGCTTCTGGTATGCTTTCATCTTGCTACTTGGCACTTTAATTTTTGCTTTAGCGTTGATTCCCTTGAATGCGTTGCTTCCTACATTTTTGCTTGTAAGTTTCTTAGTCTTGATTGTGATTGTCTTCAAGTTCTTACATCCGTAGAACGCCTTGGAACCAATCATCTTCACTTTGCTGTTTAATGTAATCTTCTTCAGTTTCACACATTTGTAGAATGTTGATTTTCCAATGGTTGTCAGCTTGCTGCTCAGTGTGATGCTGCTTAACTTCTTACAGTTGTAGAATGCCTTATCACCAATGCTTGCTACATTTGTTCCGGATTTTACTTTTGTAAGATTTGTACATCCGGAGAATGCTTCTTTTTCAATCTTGGTTACACTCGATGGAATCTTAACTGTTTTCAGTTTCTTATTTCCTTTAAATGCTTTTGCAGCTATGGATGTTACTTTATAACTTGCACCGTTAATCTTAACAGAAGCCGGAATATTAACTGTTGTGCTTGTTCCTGTGTATCCTGTATATTCTACTGTCTTGCTGTTTTCTGTTCCGGTTACCTTGTAAGTTGCCTTACCTACAGTTACCTTGCTTCCCTTTGCCGGTGTAGAAGGATTCTGTGTTGTACCCTGATTTCCTGTTCCAGGATTTTCTGAGTTGCCCGGTGTTTTTGTAGGTTCCGGTTTCTTTGTTGCTTCCGGTTTCTTTGTTGCTTCCGGTTTCTTTGTTGCTTCCGGTTTCTCTGTTACTTCCGGTTTGTTTGAAGGTTCCGGTGTAACTGTAAGTCTAGCAACATTTGCCACTGCAATTTCTTTTGCCGCTTCCGGATTTGCATCGTTGCTTTCATCTACTACATAAACTTTAAATGTATAATTTCCATGTTCTGCCGGAACAAATCTTGCTTCTGCTTCTGTTCCGTATGTTTTAATAATTACTTCTTCACCATTCAAAATGTAAGTGAGCATATATTTTGGTATGCCCTTTGCATTTTCTGCTTCTGCTCTTAAGGTATATGCATCACCAATCTTATATTTTCCGTCTTTTCCTTCAGTGGTTACATTGAAATTCTTCACATAAACTCCTGAGATTATCGGAGTTGGTGTTGCTGTAATCACTCCTGTTGGAACAGGTGTTGCTGTAACCACTCCTGTCGGAACAGGTGTTACTGTAGTTATTGATGTGTTTCCGTTCTGTTCTAAGTCATATTCTTTTGCAACTGTTGCTGTCTTTCCTGTGCTGTCTGTTACTACTACTTTAATGGTATGTGCCCCTGCTGAGCCATTCTGCCATGTATATGTATCTTCTGCACCATTCTTTACAGATACATTG
>JAFQUB010000013.1 GCA_017408735.1 Lachnospiraceae bacterium
ACCTTATTCCGTTCCAGACCTCAACCTTCCAATACGACAACCAAGGAAACCTGCTTCGTGAAGAACGAAAGACAGGAGAGAGCCGACAGGAAAGTATTTATTCCTATGATGGATTTAACCGTCAGAAGAAAATTGTAAACTTCGAAAGTAAGGTACAGGTCAACCATTACGATGGAGAAGGACTTCGCCATGAAATGGAAGAAAACGGAAATCTTGTAAAGTTCCTGTATGCAGACAGAGAGGTTGTGGCAGAGGAAAAGGAAGACGGAAATGTAATCCGCTTTATTCGAGGATACGATTTAGTAGCATCGGACAGCGAAAGTGCCAGAACCTACTATCACTATGCTTGTGATGAGCAGGGTAGTATTACCCATATCCTGGGTGAGGATGAAAACAGTGAATATGCCTTAAAGAACTACTACGAATACGGGGCATTTGGAGATTTCAAAGTCAAAGAGGAAGAAGTCGAAAACCGCCTTGGATATAACGGAGAAATCTTTGACCCGATAGGTGGGCAGTATTACTTAAGAGCGAGATATTATAATCCGGTGATTGGAAGATTTACGCAGGAAGATACCTACTATGGTGATGGATTAAATCTGTATGCATACTGTAGGAATCTGCCGGTAGGGTATGAAGACCCAAGTGGACATAAACCGTGTGAAAGAAAACAGGATTTATATAAAGAATATAGAGAAAAAGGTTATAGTGCTGAAGATGCTAATATAATGGCAAATTATGAACTGATTAGACAGAAAAAAGGTGTCGGTGAAGCAGAGAAGTATCTTCAGGAACAAAAAGTTAAGCAATTAGAAAAGAAAGGATATAAACAGGATAAGAACGGAAGATGGCATAAAGATGGAAAGTATGTTTCAAATGCAGAACTTGGAATTGTTTCGATTAATGGTGGAAATAGTAATAGAACAGAAGTCCAGCGTCAACGTTGGAAAGAGTATACCGGACAAGACCCAACTGGTGAAGTTCATCATGGATTACCAGAAGAATTTGCAAAATGGTTTGCAGGTGCTGGTAGAGAGTTAGATGTAAATAGTGGAGAGTTTTACTATGATTTGCCAGCGGATGTTCATAGGTATAAAAGTGGAAATGGACTTCATACTAATAATTCACCATTAGGGAAAGATTGGAATGCAATATGGGCAGAATATATTGAAGCGAATCCAAGGGCTACAAGAGAGGATGTTCTTGAAAAATTAGCAGAAATGGAACAAGATGCTGGAATAGGAAAATATAAAGCAAAAAAGAAAAAATAGTTATACGAGGAGAATGGATATGAAGTATTATTATGTAACCCATGATGAAAAGTATGCACAGGCATATTATGAGTTTGAAGATGGGGCAGAAAAAAAATGCCCAAAATGTGGGAAAATATGTGAATTTAGTAGAATAGGAGTCTATCATACTCGTTTAAAAGGAAAAAAACAGGGCGATTTTTATCATGCACCAGGGTGTTATATTGGAAATTCAAAATTTCTTGAGATGCTTGTTAAATATAATATAACAGGATATGAAATTAAAGATATTGTGGTAGATGGATGGTTTGATCAAAGAGATAATTTAATCGATTTGGATTCAAGTGATTTAAAAGAAATTGCAATCTTGGGAAAATGTGGATGGTATGCAGATAAAGATGGAAAAGAAATTAAAAGATGTGATAAATGTGGAATCATCAATTTCAGTACGCGAAAAGAAGTGAAAGGTATAAAAGTTGAAGAAGACACATGGGATGGGTCAGATATTTTCAGTTTTTCTAATTGGCTTGGTGTTATGATATGCACAGAACGTCTTAAAGAAGCTTGTGAAAAAGAAAAAATAAAAAATATTCGCTTTATTCCCTTAGAGGAATTTACATTTGCCTAGGAGAAGAAAATGCAAAAAGAAATACTTAATTTAAGAAGGAATGCTATTCATTGCGAATTATTAGATGAAATTAATCCTAAATGTTCTGCTTCGAGCAAGATAGGAGGAAAACCTTGTCTTCCCAAAAAGGAAGGTTGGTTTTATGTAGGAAATGGTGATAAATCTTATCCATTAGTATTTGTAGCCCAAATAAATTTAGAAGATGTGGCAAAACATGACAAAGAGCATGTTTTGCCAGAAAAAGGGATGTTATATTTCTTTTATGATTTTATAGAGGAATCTATAGGATGTCATCCAGAAGATAAAGAACATTTCAAAGTATTTTATCATGAAGGTGAATTGTCGGAATTAGAAGAAAAAGATTATCCGGAAAATTTACAGGAAGATTTTCGTATTCCGGAATTTGCCATCAAATTTTCAATGAGAGATGAAGTTCCTATGTGTGAGGAATATAATGAAATAACAGATGGAAAAATAGACTATGATGATTATAATTACGAAGTAGCAAGAGTGGGTTTAGATTATAATCATGACCAAGAGATATTCAAATTATTAGGATATGCAGATTTATGTCAAGGAAGTATGTTGATAGAATGCGAAATGGTTAGTAATGGTATTAATTGTGGTGATTTTGAACATTTACCATTAAGAACACAGTACAGTGAGAAAGCAACTGACTGGATACTTTTATTTCAAGTAGATATCATTTCGAATGCAGAGTTTGAGCTGATGATTGGTGATACGGGCAGATTGTATTACTATATTCGTAAAGAAGATTTGAAAAATAAGAGATTTGAAAAATGTTGGTTTATGACACAAAGTTTGTAAAAATGGAACGTATCTATTATTAAATGGTGTGTTTTGATGTAAAAAAAAGGGGGATAAAAGGTCAATACACCTTAGCACAATTAAAGATATCCGTTGGAGTTACATATCAGACCATTCTTGATTGTAAGTTAAAAGGACAAGCCGGGGAGCATGGTATCTGCGAAGCAGTACTGCAACTGTCAGAAAATACAAAAGACAAGCAAATCAATGCACTTATAGGCAAAGAAGGAACCGTCACTCTGGATGGCAAAACCATATTAAAAGGAACCATTACCCAGGCAGGCTTAAAGACGGAAAACGGCTACCACAGTGCAAAAATCGTCATCAGTACCTATTCCATAAAAGCAGACAAAAAGAAAGAAAACTGTGTATTCCAAGACCCGGGCAAACACCTGTCCGATATGGTAAACCATGTACTAAAAGGAACCGGAATCTTCGCACAGCTGCAAAAAGATATCCCCATATCCCATGTGGTGTACCAACAGAATGAAACCGCCTGGCAGTTTATCAAAAGACTCTCTGCCCAGTACCGGTTTCAGGTCTACGCAGATTTCAAATCAAAGACCATATTTATCGGAGAAGTGTCCAATGCCACCTATCCGGAAAAAGACTGCGGAAAAATCCAGACCGTGGAAAAAGACATAGCAGAGTTGCGCAGAGTCCAGAGCAACCAGGACAGCACGGCAGCCTCCTACGCCTATGAAAGCCAGTCCTATATCAGTGACAACCTGTTTATGGCAACGGGAGAACACATAGGAAAACGCACCATTCAAACGCATTACCTGCACGGTGAAAAAGGAATCCTTGTAAATGAGATAACCTTAAAAAGAAGCAGCGACAGCCTTCCCTCCTACCAAAACCAGTCCGGTTCCACCATCGTCAGCGGAATTGTGACCGGAACGGTAACGGCAGTAGACGGAAATCAGATTCAGGTAAAATTTGACTCCCACGGAGGTCTTACAGGAAGCTCCACCTGGATACCATATGAATCCGCCATCAGCAATCACTTTTACTGTATGCCCGATATCGGCGACAAAGTATTTATCTACTACGAAAACAACGGAAAAATCATCTGTATGGGAAGCAAAAGAGCAAGCGACACCCATCCGGACTACGACAAACCGGAAGAAAAAGTGCTGACCAACCATGACAAGATGATAAAATTTACCACCACGGGTCTGAACATCAGCACCACAAGAGAACTCCATGACAACGGCTCAGACATGGAAATATCCATAAAAATGGATGAAGAAGAAGGAATCACCATCACCTCAGGACAGGACATCAACATCCACACAGACCAAAACTTCCGCATAGCCGCAGGCGAGAAAAAGCCAAAAGAACATAATGTACAGGTCCGGTCCGGAAAAGAAAAATTTGCCGCCAGAGATAAGGCTGGAGCAGCAGAATACGCCGCAGACAGCGGAATCGCAGGAAACGGCGACTTTATGGACGCAATGAAGGCAAAAGCAGATACTTTCCTGGGCGACGTCAAAGAAAGCTTTGTAGAAGGGGCAAAAGGTCTGATATTCTACGATCTGTGGGGAGAAAGTGATACTCAGATTGAACCGGTGGAACAGGAAGTAGTATACGAAACCGGAGTCATCTCCCTGTACGCCAGCGAAGAATTAAACATAACCGTAGGAAACAGCGAAATCCATCTGGGAGAAGACGTAACCTTTACCACACCGGAATTTCGTTGGTTAGGCTACGAACAGACCAAACACGAAAAAGTGGAAGAAGAACTGAAAGACTGGTGGGAAGTAGCACTGGACGGACTACAGTTAGGACTGGACATTCTCGGGTTTATTCCGGGAATCGGAGATGCCTTAGACTTAGTCAACGCCGGAATCTCCTTGGCAAGAGGAGATTACTTTGGAGCAGCCTCCTCCCTGGTATCCGCCATTCCGGGAGTGGGAAGCTTTATCGGCGGAGGTATGAAAGCAGTCAAGGCAGGAACGAAAGCCGCCAAGGCTATCAGCAAGGTATCTGAAGCCGTGTCCAAGGCAACCAAGATAATAACAAAAGCAGAAGAATTTTATAATAAACTGGATACCATAGCCTCGTTTGTCCGAATTTACAAAGACCGGGAGTTTTATATTCAGTTGGGAAAAGATATGATAAACGGTGACTTTGACATCACCGACCCCAAAGACGCAGACCGGTTGATGAAAGTGGCACAAACCGCCGCTCCGGCAATCAAAATGCTGTTCAGCAAGGGCGGCAGGAAACGTGGAGGAAAGAAGAAAAAAGGAGGAGATTATGATGCGGGAAGCAATACCGGACGGAAGCGACGCAAGAACGAGGGAAATCATGACAACCAGAAAAAACAGACCTGCAAACACGACCCGATTAACGTAGTCACAGGAAGCCAGACCCTGATATATACGGATTTTGTAATCCACGACATCACGGGTGATAAATATTTACATAGAACCTACGAATCCATCTATGAAAACAAAGGAAATCTGTTTGGTGCTTACTGGATGTCCGAATTCGATGCCAACGTAACAGTGCAGGAAGACCTCACTGTGGTACAGATGCCGGACATGCATCTGATACGCTTCCAAAAGACGGAACAAGGCTATGAAAACCTCCAGGGAAATAAGACAGAGCAGAGGTTATTTGATACCCCGGAGGGGTATGTGTTACAAGACAACAAACAGGGCATCCGTATGTACTTCGGACACAACGGAAAGCTGACCTGCATGGAAGACAAAAATCACAACAAAACAAGATACCTGTATGAAGCCGATGTATTACAACGTGTAGAATATCCGGGCGGTCAGTTTTTTGACTTTACCTTGGAAAACGGAAAGATTACGGAAATTGTAGACATTATA
>JAFQUB010000024.1 GCA_017408735.1 Lachnospiraceae bacterium
AGATAGGACAGAGGTGTAAGCGTAGCAATACGTTCAGCTGACTGTTACTAATCGGTCGAGGGCTTGACCAAACATAAGAAAAGCGGTAGCACAACGCAGGAATACGTGGAAAGCTTGCTTTCCGGAGTGTGGATGAGTTGTACGTAAGGTTTTCGTAGAAAGTTCTTGGAAATCCATGTGAAATTTTGAAGGTATAATACCTTAGTGAAGATAACCTTTTTGGTTATCTTTTTTTGTTTTTCTTTCAAATTATTAGATATAGCCGTTTTAGTGAAAGAGAATAATACTCAAAGCAGTTTGTGAAAAAAAATAGTAGAAATTGCATAAAAATTCTGTATTTTTAAATAACTTTATGTTATAATACATTTTATAGGAGAGAAAGTCAGACAAAATGCAGATATAATGAGGGTTTGCGTTTCGATTTGGGTTTTTACATAATTTGTGCAATTAGGAGGGAAATAAAATGGATACTAAGATTTTATTGGAGAACGGTACAAATGAGTTAGAGGTATTGGAATTTACTTTGGGTGGAAATCATTATGGGATTAATGTGGCAAAGGTTCGCGAAATTTTAACTTATGAAAAAGTTACACCGGTGCCAAATTCACATCCTAGCATAGAAGGAATTTTTATGCCGCGTGATACGATGATTACTGTCGTGAATTTGAAGAAGAGCATCGGTCTTCCGGAAAATGATGAAAAAGGCTTATTAATTATCACAAACTTTAATAAGTTGCATATTGCATTCAGAGTAGATGCTGTTTTGGGGATTCATCGTGTTTCATGGGAAGAAATTATTAAACCGGATGCTACAATTAATACAGCGGGTGCTGGTGTTTCAACTGGTATCATTAAGATGGATAATAAATTAATTATTATTCTTGATTTTGAAAAAATTGTAACAGATATTAGTCCAGAAACTGGGCTTAAAGTATCTGAGATTGAAGAACTGGGGGAACGTGAACGTAGAAATATCCCGATTGTAATTGCGGAGGATTCACCACTGTTGAATCGTTTGATTACAGATTCTTTAAAGAAAGCAGGATATGTGAATTTGATTATCAATAATAATGGTAAAGAAGCATGGGATAAACTTTGCGATATGAAACGGAAAGGTGATATTCAACAGCAAGTTGGTTGCGTTATCACAGATATTGAAATGCCGGTTATGGATGGACATCGTCTTACCAAGTTAGTAAAGGGTGATTCAAAGTTAAAAGATGTTCCTGTAGTTATCTTCTCATCTCTTGTAAACGATGAAATGAGAAGAAAAGGAGAACAGTTAGGGGCAGATGCACAATTAGCAAAACCTGAGATTGGTAATCTGGTAAGAGAAATTGATAAATTGATTATGAAGAGTCAAAAATAAAACAGATCATGTACTTGGGGGACATTTTATGTCCCCTTTCTACATGTACTTTTGAATGTAATGCAACAAAGAAAGAAAAGGAATGGATGAAAGTGGAAAAAATAAAAAAGATAATAGAAGATTCTCAATGTGTGTTGATTGGCATTGGAACTGATATGCAATATACTGGTTTAAACAAAGAACTTACAGAGATTTTTCAGCAAAAAGAAAAGCAGGAAATGTTGGAAAAAGAAGCTGAGTGGTTATTACCATTTCTTAAAAGTTATAGCTGTCAAAATGATAAAGATATTAGGCAGGCAAATGCCTATGAGAATCTGTATCAATTGGTGAAAAATAAAAATTACTTTGTTGTAACATTGAATGATGATGACAAAATTTTTCAATCAAGTTTTTCAGCGGATAAAATAACTGCACCTTGTGGAAGTATGAGTAGACTGCAGTGTATTAATGGATGTGAAGAAAGCATAAGAGAATCGGAAGAAATAGTAAATGATATTGTAGATAATATTAAAAATCCCCATATAAAACTTGCAGATATAGCAAAACCATGTTGTGAAAAATGTGGTGGATATTTGGTGTTTAATACGGTAGGACAGAAGAAATATTTGGAAAGCGGTTACATAAAAAGCTGGGAAAAATATCGCATGTGGCTTACAGGAACTTTGAATAAGAAAATTTGTCTACTGGAATTGGGAGCGGATTTTAAATATCCATCTATTATCCGATGGGCATTTGAAAAAGTAGCTTTTATCAATGAAAAGGCTACGTTCATTCGTGTGAATGAAAAATATCCGCAGATGACAGAAGAATTAAAGGGAAAAGCATATGCATACAATAAAAATCCTATAGAATTCTTTCAATAAATAGAATTGTGTTATCAAAGCAAATATGGTAAACTAAAAAGTAGCTATAGCATTGAGATGATTTGTAGAATTAATCAATGTACTGACGAAAAATGATTAGAGGTGAGGGTATGAGCACAACAGAAGATTATTTAGATCAATTGTTAAAAAATGCGTCTGGCGAAGGAAATGAAGGTATTGGGGAATTTGATTCTGAATTACAGAGTGAAGAAAGTATTATTTCCTTGGAAGATAATGCAGATGAAATGGCAGTAGGGGATGGAATATCCTTGGAACAGGCAATGGAAATGTCTGTTGATGATGTTTTGAATGAAATGGCAAGTATGGAAAATGAGGAAGTAGATCTATTGTCTGAAGAAGCACCGGCGGAAGAACCTGGGTTGGAAATTCTGGGAAGTGTAAATGAGTCAGAGGATTCGGAAACCGGAATGATGAGTGAAGATGAGATAACGGCAATGCTGGAATTAAGTCAAGTCATAGAACCGGAAGCAGAAAGTGTGGACTCCATGGACGATGCACCAATACTGACCGAACCCATGTTAGAGAAAACGCTTCAAGAAGAAATTAGTTTGGATGCTACAATGATGAGCGAAGAAGCAATAGAAGCAATGCTTGCATCAAGTGAGGTATCCGAGACAGAAACAGAGTCTGAGTCGGAAGTAGAAATACCAGTTGAACCGGAACCAATCAGTGAGCCGGAAGATTTAGGAACTGGAATGATGAGCGAAGAAGCGATAGCAGCAATGTTTGCATCAAGTGATGTTTTCGAGACTGAGGAAGAACCGAAAGTAGCTAGTGAACCAGAAGTAGCCAGTGAACCGGAAGTAGTCAGTGAACCAGAAGTAGTCAGTGAACCGGAAGTAGCCAGTGAACCGGAAGTAGCCAGTGAACCGGAAGTGGCCAGTGAGTTGGCAGATTTAGGAAGCGAAATACTGGGGGATGAACTACTTTCATTTGATGACATGTTGGCAGGTATAAATGAAGAAGAAATTGGAACATTACCAGAAGATATGTCTGCTTTGTCTGAAGATATGGGAACAGATTCAGTTGCAGAAGGTAGTAGCGATGACAGTATTCTTGACTTGCTTAATATGATGTCTGATGATGAGGACTTAAAAGATATTGGGGATTTACTAAAAGCGGACGAAGATTCTAATTTTGATATATCTGAGGATGAATTGTTTGGCGAAATACCAACTGAGGGTGAGGAAATGCAGCAGGGAGAAGTAGAAAACAGTGGTAAAAAACAGGGATTTTTTGCAAAGCTGTTTGGAAAAAAGAAAGATAAAAGTATAGAAAAATCAGAAGTTGATGAAAATCAGCAGATTATTAAAGAAGTGGAAGAAGAAATAGAAGAAGAAGATAAAAAGGCAGAAGAAAAGAAGAAAAAGAAAAAAGCCAAAAAGGATAAAAAAGGTAAAAAGAAGGGGAAAAACAGCGGGGAAGGACAAGACGACGGAGAAGAAGCCGAAGCAGAAGGTGGTAAAAATGGCAAAAAAGAGAAAAAGAAGAAAGCTAAGAAAGAAAAACCACCAAAAGAAGTAGTCGTAACTCCAAAAGAACCGCCACTTCCTAAGAAGCCGGTTATTCTGATTATGCTTATGGCAGCGTCCATTCTTGCCCTGGTACTTTTGAGTCATAATGTAATTAATTATCAGTCAAGTATAAGTAAGGCGGACAGTTCGTTTATTAACAGAAACTACGAAGAAGCTTATCAAAATATTTTGGGTGTAAATGTAAAAGAGGATGATAAGCAGTTACACGATAGAATTCGTGTGATGATGAAGTTGGAAGCCAAATATGAGATGTATTTATCACATATCGAGCAAAACAAATATGATGAAGCATTGAATGATTTGATTATGGGTGTCATTAGATATGACCATTATAAAAAAGATGCTGAGGAGCTTGGAATTCAGCAGGCATTTGATGATGAACTGGCATTGATTGAAGAACAGTTAAATGTAGTTTTCGGTGTTGATGTTAACCAAGCGAGAGAATGGCATAATACATTGAGTGCCTTAGATTATACAGAAACAGTGCGTAGCGTAGTAAAAGCCGCAGGTTATTCCGTGGAAGAGGCAGTAATTGAAGAAGATACAGAAGAAACTTCTGAGGATTTATCACAGTTTGGTGTGGAAGCAGTAGAGTAAAGAAAGGATGACATGACAGAATGATAGCCATTATTGACTATGATGCAGGAAACATTAAGAGTGTAGAAAAAGCACTATTGTATTTGGGAGAAAAAGCAGAAATTACAAGGGACAAAGAAAAAATTCTAAATGCAGACAAAGTTATTTTACCGGGGGTAGGTAATTTTGGTGATGCAATGGCAAACATACATAAGTATGAGCTTGCACCTGTAATCAAAGAAGTAGTGGATAGGAAGACACCATTTCTTGGGATTTGTGTTGGCTTGCAGTTGTTGTTTGAAAGAAGCGACGAATCCGATGGTGTTCCGGGACTTGGAATTTTGGAGGGAGAAATCTTACGAATTCCGGATGCAGAGTTAAAAGTTCCACAGATTGGCTGGAACAATATTAAAATTGATAAGTCATGTCCGCTGTTTCAAGGTTTGCCGGAAAATCCATATGTGTACTTTGTACATTCCTATTATTTGAAGGCAAAAGATGAAAAAATTGTAAAAGCTACCACAGAGTATGGTACTTTGATTCATGCGGCAGTGCAGAAAGACAATGTTTTTGCGTGTCAGTTCCATCCTGAAAAAAGCAGTGAAGTGGGATTACACATTTTGAAAAACTTTATTGGACTGTAAGGATTTACAAGGAGGAACAACCCATGTTAACAAAAAGAATCATACCATGTCTTGATGTAAATAATGGACGTGTGGTAAAAGGAATTAATTTTGTAAATTTAAGAGATGCCGGGGATCCGGTAGAAATAGCAGCAGCCTATGATAAAGCCGGCGCAGATGAAGTGGTGTTCTTAGATATCACCGCTTCATCCGATGCCAGAAAGACCGTAGTAGACATGGTAAGGCGTGTAGCAGAAAATGTTTTTATTCCATTTACGGTAGGAGGTGGAATCAGAACGGTAGATGATTTCAGAGAATTACTACGGGAAGGGGCAGACAAGATTTCCATTAATTCATCTGCCATTAATAATCCACAGCTTATCAGTGATGCAGCAGATAAATTCGGACGTCAGTGTGTTGTGGTAGCCATTGATGCGAAACGCAGAGCAGACGGAAGTGGATGGAATATCTATAAAAATGGCGGAAGAATTGATGTAGGCATTGATGCTGTAGAATGGGCAATGAAAGCAGATAAAATGGGCGCAGGAGAAATTCTTTTAACCAGTATGGACTGCGATGGGACCAAGGCAGGTTATGATGTAGAACTGACTAAAATCATTGCAGAGAATGTGTCTATTCCGGTAATTGCATCCGGTGGTGCCGGTACGAAAGAGCACTTTTATGATGCTTTAACAGAGGGAAAGGCAGATGCAGCCTTGGCAGCCTCACTGTTCCATTTTAAAGAATTGGAAATCAGAGATTTAAAACAGTATTTAAAAGATAGAGAAGTATCCGTTAGAATGTAATAAAATAAGAAAAATTATCAACTTGGAAGACAATTCTGTTTTTCAAGTTGTTTTTATGGAGGAAAATAGCATGGCAATGATAAGTAATGATTGGCTGGACGCCATTGAAGAAGAGTTTAAGAAGCCATATTATAGTGAACTTTATAAATTTGTTAGAGAGGAATACAGCAGAACAAAAATTTATCCACCGGCAGAAGATATTTTTAATGCATTTCATTTTACGCCATTAAGCCAAGTGAAAGTTTTGCTTTTAGGGCAGGATCCTTATCATAACGAACACCAGGCACATGGATTAAGCTTTTCGGTATTACCGGATCAGCCGGAGATACCACCATCTTTGCAAAATATTTACAAAGAACTGAAAGAAGATTGTGGCTGCTATATTCCGAATAATGGATATTTGAAGAAATGGGCAGATCAAGGAGTACTTTTATTAAATACAGTACTGACTGTGAGAGCTCATCAGGCAAATTCACATCAGGGAAAAGGCTGGGAAAATTTTACAGATGCGGTAATTGAAGCGGTTAATGCGCAGGACCGCCCGATTGTATATTTCTTATGGGGAAGACCCGCGCAAATGAAAGAAAAGATGCTTACAAATCCAAAACATCTTGTATTAAAAGCACCACATCCAAGTCCATTGTCAGCATACCGTGGCTTTTTTGGGTGTAAACATTTCAGCCAGGCAAATGAATTCTTGAAAGCAAATGGCATTGAGCCAATTGACTGGCAGATTGAAAATCAAAATTAATTACTGGAAGCACCTTTTACCATAGTAAGAAATAATTCGTGAATAGCAGTACTCTCATCTAATTCAGGGTGAAAGGAAATACCAAGCTGATTTTTGTAACGGGCACCTACAATATTTCCGTCTACGGTTGCCAGAATTTCAGCTTCCGGAGAAACCTTATCAATGTAAGGCGCACGTATAAAAGTCATAGGAATTTTGCCAAGACCTTTAAAATTCTCTTCTGTGTAAAAGCTTCCTAATTGCCTACCATAGGCATTTCTTTTGACAGTAACCGGCATAGTACCAAAATGAACGGTAGAATCCTCTGTAAGATGTTCTGCTAATAAAATTAGTCCTGCACAGGTGGCAAGTACCGGCATGCCCTGCAATATTTTTGATTTTAAAGTATCAAATATATTTAGGCTATGTAATAATTTACCCATGACGGTGCTTTCGCCACCTGGAAGGATAAGCCCGTCAAAAGGGCGATCTAAATCAGATGATTTACGTATTTCAAAACAGTCTACGCCGAGTTTTTCTAACATTTTTTCATGTTCAATGAAGGCTCCCTGTACAGCTAAAACTCCAATTGTCATTTTATTTTCCTCTTTCTGCCATTAAAAGTTCGATTTCACTTTCGTTAATACCTACCATAGCTTCTCCTAAATCTTTGGAGAGTTCTGCGATTAATTTGGCATCTGTATAGTTTGTAACTGCCTGTACAATGGCAGCAGCACGTTTCTTAGGATTTCCACTTTTAAAAATGCCGGAACCAACAAAGACACCTTCAGCACCTAACTGCATCATTAAAGCAGCATCCGCAGGAGTGGCAACACCACCGGCTGCAAAATTTACAACTGGAAGTCTTTTGTGTTCGTGAACATATAAAACCAGTTCGTATGGCACCTGTAAGGTTTTTGCAGCATCGTATAATTCATCTTCACGCATGGAAGAAAGTCTGGCAATTTCCTGATTCATCATACGCATATGGCGTACAGCTTGTACCACGTCGCCAGTACCCGGTTCACCTTTTGTACGAATCATGGATGCACCTTCGTTGATTCGTCTTAAAGCTTCGCCTAAATCTTTGGCACCGCAGACAAATGGTACATTAAATTTTGTTTTGTTGATATGGAATTTATCATCTGCTGGGGATAATACTTCGCTTTCGTCAATGTAATCAATTTCAATAGCTTCTAATAATTGGGCTTCTACAAAATGGCCGATACGGCATTTTGCCATAACAGGAATGGAAACAGCTTCCTGAATTCCCTGAATCATTTTAGGGTCGCTCATTCTGGAAACACCACCGGCAGCTCTGATATCAGCAGGAATTCTCTCTAGCGCCATAACTGCACAGGCTCCCGCTTCTTCCGCAATATGAGCCTGTTCCGGTGTAGTAACATCCATAATTACGCCACCCTTTAACATTTGTGCCAATTCTTTGTTTAATTCGTATCTTTTATTCATCATTACATCTCCTAACTGTGTTCTTGATGATGTGAATTGTATCACAAACTGAACTTTTGAAAACAACCAGTTTTCAAAAATTTAACCAGTCCAGTTTTAGCAGACATAAATTTCAAGAGAAAAAAATGAAAAAAGTTGTGAAAAAGGCTTGCCAAAAGAAAAAATGTGTGATATATTATAGAAGTTGTGACGTGCCGGCGTGTCGGAATGGCAGACGAGGCAGACTCAAAATCTGTTGTGGGCAACCACGTGCGGGTTCAAGTCCCGCTGCCGGCATAACGAATAAGAAGCTCCCTGACTATGGTTAGGGGGCTTTTTTAAAGTCTTTTTATCGTATGAGGGTATAGGAAGAAAGGGATAAAAACAGAGTGAAAAATACAATCATTCAAGGGATAAAAATCGACTGGGATAAAATAGACCAAGACAGCTATTTGCGTCAGATTCCTTCATTGAAAAATTTGCAGTCCTTGGAATTTTCCAAAGAAGTCACATTTTTTGTAGGAGAAAACGGAACGGGAAAATCTACCCTGCTGGAGGGAATTGCAGTGGCGCATGGTTTCAACGCAGAAGGTGGAAGCAAAAATTATAATTTTTCTACCTATGATTCTCATTCAGAATTGTGTGAAGGAATCAGAATCACAAGAGGAATTAAGCGGGAAAAATGGGGATATTTTTTGCGGGCTGAAAGCTTGTATAATGTGTTAAGCAAAGAGGAAGATTATAGAGATGGTATGCCGAAAGAATACTATTATGCTCAATATGGTGGAAAATCTTTACATGAGCATTCCCATGGAGAAAGTTTTTTGGCAATTATGCAGAATCATTTTGAGCCGGATGGCTTATATATATTAGATGAACCGGAAGCAGCACTGTCACCACAAAGGCAGTTGACATTACTCATTGAAATTAATCGTCTGGCAAAGCAGGGTGCTCAGTTTATTATTGCAAGCCATTCACCGATTTTACTGGGGCTTCCGGAAGCTGAAATATTGTCTTTTGACGAGGAAGGTGTACATCCGTGTTCCTATGAGGAAACAGAAAGTTATCAGGTGACAGAGTTATTTATTAATAACAGAGAGTATTTTTTGAAGCGATTGCTTTCAGAATAAAGTGCAGCTGAGTATAAGTGTGATTTTCTGGTTTGACAATGAGAAATAGTGGAATATAATATAAGTATACAGGCATTTTTAAGAGAAGGTGCAGGTAAAACTATATAATGTCAGGAGGTATTTTTATGTTAAAAGGAAAAGTAGCGGTAGTAACAGGAGGAACAAGAGGAATTGGCTTTGCCATTGTAAAAAAATATTTGGAAAATGGGGCAAAAGTAGTATTGTTTGGTTCTAAAGCAGAAACAGTGGAAAAAGCTTTAGCGGCTCTAAAGCAGGAAAATCCTGAGTGGGTGGTAGAGGGAGCTTATCCCGACCTTACAGAGGAAAAGGAAGTGGCAGCAGAAATTGAAAATATCAAAGAGAAGTTTGGGAGAATTGATATTCTGGTAAATAATGCGGGTGTTTCTGACAGTACACCAGTGGATAAGTATGAAGAAGGACAGTTTGAGAAGACCATGAAATTAAATGTAAATGCGATTTTTAATGCTATTTCACCTACCGTAAAGATTATGAAGGCCCAGGGCGGCGGTTGCATTATTAATACCAGCTCCATGGTAAGTAAATATGGGCAGCCATCAGGAGTGGTATACCCAACCAGCAAATTTGCTGTGAATGGTCTTACTTTATCTCTTGCAAGGGAATTAGGACCAAGCAACATCCGTGTAAATGCAGTTGCACCGGGAGTTACTAAAACAGATATGGTAGCAGCACTTCCAAAAGAAGTGATTGAACCGTTAATTGCAACCATTCCGTTGCGCCGTGTAGCAGAGCCGGAAGATGTGGCAAATGCATTTTTATTTTTAGCAAGTGATATGGCAAGTTATGTAACCGGAGAAATTTTATCTGTGGATGGTGCTGCCAGAAGTTAATACAACGGTAAGATTCCATTGATTTTTTTCCTATTTACCGTTAATATAGAATAGATAAAAAGAAAGATAAAGAGGAAGTAAAAAATATGTCACAGGCAGTTGTTAGAATACGTAAAGGCGAAGGGCGTACAATCAAAAAAGGTGGTGCGTGGATTTATGATAATGAAATCGAAAAAATCACCGGAGATTTTGAAAACGGAGATATTGTAACCGTGGAAGATTTTGACGGTTATGTGTTAGGAAAAGGTTATATTAACACAAATTCCACCATCACCGTACGCATGATGTCCAGAAAAAAAGATGTAGAGATTAATGAAGCATTTATAAAAGAACGTGTAAAAGAGGCTGTTATGTACAGAGCAAAAACAGTAGATATGAGCAGTTGCCGTCTTATTTTCGGAGAAGCAGACTTTTTACCGGGAATTGTGGTAGACAAGTTTTCTGATGTTTTGGTGGTACAGTCTTTGGCCTTGGGAATTGAGCGTTTTAAAGAAACCATTGTAGAGGCTTTAAAAGAAGAACTGGCTGCACTTGGCATGGAAATTCATGGCGTTTACGAGAGAAGCGATGCAAAAGTACGTTTAAAAGAAGGAATGGAGAGAGTAAAGGGCTTTATTGGTGAACCTTTTGAAACAAAAGTTCCTATCATTGAGAATGGCGT
Source organism: Lachnospiraceae bacterium (assembly GCA_017408735.1). Lineage (GTDB taxonomy): Bacteria > Bacillota > Clostridia > Lachnospirales > Lachnospiraceae > RUG11237. The sequence continues at coordinate 10,633 of JAFQUB010000024.1, forward strand.
GAAATATATTGTTGATGTGGCAGAAGGTCAGAAAACAGGATTTTTTCTAGACCAAAAATACAATCGCTTGGCAATTCAAAGATTATGTAAGGATGCCAAAGTTTTGGATTGCTTTACTCACACAGGCTCTTTTGCATTGAATGCCGGAATTGCAGGGGCAAGAGAAGTACTTGGCGTAGATGCTTCTGAATTGGGCGTGGCACAGGCGCAGGAAAACGCAGCGTTAAATGGTTTATCTGACCGTGTAAAATTCCAGTGCGCAGACGTATTCGAACTGCTTCCTCAGTTGGAGGAACAGGGGGAAAAGTATGATGTGGTAATTTTAGACCCACCAGCTTTTACAAAGTCTAGAAATTCCGTGAAAAATGCCATCAAAGGGTATCGTGAAATTAATTTACGTGGCATGAAATTAGTAAAAAACGGCGGATATCTGGCAACCTGTTCCTGTTCTCATTTCATGACACCGGAATTATTTACTCAAACCATTGGACAGGCAGCGAAAAATGTTCATAAGAGATTGCGTCAAGTGGAATACAGAACCCAATCTCCAGACCATCCGATTTTGTGGGCAGCGGATGAATCTTACTATTTAAAATTCTACATTTTTCAAGTGATGGAAGATAAGTAGATGATAAAATGCTTGAAAATAGCGGATTTATAAGGGATTTTATGAAAAACGAATAAGTATCGTAACTTATCGCAAAATGGTGTAATTCAACGCCAAAATGGTGTCAAAAATGGTGTCAGAAAATAGGGATTGAATCATTAAATATTTGAATGTTTGAATAAGCATATATGCTTGTAGAAATGCAGGTATATGTGCTTATTTTTGTGCTCAAATATATTAGTTGAAGAAATTCACATATGCAATTATAAAATGGCTGTATGAGCCAAATAGAGCGTTTCAGAGCCTTATAGATAGCACAAACGCAACATAATTTAAAATACACATTTCATAGAGAAAAAACAGGAGGACGACCATGAGTGTTCTAGGCAAGAAAGAAGATGTTGGTACATTTGACACCGAGGAAGAAGCAAGACAAGGATTTATTGCTTATAAGCAGGATTATATTAGGAAGTTTGCAAAGAAATGAATAAACAGCTTGATAGAATTTCTGCTATGCACAAAAATTCAGAGGAAGGACGTAAGCAAAGAGAAAAGGAATCTGCTGAATGGTCAAGAAATATGCGTCAGATTTTTAGGGATGTTGAAAATAGGGAGCAAAATAGAATGAATGATTATCTAACCAAACATAAGGATGTGTTGGATAAAGGGCGAGAAACGGTTCGCAAGGAACAAAATAAGACGTATTTTAGTTAAGGATAAGGCATATCAGGTAGTAAGTTATCTGATATGCCTTATAAATTGATGTTTTTTTGAGATATAAAGAAAATGATGGAAATTGTCGAAGAACTGTTATATAATTAGAACAAGATATAGAAGAAATTCTAAAGAAACTCTTGCATAGAATATACCAAGATGATATACGTTGGAAACGTTATTAAGTAAGATAGCCTAAGAAACGGGTGGTGCGTTGTAGCATTCATAAGTCCTGTGGAGGCAGTGCAATTAGGGTGTCTTGTGTGGTAATGCAAGGCAATTTTTTATACTATTAAAAACAAGGGGTTATATACAATAAATTGTGTAAGATAATATATGGAAACAGTAGATAAAAAAGTTAATGAATTGAAAATTATTTTTTCATTGATTTCAGTTTTTTTAATGATACCACAATTTATTGCTTCAGGTAGTGGGTATTATAAAACATTGTTTATTTTTTTGATTAATCGTGTTATTGATAAAAAAACAAGATGTTCGCTGTGAATTTTTGAAAATCTGGGGTTTTATTAATCAATGGTTGGGAGTTTTGACGTGTGCTTTTTCTTTTTGCTTGCTGATGAATGATTTTTTAACTGTATTTGCATCCTATATGGATTTTTTGGATATCATAATGTTTGTAATTGTAGTATCTTGTGTGTTTCGTGAATTTGTAATATTGATAATAATATCAGCTAAAGAAAAGCAAGTGCGTATAAGGATTAGAAGAAGTTGTAAACCGAATGGAGGAAGTTTAAATGAATGAGTTATTAGGAGTTATGATCGGCGTTCTCATACTAATAGTTGTTTCGTTTGTTATATCATTAATTACGAGAAATTTTTCAAGTGATGTAGGAGAGATAAAAGATATATATGTAGGAAAACTTGAAAATACGGAATTGTCAATTCAAGATGCAATGAAGGAATTGAAGTTGCGAAACAGTATAAAATAAGGCAGTGGAGTTGTTATGAAAGAGTTTCATCCAGATAGAGAAAGTTACGAAATAATTTGGAAAGAAGTTATTGAAAAAGAAATAAATAACTTTATGGATTATTATTATGGATATGTTTGTTTAATTCCAAATGCAAAAGAAGAAATTTGGAGAAAATATGTTTTTCTGAACAAACACTGTAAAGTAAATTATATGGTATCTTGTGATAAGAAAATTGATAGACATAAAATAGCAGCTTGTTATATGAAGTCGGTTTTGTTAGTAGCTCCATTACGTTTTTCTAAAAAATTTGAAAATGGCGAAGATGCATTGGCTTTAAATGAGCGTTTGGCTATAACTGTAGGTTTGTCATTAGTATGCGCATTCGCAATATCTGCCATAAAAAAACAAGAAAATATTACGCAGGAAGAACGTCAGAAATTAATAGATAAATTTGATGAGGGGATAAAAATACCATCAGATGGTTTAGTTAATCATGGAGATTATGTGGAAAATTATTGTAAGGAATTATTCTTTAATGTGATGGAAGGCGATTTAAGCATTTTGTCATTAGCTCATGAGTTGTATCTATTAGAAATTATAACAAGAATAAGTTAAACACATAGGCATATCGGATATTAGATTATCTGGTGTGCCTTATTTTTTCGCTTTTTTTGAGGGAGGGTATATCTGGATAGGGAAGTGGTGTCTTCTGACGTAAACATATCCCCCTATACCGCTGCCATAAGGCAAGTTTATAATTGCTGGTCTGTTTCGGAGGGGATATATTGTGCAAAAACTTCGGTGACGTTGGATATGCAAGATACATATAAATTAAAGGTTAAATATTCACCAACAAATACAACTGTCAAAAAGGAAGTTACATGGATAAGTTCAAATACAGATGTTGAAGGTGTTGAGATATGTTATGTGACAGAAAATTTCAAAATAGCATTTTGATACCATGAAAATTTTTAGAGCAATACTTTAGCTCAGCACTTTCGAAACCAATTGAACAAACAAAAAAAATGTGCTAAAATGGGGAAAGTATTTAATACTTTCCCCTATTTCTTGTGACAGAGGAAAAGTAAGAAAAAATCACCAAAAGGGAAAGAATTAAGAAAATCCAGCGATTCCAAGTACTGGAAGAAAAGTAGACCGGAGGGACAGAATGAATTGCAAAGAAGTGGAACGGTTGATTCCTTTCTATTTGAATGGAGAATTAAATGAGCGGGATACGAAAGAATTTTTGGCTCATATTAAGACTTGTGAAAGTTGTTATGAAGAAATGGAAATAATATATATGGCTTCGACAGGGCTGGAACGCTTGGAAAGTGGTTCTTCCATTGATATAAACAAAGAAATGCACCGGATATTGCAACATTCCGAGAAGAGATTGAAGAAAAGGCAGATTATTACACGTGCAGGAATGGTAATAAACACCATTGCCATGATTGCCGTAGTGATTACACTTTTATTTCAAATTGATTTGTGGCTGAATGGCGGTATGCCGGAGGCATCTTTTTTCAGAAGTATCTTTGGTCAGAGAAAATAGGAGAAAGTTATGAAAAAAATAGTATTAATTGACGGACATAGTATTTTAAACAGAGCGTTTTATGGGCTTCCGGTATTGAGTAATTCTAAGGGAGTGCCTACCAATGCCATTTACGGATTTTTAAATATTATGTTTAAAATATTGGAGGAAGAAAAACCGGAATATTTAACGGTAGCCTTTGACGTACATGCACCTACCTTTCGGCATAAAATGTTTGCAGATTACAAAGGCACACGGAAACCGATGCCGGAAGAATTGAGAACACAGGTGCCATTGATTAAAGAGATGCTTCAGGCCATGGGAATTCGTATTGTAGAACAGGCAGGCTATGAAGCCGATGATATTTTAGGAACCATTGCAAAAGCGGCAGAACGTCAGGGAATGCAGGCAGTCATCGTTTCCGGTGACAGAGATTTATTGCAGCTTGCATCAAAAAAAATTAAAATCAGAATTCCGAAAACAAAGAAGACAGGAACGGAAATAGAAGATTATACAGAAGAAGAAGTAAAAGTGGCTTACGGAGTAACACCAACAGAGTTTATTGATGTGAAAGCATTGATGGGAGATACTTCTGACAATGTTCCGGGTGTGCCGGGTATTGGGGAAAAAACAGCCACTTCTATTATTGCTTCTTTTGGAAGTATTGAAAATGCTTATGAGCATGTAGAAGAAATTAAGCCAAACAGGGCAAAAGAAAATTTGAAAGAATTTTATGAGCAGGCAAAATTCAGTAAAGAACTGGTGACAATCTGTACAGAAGCCGAGATTCCTTATGAAATCGAAAGTGCAGAATTGTCTGATTTATATACAGAACAGGCGTATGTATTATGCAAAGAATACGAGTTTAAGAACTTTTATTCCCGATTCGAAGGGAAAGGTCAGGAAACAGTGGCTGAAAACTGGCAAATTAAAAAAATAGAAGATTTTTCTGAGGCAGAAAATATTTTTGCCAACCTGCCAGGAAAAGTATTTGCATTTCAATATGTGATGGCAAAAGAAGAGGTGAAGGCACTGGCATTTACCGATGATGGAGAAAATGTTTATTATATAGAAAAACAGGGATTCTTTTTGGAAGATTATTTAGCTTCTAAGGTATTTGAGGCAATTCAAAGAGCAGAGAAGTCAGTTACCTTTGATTTAAAATCCCAGTTACCTTATCTTGGAGATTATAAAGTAATTCAGGAAAAACTTCATGATATTACCATTGCCGCTTACTTATTAAATCCATTAAAGAGCGAATATGCTTATGATGAAATTGCAAAAGATTATTTGGGACAAATGTTGCCATCGGTGGAAGATTTGTTTGGCAAAGTGAAACTGGAAAAAGCTGTGCTTTCAGAAGACGAAGGCGTTGTTAAATATTATGCCAATATGGCAGGCTGTGCTTTTTTGGCACTGGAAAAGATGATGGAAAACCTCAAGCAGGAAGAAATGCATCATCTGTATGAAGATGTAGAGATGCCTTTGGTATTTACTTTATATGAGATGGAGCAGACCGGCGTTAAAGTAGAAGCGGAAGAATTAAAGAAGTATGGTGAAGAACTGAAAATAAAGATAAAAGAAATGGAACAGGAAATCTATCGGGAAGCAGGGGAAGAATTTAATATTAATTCTCCAAAACAGTTGGGAGAAGTCTTGTTTGAGCACATGAAGCTTCCAAATGGAAAGAAAACTAAGACCGGATATTCCACAGCAGCGGATGTGTTGGAAAAACTGGCAAAGGATTATCCTATTGTGTCGAAGATTTTGGAATACAGACAGTATACAAAATTAAATTCGACCTATGCAGAAGGTTTGGTAAGCTGTATCAAAGAAGATGGCAGAATTCATTCCAAATTTAACCAGACCATAACAGCTACCGGTCGTATCAGCAGTACAGAGCCGAACTTACAGAATATTCCCATTCGTATGGAACTGGGGCGATTGATTCGTAAAGTATTTGTACCAAAGGAAGATTATGTGCTGATTGATGCGGATTATTCCCAGATAGAACTTCGTGTGCTGGCTCATATGTCAGAGGATGAACGGCTGATTCAGGCATATAAGACCAACGAAGATATTCACAAAATCACAGCTTCTCAGGTATTTCATATTCCTTTTGAGGAAGTAACTGCTTTACAGAGAAGAAATGCAAAAGCCGTAAATTTTGGGATTGTATATGGAATCAGTTCCTTTGGGCTAAGTGAAGATTTGAGCATTTCCAGAAAAGAGGCAGCGGAATATATCGAGAAATATTTTGCTACTTATCCAGGCGTAAAAATGTTTTTGGATAACCTTGTGACAAAGGCAAAAGAATGTGGTTATGTAACCACTATGTTTGGCAGAAAACGTCCGATTCCGGAATTGAAATCTTCTAATTTTATGCAACGATCTTTTGGGGAGAGGGTTGCAATGAATTCACCAATTCAGGGAACTGCGGCAGATATTATTAAAATTGCCATGATTCGTGTGCAGCAGCGTCTTAGAGAGGAAAATCTCCGCTCAAGACTTATATTACAGGTGCATGATGAACTTCTGATTGAAACCCATAAGGAAGAAGTAGAACAGGTAAAAGCAATTTTGGCAGAAGAAATGCACGGAGCAGCAGCTTTAAGTGTACCGTTGGATATTGACATGAATACCGGTGCAAACTGGTACGAAGCACATTAAAGAGGAATTGTATGAAGATTATAGGAATTACAGGCGGCGTTGGTGCCGGAAAAACACATATTCTGGCCTTTATAGAAGAAAAGTATAAGGCAAGAATTATAAAAACCGACGAAGCGGCAGAATTTGTACGTACTCCGGGGCATGAAGGCTATGAAAGAATTGTGGAACTTTTAGGAACAGAAATTCTCAATGAAGACAAAACAATCAATAAAAATAAAATGGCAGCCATTATTTTTGCAGACAAGGAAAAACTGGAAAAAATAAATGAAATAATGCATCCGGCAGTGAATCGGTATGTGGCAGAAGAAATAGAAATTGAAAAGCAGAAACAAGAAAAAGAATACTTTTTTATTGAATCTGCTTTACTGATTGAAAATCATTATGATGAAATTTGTGACCAGTTGTGGTATATTGATACGAGAGAGGAAATACGCCGGGAACGCTTAAAGTTGAACCGGGGCTATTCTGATGAAAAGATATCAGATATTATGAGCCGGCAGTTGTCCGAAGAAGAATTTAAAAAGCATTGTCATGTGATTTTGGATAACAATGGAAAAAAAGAGGACGTTTATCGGCAAATAGAACGTAATATGGAGGAAAATTAGGTGGAGGAACAGAAAAAATACGCCGGACAGCTTGTTTTTGGTTTGGATATTGGAACCAGAAGCATTGTGGGAACCGTAGGATATAAAATGGCTGAACGGTTTGAAGTTGTGGCACAGTGTGTGAAAGAACATGAAACAAGAGCCATGATAGATGGACAGATTCACGACATCAATGCGGTAGGCGAATCAATTATAGAAGTAAAGGAAGCATTGGAAAAGCAGGTGGGGCGCAAACTGGAAGAGGTTTGTATTGCTGCTGCCGGACGTGTGCTTCGTACGCTGACAATTCATGGAGAACAGGAATTTGAAGAGGAAGTAGAGGTAGATTCAGAGCATATTTATTCATTGGATTCCTTATGTGTTGAAAAAGCCCATGGTGAAATTGCAGATTTAAAAGAAAACGGAATGAAATTCTACTGTGTCGGCTATACCGTAATCAAGTATTACCTGAACGATTATCCAATTAGTACTTTAGAAAGTCATAAGGCAAAGAAGATTGGAGCAGACATGCTTGTTACGTTTCTGCCGGAAGATGTAGTAGATGGGCTTTATAAAGCAGTTGGTATAGCTGGACTGGAAGTAGCAGCTTTAACTCTTGAACCGATTGCGGCCATGAATGTGGCGATACCACAGATGTACCGCATGTTAAATATTGCGTTGGTGGATGTGGGGGCCGGAACTTCCGATATTTGTATTACAAAAGACGGAAGCATTGTAGCGTATGGTATGATTCCTTATGCCGGAGATGAAGTGACAGAAACAATTGCAAGAGAATATTTGCTGGATTTTAAAAGTGCAGATGCGTTAAAAATAGCATGTGGATCCAAAAAGAAAACTGTCAGCTATAAAGATATTATGGGAATCAGTCATTCCATAGCACCAAACAAAGTGGTAGAAACTGTGGCGCCTGTGGTGGAAGATATTGCTGGAAAAGTGGCAGAAAAAATAGTAGAATTAAATGGTGGTAAATCTGTAAGTGCTGTATTTATCGTAGGTGGCGGTGGGAAAATCGGTGGTTTTGCAGAAAATCTGGCAGATAAGCTTGGTATTGTCAGAGAACGTGTGGCATTGCGTGGCGAGGAAGTTATGGATGACATTTATTTCTGGCAAAGTGACATCAAGAAAGATCCACTGCTGGTTACTCCGATTGGTATCTGCCTGAATTTCTACGACCAGAAAAATAATTTTATTTTTGTAAACTTTAATGGGCAGAGGATTAAGCTGTATGATAACAATCATCTGACGATTGTGGATGCCGCAATGCAGGCTGGATTTAAAAATGATGCGCTGTTCCCGAGAAGAGGAAAAGAAATAACCTTTACAGTGAATGAAAAACAGCGTATTATAAGAGGAGCTTTAGGTGAGCCGGCGGTAATTACACTGGATGGTGAACCGGCAAGCATTAATGCACCGATTGAAGCGAATATGAAGATTGTGATTCAGGAGTCTACCGCAGGTGCACCGGCAGAATTCTTGGTGGAACAATTGCCGGAATACAGCAGTACCATTACATTTTTAGTAAATGGCAAAAAGATAGAATGTCCAAAATTTGTTCAGGCAAACGGAGAAATGGTTTCCGGATATTACAGTATTCAGGATGGCGATGACATCCAGATGTTAAAGTATTACACGGTAAGCCAGATTTTGGAGTTTATGGATGTATTGCTGGATTATAATGTAGACATCTATGTTAACAATCAGCTGGCGTACCGGGATACGGTTGTATATGAAAATTTCTCTCTGGACTGGGAAATGGAAAAAACAACTGTTGAAGAAAGAATTGAAGCTGCAAAAGAAACACAAAACGTGGCAGCAAAATCAGAAGAAGATGTAAAACGGATTATGGCAGATGCCATAGAGCCTTCCGGAACTAATGAGGAAGCTTCTGATTTGGAAGAAGCCGGAGTGGAAACGGAAGAATTTTATCCGGATGAACAGGCGATTCACGATATTCATGTAACAGTAAACGGAAAACTATTTACATTAACAGGGAAAAAGAAGTATACTTTTATTGATGCCTTTGACGCCTTTGGGTTTGATGTGGCCGGAGGTATGGGAAAAGAACTGGGGATGTTAACCAATGGAGTGACTGCACAGTTTATTTCCAGAATCAAAGATGGTGATACTATAGAAATATATTGGAAGTAGGAAAGAACATGAATTTATGCAGTATATGCAGCGGCAGCAGCGGTAACTGTATTTATGTGGGCGATACGGGAACACATATTATGGTAGATGCAGGTGTCAGCGGCAAGAAAATGGAAAGTGGCATGAATGAAATTGATTTGTCACTGAGAGATATGAATGGTATTTTGATTACTCATGAGCATTCAGACCACGTAAAAGGACTGGGTGTGGTTGCAAGAAAATATGGAATTCCCATTTATGCTACTGCGGGAACCATTGATGCCATTCAAGGGATGAAACAATTGGGAGAAATTCCAAAAGAACTGTTTCATGAAATCAAGGCAGACAGGGATTTTAAAATAAATGATATTTTAGTCAGACCTTTTGAAATATCTCATGATGCGGCAGAACCGGTGGGTTATCGTTTTGAAAAAGGTGATAAATCCATAGGAATAGCTACTGATTTAGGAGAATATAATGATTATACTATAGACAAACTGCAGGGATTAGATGTATTATTGTTAGAGGCAAACCATGATGTACATATGTTACAGGTAGGAGCGTATCCATATTATCTGAAACAGAGAATTCTTGGAAGAAGAGGCCACTTGTCCAATGAAACATCCGGACAGCTCTTAAACAGAATTCTGCATGATGGATTGAAAGCGGTGCTGTTGGGGCATTTGAGCAAAGAAAATAATTATGAAGAACTTGCTTATGAAACAGTGCGTTTAGAAATTACAATGGCAGACAATGCATATAAACCGGATGATTTCCCGATTTATGTGGCTGCCCGTGATAAGAATTCCATGCTGTTGACAGCATAAAAGTAACTTGGTTAAAATAATTTCTATGATAAATTATAGATACAAAATGGAGGATAACATGAAGAAAACAATTATTACAGTAATCGGAAAAGACACAGTAGGAATTATCGCAAAGGTATGTACATACCTGGCAGATACAAACATCAACATTCTTGATATTTCACAGACAATTGTTCAGGATTATTTCAACATGATGATGATTGTAGATATGAACAACGCTTCTAAGACTTTTGGAGAAGTTCAGACAGAGTTAGATAAGTTAGGAGAAGAAATTGGTGTGGCAATTAAGTGCCAGCATGAAGATATTTTCAACAAAATGCACCGTATCTAAGAATCAAAATAATCGCGAAATGTAAAAGAAAGGTAGAAGAACTTATGATTAATATGTTTGAGGTTAACGAAACCAACAAAATGATTGAACAGGAAAATTTGGACGTAAGAACCATTACTCTTGGTATCAGTCTGTTGGATTGTGCTGACTCTGATTTGAAAGAAGTGAATCGTAAAATTTATGAAAAAATCACAACCCTTGCAAAAGATTTGGTTGCAACCGGGGAAAAGATTGAACATAAATATGGAATTCCGATTGTAAATAAGAGAATTTCTGTAACTCCTATCGCTATTGTAGGTAGTGCAGCATGTAAATGTCCGGAAGATTATGTTACAATTGCAGAAACTTTGGATAAAGCAGCAAAGGAAGTGGGCGTAAACTTTATCGGTGGTTATTCTGCATTGGTTTCTAAGGGAATGACTACCTATGATGAATATTTAATTCGTTCCATTCCAATGGCTTTGGCAAAAACAGAAAGAGTATGTAGCTCTATTAATCTTGGTTCTACCAAAACAGGTCTTAACATGGATGCTGTAAGATTAATGGGTGAAATTGTAAAAGAAACTGCAGAATGTACAAAAGAAAATGATTCTTTAGGTTGTGCAAAATTAGTAGTGTTCTGTAATGCACCGGATGATAATCCGTTTATGGCAGGTGCATTCCATGGCGTGACAGAAGCAGATGCAATCATCAATGTAGGTGTATCAGGACCGGGTGTTGTTAAGACAGCATTGGAAAAAGTTCGTGGAGAAAGCTTTGAAGTGCTTTGTGAAACCATTAAAAAGACAGCATTCAAGATTACTCGTGTGGGACAGTTGGTTGCTCAGGAAGCCTCCAAAGCAATGGGCATTCCATTTGGTATTATTGACCTTTCTTTAGCACCGACACCGGCGGTAGGTGATAGTGTTGCTGATATTTTAAAAGAAATCGGTTTAGAACATCCGGGAGCACCGGGAACCACAGCAGCTTTAGCCTTGTTAAATGACCAGGTGAAAAAGGGTGGAGTAATGGCTTCATCTTATGTTGGTGGTTTAAGTGGTGCATTTATTCCGGTCAGTGAAGACCAGGGTATGATTGATGCAGTAGTTGCAGGTGCCCTTACCATCGAAAAACTAGAAGCAATGACATGTGTATGTTCCGTAGGACTTGACATGATTGCGATTCCTGGCTCTACTTCTGCAGCTACTATTTCAGGTATGATTGCCGATGAAATGGCTATTGGTATGATTAACCAGAAAACAACCGCAGTTCGTGTGATTCCGGTAATTGGAAAAGACGTGGGAGAAACCGTGGAATTTGGTGGATTGCTTGGATATGCACCGGTTATGCCAGTAAATAGATTCTCTTGCGAAGCTTTTGTAGGCAGAGAAGGAAGAATTCCTGCACCAATTCACAGCTTTAAGAATTAAATTGAATAAAAATAATTCGCCCTTTAAAAGGACGAATTATAAGATGATAAGAGGTTTGGTATACTCATTGTATGCCGAACCTTTTTTTGCTGGTCGGTTGTGATAGATTTCCGAAGCCTTTAAATCCTGTTGAAGCATTGCCAGACCGGTGGAAGACAGAACAGTGGAAACCTGAGAAAGTTTTGTAATCAATGGAATGCTGCTGTTTCCTTTTATAGCTTTTAAAAGAGGGGCCCCATCCCGGCGAAATCCCAGAGCTTTCGCATAAAAACAAATGTTCTCGGCAAGGTAAGTGTCCATATGCATTTTTCGAATATCTAACAAAATATGGCAAAGACTACGGGTAATCCGAGTATGGGTGTATGCTTTCGTTTTTAGCAGGTCAGCAAAACCCACATAATCTGTATATTCAGGAAGCTTTTTGACAATACGGTCAGCCAAATCTGAGTCGATATCCAAGTAATCCGTCAGGTGTGCCTTATTCATAAGCAATGCATAAGAAAGAAATGCTGAAAAATCATTGGCGCCGACTGCTCCGGCACTGGAAAGGGCAGAAGCAAGAACTTGCCGGGCATATTTTGGAATCTGTTGCTCAAATATGGGGGTCGGGTTAGCTGATTCCAGTATGATTTTTCGTAAGGCAGTTGCAGAAGTGAAATCAGAAGAAATATGATTTGCATGGTAGCCTGCACCTATACGCTGTATGGTAACCGGAATTATAGCACTGTTTAACCTTTTCAATGCTTTCAGGTATTCTAGGGCAAGAATGTTGTTTGGGGATTCTAAAATGTCTTTAACGTCAGCAAAAGCACCCTTCCATGTATCTGAAAGTGCAGCCATTCGTGCAGAAGGATAAGATTTCCCGGATTGCAGATGGGATTTTAAAGCAGTCTGATATTCCGCCGGTTCTTCCAATAAAAAATCTGCCACATGAGAAAGCAGGGAAATATCGCCACATTCACTGCCAAAACAAAGATAATCCACACAGCCCAGCTGTGTTAGCAAAGCCACAGCACCTAATGCAAAATATTCTGCGCTGGCGGTGGCATAAATACAAGGCAGCTCCACAACCAGATCCGCACCCTCAGCCAACGCCATATGTGCTCTTGTAAATTTATCGGTAATGGCGGGAACGCCACGTTGTACAAAATCTCCACTCATTACCACAATCACCCGGTCAGCGCCGGTTACTTCTTTGGCTTTATTCAAGTGGTATAAGTGCCCCTTATGAAACGGGTTATATTCTGTAATTAGTCCTACGGTTTTCATAAAAATCTCCCTACATATGTTTGGTAATACTCATGTTAGCACAGCTTTTTGAAATCTTCAAGGCGGTCTTGAAATTGATAAAACTTTGACATGCATGTTAAAAAAATATCGAGCTGTTTTTTATTCAGTACATATCTTGTATACAAAAGCCATTTATTGTACAATGTATACAATCTGAAAAATAGCGGGAAATAACCCCGATAAAAAGAGGTTTGGAGAAAGTTATATAAGTAAAAAGCAGATGGAAGGAGCAAACAAATGGCATTTATTGACGTGATTAAAAACAGAGCAAGACAGGATAAAAAGACAATCGTACTTCCGGAAACAAAGGATAAAAGAACTTTGATTGCAGCAGCAAAGGTAATAAAAGAAGGGGTTGCCGACATTATTATGGTCGGTGTGAAAGAAAAGATTTTAGATGGTGCTAACTGGCTGGATGTTGATTTGAGTGGGGTAAAAATCGTTGAGCCACATAATACACCAAAATTGGATGAATATGTAGAACTTTTATACGAAACAAGAAAAAATAAAGGAATGACAAAAGAAAAGGCAAGAGAAATTCTTTTAAATGACTGGCTGACTTTTGGCGTTATTATGGTAAAGGCAAAGGACGCAGACGGAATGGTGGCCGGAGCATGCCATGCAACTGCCGACGTGTTAAGACCATCCTTGCAGATTTTAAAGACAGCACCGGGAACAAAGCTGGTATCCGGTTTCTTTATTTTAGATGTACCAAATTGTGAATATGGGGAAAACGGAACTTTTCTGTTTGCCGACTGCGGATTGAATCAGGACCCTACTGCAGAAGAAATGGCAGCTATTGCAGACAGCAGTGCAAAGAGCTTTCGTAATTTAGTAGGTGCAAAACCAGTGATTGCAATGCTTTCTCATTCAACGAAGGGAAGTGCAAAACATCCATTGGTTGATAAAGTAGTGGAAGCAACCAGAATAGCAAAAGAACAGTATCCTCATTTAACATTGGATGGAGAACTTCAGACAGATGCGGCATTGGTACCGTCCATCGGTGCATCCAAGGCACCGGGCAGTGAAGTGGCAGGTCATGCAAATGTGCTATTGTTCCCAAATCTGGATTGTGGTAATATTGGTTATAAGCTGGTACAGCGTCTGGCAAAAGCAGAAGCTTACGGACCAATGTTGCAGGGAATCGCAAGACCGGTAAACGATTTATCCAGAGGATGTTCTGCAGAAGACATCGTAGGTGTTATTGCTTTAACAGCAGTACAGGCACAGTTAGTGTAGACTAATCAAATTGTACATAAAAAATTTGATTTATTAGTTGACAAATAAGAAAGACATGGTTATAATTGTTTAGGTGTGAATAGGAGACTATTATGCAAATACATTTATCAGAAATATTGTCCAGAGAGGGCAAAAGCATTGAAAAAGAAATAGAGTTCCAGCAGGAAAGCTTTGAAGTGTCAGGACAGGCTTACAAAATTGTTAAGCGTGAACCTGTGAAGCTTACGATTTCCAATCAGGGAAATCAGGAGCTGTTGATTTCAGCAAAGATGGATTTGGCAGTTGCCATTCCATGTAGCAGATGCCTTAAGGACGTAATTACTGAATTCTGTTTGGATTTTTCCAGAGAAGTGGATATGAAGCTCTCGCAGGAAGAAAGAGCTGAACAGATGGATGAAAACAATTATATAGCAGGATACGAGCTGGATGTGGATGCATTAATTGCAGACGAAATGGTTCTTCAGTGGCCGATGAAGGTTCTCTGTAAAGAGGATTGTAAAGGTATTTGTACTGTTTGTGGAAATGACTTAAACAAACAGGAATGTGAATGCGACAGAACAGTTTTGGACCCACGTATGGCAGCTTTCCTCGATATATTTGAACAATTTAAGGAGGTGTAACATATGTCAATCTGTCCAAAGAATAAATCTTCTAAATCAAGAAGAGATAAAAGAAGAGCAAACTGGAAAATGTCTGCTCCAACTTTAGTAAAGTGCAGCAAGTGTGGAAAATTAATGATGCCTCACAGAGTATGTAAAGCTTGTGGCTCATACAATAAGAAAGAAATCATTGCAGTTGACTAATTTCAACTGGTGGGAGAGCACCTTTCGGGGTGCTCTTTTTATTTGTGCGGTGGCGGAAGGTACGCTCCCAACAGTCACAACCATAGCCCGGAAAGGCAGCGGCATGTTTATGCCTTTCCGGGCTATGGTTGTGACTGTCGGGAGCTGTATCTTGGCAAACAGCCCAAAGGAGAAAGAGCATCCACGAAGCGGTTTGAGGGAAATGTGCCACAAATCCGTTTGTGAGGCATATTCAAGGAGAGTGTATGGCATTCCACGAACAGCTCATCCGTGTTGCCTCTGTTTTCCAACGAAGTATCCGTCCCATCTATGAGCGTCCGTCGAACCACATCCCCCTTGAACCATCCCGAACAAAAAAAGTAAAATTAAATATTGATTTATAGATACATATATAGTATATTTCATATAGGCGCAACGAAGCAAAGTTGTGTGAAGCACAGAGGAGTGCTAAGGAGGAAGAAAATGCAGGAAACAGTAAAAGTAGCCGTGGATGCTATGGGCGGTGACAACGCACCGGGAGAAATTGTAAAGGGAGCTGTTGAAGCGGCGAATGAAAGACCTGAAATTAAAATATTTCTGGTGGGGAAAGAAGAAAAGGTGAAAGCGGAACTTGCAAAGTATACGTACAAGAGCCAGCAGATTGAAGTTGTAAATGCTGAGGAAGTAATTGAAACCGCAGAACCTCCTGTTATGGCGATTCGCAAAAAGAAGGATTCTTCCATCGTAGTAGCAATGAATCTGGTAAAAAATAAAGAAGCGGATGCATTTGTTTCAGCGGGAAGTTCCGGAGCCATTCTTGTGGGCGGACAATTGCTTGTGGGAAGAATCAAAGGTGTGGAACGACCACCGATGGCACCGTTGATTCCAACAACGCAGGGTGTTTCATTACTGCTTGATGCAGGTGGAAATGTGGACGCAAGAGCCTCTCATTTAGTTCAATTTGCTAAAATGGGTTCCATTTATATGGAAAATGTGATTGGTATAAAAAATCCAAGAGTTGCCATAGTTAATATTGGAGCGGAAGAAGAAAAAGGAAACATGCTGGTGAAAGAAACCTATCCTTTGTTAAAGAACTGTCCGGATATTAATTTTATCGGAAGTATAGAAGCAAGAGAGATACCAAACGGTCACGCAGACGTTATCGTATGCGAAGCCTTTGTGGGGAATGTTATCTTGAAGTTATACGAAGGTGTTGGGGCAACGTTGCTTAGCAAGGTAAAACAGGGAATGATGAGCACACTGCGTTCTAAAATTGGCGCATTGCTGGTCAAACCGGCTTTGAAGGAAACCTTAAAAGACTTTGATGTGAATAAGTATGGTGGAGCACCATTATTAGGATTGAACGGACTGGTGGTAAAAACCCATGGAAGTTCAAAAGCCAATGAGGTAAAAAATTCAATTATTCAGTGTGTTACTTTTAAAGAGCAGAAAATTAATGAAAAGATTATGCAGAATATTGCATTAAAAGATGAATAAGAAAGGAAGAATGAATATGGAATTTGAAGCTTTACAGAAAATTATTGCAGAGGTATTAAATGTTGATCCGGATGAAATAACAATGAACACAACATTTGTGGATGATTTAGGAGCTGACTCTTTAGATATTTTCCAGATTATTATGGGAATCGAAGAAGAATTCGATATTGAAATTCCAAACGAAGAAGCAGAAAAAATTATTTCTGTAGGAGATGCGGTAGAACAGATTAAAAGTTCTTTAAATTAACGCCCAAGGCCCTGTGAAAACAGGGCTTTTAAAATAGCAGAAAAGGGAAGTGTTAGAAAATGAAAACAGAAAAGTTACGGGAACTGGAGGAAAAGATAGGTTATCAGTTTCAGGATATGAAATTGTTGAGAAATGCCTTAACACATAGTTCCTACGCAAACGAGCATAGAATGCCAAGATTTGAAAATAATGAAAGATTGGAATTTTTAGGTGATGCTGTACTTGAACTGGTATCCAGTGAATTTTTGTTCCAAAATAAAAAGAAGATGGTGGAAGGCGAAATGACAAAAATGCGTGCCAGTATTGTCTGTGAGCCGACACTTGCGTTTTGTACCAGAGAAATTGACCTTGGAAGTTATTTGCTTTTAGGCAAGGGAGAAGAACTGACCGGAGGAAGACAGAGAGATTCTGTAGTGTCAGATGCCATGGAAGCATTGATTGGAGCAATTTATTTAGATGGTGGCTTTGCTAGCGCAAAAGAGTTTATTGAAAGATTTATTTTATCTGATTTAGAACACAAACAGCTCTTTTTTGATAGCAAGACTATCCTACAGGAAATGGTACAAAGTAAAGAAGGTGGGGAACTTACTTATGAACTTATCGGAGAGGAAGGCCCTGACCATGACAAACGTTTTGTAGTACAAGTAATGATAGGAAAGGAACCGGCAGGCAGCGGAACAGGAAGAACCAAAAAAGCGGCAGAACAGGAAGCGGCATATGCTGCCATTAAAAAGCTGAAAAAACTGGTGTAGAAGAATATGTATTTAAAAGCAATAGAAGTGCATGGATTTAAGTCCTTTGCCAATAAAATCGTGTTTGATTTCCATAATGGAATTACCGGAATTGTAGGACCAAATGGAAGTGGAAAAAGTAATGTGGCGGATGCGGTGCGCTGGGTACTGGGTGAGCAGAGTGCAAAACAGCTTCGTGGTGCCAGCATGCAGGACGTTATCTTTGCGGGAACAGAAAACAGAAAGCCTTTAGGTTATGCCTATGTGGCAATTACTCTGGACAATACAGACCATAAGCTTCCGGTGGAATTTGAGGAAGTAACAGTGGCAAGACGTGTATACCGTTCTGGAGAAAGTGAATACTCCATCAACGGAAAAGCCTGTAGATTAAAGGATGTGCAGGAACTGTTTTACGATACCGGTATTGGTAAAGAAGGATATTCCATTATCGGTCAGGGACAGATTGACCGAATCTTAAGTGGAAAACCGGAAGAAAGACGAGAACTGTTTGATGAAGCGGCAGGTATTGTAAAATTTAAGAGAAGAAAGCTTACAGCCCAAAAGAAGTTAGAAGATGAAAAGAAGAACCTTACCCGTGTAAATGATATTCTTTCAGAATTAGAGAAGCAGGTAGGGCCTTTGGAGCGTCAGTCTGCAAAAGCAAGAGAATATCTGAAATTAAAAGAAGAATTAAAGACCTATGATGTAAATATGTTTTTGTTGGAAACACAGCGTTTAAGAGAAGAATTAAATACGGTGAATGAAAAGATTACCATTGCAGAAAACGATTTGCAGGAAACCAGAGAAAACTTCGAAAAAGCAAAAACAGATTACGAAAAGACCGGCTTAGAAATCGAAGATGCCAATGAAAAAATTGATGAAGCGAAAGAATTGCTGAATCAGGCGGTATTGCTTCGTGGAAAAATCGAAGGTCAGATTAATGTGTTGAGAGAACAGATTAATTCTGCCAGAATGAATGATGAACACATGAAAAGCAGAAAAGCTGCAGTAGAAAAAGAAAAGGAAGAAAAACTGCAGGCGTTGGAAGAACTTAAAGGTCAGAAAGAACAGATGTTAACAGCACTGAAGGAAGCTCAGGGTGGTAAAAACGAAGAATCTGACCGTTTAAGTAAATTGCAGGGGGAAATTGCGGAACTTAACCGTACCATAGAAAACGGTAAAAACGAAATTATCCAGTCCTTAAATGAAAAGGCTGCCACCAAAACCAAGATGTCACGTTATGACACTATGTTAGAGCAGATTCAGATTCGTAAAGCTGAACTAAGCAAACGACTGTTACAGGCAAAAAGCGAAGATGAAGAACAGGAAGAAGCCATTCAGAATTTTAAGACCGAATTAGAGCAGATTAGAGGCACTATCGAGGGCTTAAAGAAGGAAGGCAGAGAGAAAGAAGCACGTTTCAATGAAATTCAGTCAGTGCTCCGTGAAAAAAATCAGGAAGTAAATCAGGCAAACATTACTTTCCACAAAGAAAAATCCAGATTAGATTCATTGAAAAACATTACAGAGCGATATGACGGTTATGGAAACAGCATCAAAAAAGTAATGGAGAAAAAAGAGTCTGAAAAGGGAATTCACGGTGTTGTGGCAGACTTAATCAAGGTGGATAAAAAATATGAAATTGCTGTAGAAACTGCATTGGGTGGCAGTATCCAGAATATTGTTACCGACAATGAACAGACTGCAAAGCATATGATTCAGTATTTGAAAGAAAATCGTTTTGGACGTGCAACCTTCCTGCCATTAACCAGTATTGGTCAGGGCGAAGCGTTCAAACGAAAAGAAGTGCTGTCGGAAAAAGGTGTCATCGGTCTGGCAGACTCCTTGGTACAGGCAGAAAAAGAGTATCAGGGCTTAACCAGATATTTATTAGGCAGAGTTGTTGTGGTGGATGAAATCGACCATGCCATTGCGTTGGCTAAGAAGTATTCCCATTCCCTTCGGATTGTAACGTTGGAAGGAGAATCCTTAAATCCGGGCGGTTCTATGTCTGGTGGTGCCTTTAAAAACGCCGGTAACCTCCTTGGAAGACGTCGTGAGATGGACGAACTGGAAAAGAGTGTAAAAGAGTGCGAAGAAAAAGCTGTAGCTCTTAACAGTGAAATTGAGCAGTTAAAGAAAGAAAGAGAAGAAATCCGCACTGTTGTAGAAGAATTAAAAGGGCAGCTTCAGGAACAGTTTATTTTAGAAAATACTGCAAAAATTAAAGTGAATGAAGCGGAGGCAAGAAAAGAAGCCAACGAAAGCGGAAGAGCAGATTTACGAAGCGAAGCAGCGGAAATTGAAAATCAGATATCAGAAATCCGCCTGAACAAAGAAGGAATTGAAGCTTCCTTGAAAGAGGCAGAGCTTCATGAGGGTGAAATTGAAGAACATATTAAAGCTGCTCAGGAACAATTAGAAGAAAAGACAAAAGTAGAGCAGAGCTTAAGTGAAAAGTTAAGAGATGCCGAAATGTCCTTATCTTCCATGCTTCAAAAGGAAGAATTTGTCCGCCAGAACGAAGAACGAATTCGGGCAGAATTAAAGAACTGTGAGGAAGAATTAGAACAGCTTTTAGTGGACGGAGAACAGGCTCTTTCTGATGTGGAATATAAGGAAAATCAGATTAAGGAGTTAAATGATTCCATTCAGCAGTCTGAAGAAGAAGCCAAGAAACAGGAAGCAAGCATTCAGGAAATGACAGAGCAGAGAGAAAAACTAAACGAAGCTCAAAAGACTTTCTTTGGAACCAGAGAAGAATTGTCCAACCGAATGAATTTCTTGGACAAAGAAACCTACCGTTTGAACAGCCAAAAAGAGAAAATCGAAGATGCTTCCGAGGATCAAAGCAATTATATGTGGGAGGAATACGAACTTACATATAATGCGGCATTAGAGCTGAGGGCAGAAGGCTTAGAAGACTTAAATGAAATTAAACGTCATGTACTTACCTTAAAGGCAGACATCCGAAAACTGGGCGATGTAAACGTAAATGCCATTGAAGAATACAAAGAAGTCAGTGAGCGTTATGAATTCTTAAATAATCAGAGAAATGACTTGGTAGAGGCAGAGAAAACTCTGATTGACATTATTGAAGAATTAGACCAGGGAATGCGAACCACTTTTACGGAAAAATTCGAAGAAATTAAAGTGGAATTTGACAAGGTATTTAAAGCCTTGTTTGGTGGTGGTAAAGGAACTCTGGAATTGATGGAAGATGAAGATATTCTAGAAGCCGGGGTTAAGATTATCGCACAGCCACCGGGCAAAAAGCTGCAGAACATGATGCAGTTATCCGGTGGAGAAAAGGCAATGTCCGCCATTGCGTTATTATTTGCCATCCAGAACTTAAAGCCCTCCCCATTCTGTTTGTTGGATGAAATTGAGGCTGCGTTAGACGAAGCTAACGTAAATAAGTTTGCAAAATACTTGCACAAGTTGACAAAACACACCCAGTTTATTATTATTACACATAGACGAGGTACCATGGCAGTGACTGACAGATTGTACGGTATCACCATGCAGGAAAAGGGTATCTCCACATTAGTATCTGTAAACTTAATTGAAGATGAATTAGATGAGTAGGTGAAAAAATGAGTGAAAAAAAAGGTTTCTTTAGCAGACTTGCAGCCGGATTAAGTAAAACAAGAGATAATATTGTTGCCGGTGTGGATGCTATTTTTAACGGTGCTTCAGAAATAGATGAAGATTTTTATGAAGAAATTGAAGAAATTCTTGTAATGGGAGATATTGGTATCAATGCCACCAACGCCATTATTGAGGATTTAAAGAAAAAAGTAAAAGAACAACATATCAAACAGCCGAAGGAATGTAAAGAACTGCTGATTAACAGCATCAAAGAGCAGATGAGTGTAGGCGAAACTGCCTATGAGTTCGAAAACAGACAGTCTGTAGTTCTTGTGGTTGGTGTAAATGGTGTAGGTAAAACGACTTCTATCGGAAAGCTGGCAGGAAAGTTAAAAGACCAGAATAAAAAGGTAGTTCTGGCAGCGGCAGATACCTTCCGTGCAGCGGCAGGGGAACAGTTGGCAGAATGGGCAAACAGAGCCGGCGTTGATCTGATTGGAGGTCAGGAAGGTTCTGACCCTGCGGCAGTGGTTTACGATGCGGTGCAGTCTGCAAAAGCCAAAAAAGCAGATGTATTATTATGCGATACTGCAGGAAGACTTCACAATAAGAAGAACCTTATGGAAGAACTTCGCAAAATAAATAGAATTATTGAAAAGGAATATCCGGAAGCATACAAAGAAACACTGGTAGTGTTAGATGGAACTACCGGGCAGAATGCTCTTGCACAGGCAAAAGAGTTTTCAGAGGTGACAAATATTACAGGTATTGTGTTAACCAAGCTGGACGGAACTGCAAAGGGAGGTATTGCCATTGCAATTCAGTCTGAATTGGGAATTCCGGTAAAATATATTGGTGTAGGCGAAAGTATCGATGATTTACAGAAATTTGATGCGAATGATTTTGTAAATGCCTTATTTAATATTGCGGAATAGCCGATAAAAAGGCAGAAGAATAAAAAAGAAAGAAGACGATGAGATGTTGACATTAGAAAAGTTCGAGGAAGCCTCCGAACGTGTAAAAGAAGTAACTTTAGAAACCAAGCTTGTGTACAGTGATTATTTTAGCAAACAGACCGGTAATAAGGTATATTTAAAACCGGAAAATATGCAGCTTACCGGAGCGTATAAATTACGTGGGGCATATTATAAAATCAGTACTCTTTCCGAAGAAGAAAGAGCTAAGGGGCTGATTACTGCATCTGCTGGAAACCATGCACAGGGTGTTGCATTTGCAGCCAAAGCATATGGGGCAAAGGCAACGATTGTTATGCCTACTACAACACCATTGATTAAAGTAAACCGTACCAAAAGCTATGGTGCAGAAGTTGTATTGTATGGAGATGTTTATGACGAAGCATGTGCCCATGCTTACGAACTGGCAGAAAAGAACGGCTATACTTTTATTCATCCATTTGATGATTTAGCAGTAGCAACCGGTCAGGGAACGATTGCAATGGAAATATTTAAAGAGCTTCCACTGGTAGATTATATTTTAGTACCAATTGGCGGCGGCGGTCTGGCAACTGGTGTATCAACACTGGCTAAAATGCTGAATCCGAAAATTAAAGTAATCGGTGTGGAACCGGCGGGTGCTAACTGTATGCAGGAATCGTTAAAGTCTGGAAAAGTGGTTACCATGCCGAGCATAAATACCATTGCAGATGGTACCGCAGTGCAGACACCGGGAAGCAATATTTTCCCATATATCCAGAAAAATCTGGACGATATTATAACTGTAGAAGACAGTGATTTAATTGTGGCATTCCTGGATATGGTAGAAAATCATAAGATGGTAGTAGAAAACTCAGGACTTCTTACGGTTGCTGCATTAAAACAGTTAGATGTAAAAGATAAAAAGATTGTATCTATTTTGAGCGGTGGTAATATGGATGTGATTACCATGTCTTCTATTGTACAGCATGGCTTGATTCAAAGAGACCGGATTTTCACAGTATCTGTGTTATTGCCGGATAAACCGGGCATGCTTTGCAAGGTGTCACAGGTTATTGCGGAATTACAGGGAAATGTTATTAAACTGGAGCATAATCAGTTTGTAAGTACAAACAGAAATGCAGCAGTAGAACTTAGAATTACATTAGAGGCATTTGGAACAGAGCATAAACAGCAGATTTTAGATGCTTTGGAAAAAGAGCATTATAGACCAAAATTAATAAGAACAATGCTGTAACGGGTGAAAGTATGGTTATCAAAAACGCAAAAGTGTATACAGAAAATTTTGAATTTCAGGTAAGAGATATCTGTGTGGAGCAGGGCGTGTTTATGGACACGGCTTCAGAGCAAACAATTGTTTATGCAGATGATTTGTATGCCATTCCGGGCTTAATTGATATCCATCTTCATGGTGCTGTGGGGCAGGATTTTAGTGACGGTAATGCAAAAGCTGTAGAAAAAATTGCAGAGTATGAGGCGTTCCACGGCATTACCACAATTATGCCTGCGACCATGTCCATACCGGAAAAAGAATTGGGAAAGGCAGTAAAAGCCATTTCTTCTGTAAAAAACAACAAAGAAATGCAGGCAGATATTGCAGGAATTTATTTAGAAGGCCCTTTCATGTCAAAAGAGCGTAAAGGAGTCCATAAAGAGGAAAATCTGTTAGAGCCTGATTTAACACTGGTAGATAAGTTGCAAAAAGAAGCTCAGGGAAAAATTAAAATCGTAACTGTTGCACCGGAATTGGAAGGCGCAATTGATTTTATCAAAGAGGGCAGTAAAAAATATCGCATTTCCATTGCTCATACATCAGCGGCGTATGAGGTTTCTAAGGAAGCCTTTGCAGCGGGTGCAAAGCAATTAACCCATTTCTTTAATGGGATGGTGCCTTTTAATCATAGAGAACCGGGAATTATCGGTGCTGCATTGGAAAATGATAAATGTATGGCAGAATTGATTTGTGATGAATTTCACATTCATCCAACTGTGATTAATATGACATTTCGCATTTTTGGGGCGGAGCGTGTGATTCTAGTCAGCGACAGCATGCGTGCCACAGGAATGACGGACGGCGAATATATGTTGGGAGAGCATCAGGTGTTTGTTACCAATGGCGTAGCAAGAATGAAAGATGGAACTTTAGCAGGTTCTACCAGAAACCTGATGGACTGTTTGAAAATTGCAGTGAAAGACATGAAAATCCCATTGGAAACTGCAGTACGTGCAGCAACCTTGAATCCGGCTATAGCAGCGGGAGTGGAGGAAAAGTATGGAAGTATTTCCAATGGAAAAAAAGCCAATGCAGTATTTGTGGATAATGAATTAAATGTGGTCATGGTTATGAAGGATGGTAAAATCATTCGAAATGACTGGGACTAGAGTAGTAATAAAAAAATAATTTGCATAGAAAAAACTGTTAAAACTATATGAGTTTTAGCAGTTTTTTTGCTTGAAAAATATGTTTTCCTTCAAATCCTACTAAAAAATAGGAAAAATATGAAGCGTCCGGAAATGTGGAAATTATTTAATACAAAAATCAACAAAGGCGAAAGCATGCGAGTGTTCCCGATTTCTAACTGGACAGAAAAAGATATCTGGCAGTACATCAAACGGGAAAATATAGATATTGTGCCATTATATTTTGCAAAAGAAAGACCGGTAATATACCGGGATGGCAATATTATCATGGTAGATGATGACCGCTTGAAATTGCGCGAAGGAGAAGAAATCCAGCATAAAAAAGTACGTTTCCGTACCCTTGGCTGCTATCCACTCACCGGAGGCGTAGAATCAGAAGCGGATACCTTAGATGAAATTATTGAAGAAACCTTAAGTGCTGTGTCTTCCGAACGTACCAGCAGAGTTATTGACCAGGAAGCTTTATACGATTCCAAACTGTTGTATGCAGATCAGGAAAGAGCATTGAACTGGATTCCAAAGTAGGAAGCAGAGAGGGAAAAATTGATTACTCCCTGCTGTTGGATGGTTTGATGGCAGAAAGAGAACAGGGTATCACCATTGATGTGGCTTACCGCTATTTTACTACCGATCATCGAAGCTTTATTGTGGCAGATACTCCGGGACATGAAGAGTATACCAGAAACATGGCAGTAGGAGCCTCCTTTGCGGATTTGGCAGTAATCTTAGTAGATGCAAAACAGGGAGTATTAGTGCAGACAAAACGTCATGCCAGAATCTGCTCTCTGATGGGAATTAAAAACTTTGTGTTTGCTGTCAATAAGATGGATTTAGTAAATTATAGTGAAGAAGTATTTAAGAAAATAGAACAGCATATTGGAGAATTGACAGAAGAACTCTTTTTGGGAAATGTAGTAATCATTCCGTTATCTGTCACAGAAGGTGATAATGTTACCAAAAAATCAGCAAACATCCCATGGTATCAGGGGCAGGCGTTACTTCCATATTTAGAGCAGGTGGATGTGGCAGAAATTCAGGAAGAAAAAGGTTTCTACCTTCCGGTGCAGAGAGTGTGCCGCCCAAATCATCAGTTCCGCGGTTTTCAGGGACAGATTGAAGCAGGAAGCATTTCTGTAGGTGATGAAATTACCACTTTGCCAAGTAATGAAAAGGCACATGTAAAAAGTATTCATATCGGCGATAAAAACGTAGAAACAGCAGGTAAAGGGCGTCCGGTAACTATTCAGTTAGACAGAGAAGTGGATGTTTCCAGAGGATGCGTATTAAGTGTAGACTCTAATGTAAAAATGGCATCTTCTATCACCACAACCTTATTGTGGATGGATGATACACCATTGGAAAATGGCAAAAACTATTTTGTGAAACTGGGAACAAAGCTGATTCCGGGCGTAGTTACAGAAGTTGCGGAAGAAAATGGAACAGGAAATGGAAAAGTTAATGTGAACACCAGAGCTGCCTTAAAAGGACAGATACCTGTAGTGGTAGAAGTTCCGGTGGGAACAGATGAAGTGACCTTGCAACTGGCAGAAAAAATAGGGGAATATATTAAGAAAAGAACAGCATATTCTGTTCAGGTAGCACAGGAAAAAGATTATATTTAGAAAAATTGCCTTCCGATATAGGAAGGTAATTTTCTAAGTCAAAACCTAGAAATCCTATTGACGTGATAGGAATTAGGGAGTATAATAAGTTCAACTTAAAGAAAATAAATAGAACAAGTAATTATAGGAGGAACACAAAATGGCAAACATTTATAAGGGAACAATAGATTTGATTGGAAACACTCCATTGGTAGAAGTGCAGAATATTGAAAAAGAAGAAGGTTTACAGGCAAGACTTTTAGTAAAACTGGAATATTTTAATCCGGCTGGAAGTGTAAAAGACAGAATTGCTAAGGCCATGTTAGAAGATGCAGAAAGCAAAGGCCTGGTAAAGAAAGATTCTGTTATCATTGAACCTACTTCCGGCAACACCGGAATTGGTCTGGCAGCAGTGGCAGCATCCAAAGGATACAGGGTAATTTTAACGATGCCAGAAACTATGAGTGTGGAAAGAAGAAATATCTTAAAGGCTTATGGTGCAGAGGTTGTACTAACAGAAGGAGATAAGGGAATGAAGGGAGCCATTGCCAAGGCCGAAGAACTGGCAAAGGAACTTCCAAACAGCTACATCCCGGGACAGTTTGAAAATCCTACAAATCCGGCAATTCACAAGAAGACTACAGGACCGGAAATTTGGAACGATACTGACGGAGAAGTAGATATCTTTGTAGCAGGTGTAGGTACCGGTGGAACTATTACAGGAACCGGAGAATATTTAAAAGAGAAGAATCCGGATGTGAAAGTAATTGCAGTGGAACCGGCATCTTCACCGGTATTGTCCGAAGGAAAAGCAGGCCCTCACAAAATTCAGGGTATCGGTGCAGGCTTTGTACCGGAAACTTTAAATACAAACGTTTATGATGAAGTGTTCCCGGTGCAGAATGAAGATGCATTTGCTACAGGAAAACTTTTAGCAAAAAAGGAAGGAGTTTTAGTAGGAATTTCTTCCGGAGCAGCATTATATGCGGCAATCCAGATTGCAAAACGTCCGGAAAATAAAGGAAAGACTATTGTAGCATTACTTCCGGATACTGGTGACCGTTATTACTCCACACCATTATTTACAGAGTAGCGCCATGACATTAACACAGCTGCGTTATGCCATTGCAGTAGCTGATACCAAATCAATGAATGAGGCAGCCAAGCAGTTATTTGTCACTCAGCCCAGTCTGTCATCTTCCATTAAAGAGTTGGAAAACGAAATCGACGTGGAACTATTTCGAAGGACAAACAAGGGAGTTCAGATTACCGTAGAGGGAAAAGAATTTTTGGGCTATGCAAGACAGGTTGTGGAACAGTATCAGTTACTGGAAGATAGATATGTAAATAAAAAAAATACAAGAAAAAAATTCAGTGTTTCACTGCAACATTATAGTTTTGCAGTGAAGGCTTTTGTGGAAATGGTAAAGCAGTTTGGTATGGAAGAATATGAATTTGCCATCAATGAAACAAAAACCTATGAAGTGATAGAAGATGTAAAGAACTTCAAAAGCGAATTGGGAATCATTTACCTAAATGAATTTAACAGTGGAGTTATCACAAAAATTCTGAAGGAAAATGGATTGGAATTCAAGGAGTTGTTTCCTTGTGAAACATATGCATATATGTGGAAGGGCAATCCATTGGCAGCAGAGTCTGTTATTACTATGGAGCAGTTAAAAGAATATCCATGTCTTTCCTTTGAACAGGGAGATAATAATTCATTTTATTTTGCAGAAGAAGTTTTAAGTACATATGATTATAAACAGATTATAAAGGCCAATGACCGGGCTACTATGTTGAACCTTATGGTTGGATTAAATGGTTACACTCTTTGTTCCGGTATTATTTGTGAGGAACTAAATGGCGACGAATATTGTGCTATACCGTTGGAATCAGATGAGGTAATGCGGATTGGATATATTATGCGCAAGGGTATGGCATTAAGTCCATTGGCAGTAAAATATTTAGAAGAAATTCAGAAAGTAAGGGGGACACAGCCGTGAGAATTTCAACCAAAGGCAGGTATGCCCTTAGACTTATGGTAGACCTGGCAATGAACAATAACGGAGAAATGGTACGCATTAAAGAGATTGCTCAACGACAGAATATATCTGAAAAATATTTGGAACAGATTATTGCTGTGTTAAAAAAAGCGGGATTTGTGCGTAGCCTCAGAGGGTCTCAAGGAGGTTATCAGCTGGCTAAGGAACCAAAGGAATATACAGTGGGAGCGATTTTAAGACTTACAGAAGGCAGCATGGCAGTGGTGGCCTGTTTGGAAGACCAGGAAAATCAGTGCACCCATGCCAATCAGTGTGTAAGTCTTAAGATTTGGACTATGATTGACAAGGCAGTCAGTGATGTAATTGACCATGTAACACTTCAGGATATGGTTGAGTGGGAAATGGAAAATGTAGTTAATTATATGATATAGAAGTTTAGTAAACAGGCGTTGGGAACAGACAGTTTCCCGACGCTTGTTTACGTTTGCAAAGCTTGTTATAGGGAAAATCTATAACAAGTAATACGCATTTCATATTAGACAACTAGGAAATAACGTGCTATTATATCCTTGTAAACAGATAGGAATTACACGAAAACAAGAATCATCAAATAAATGAAAGAAAAAAGGAGATTATAATTATGAGTAAAAAAACTAGAGCAGAAAGAAATTTAAAATTTGAAACATTACAGTTACACGTTGGACAGGAACAGGCAGATCCGGTGACAGATGCCAGAGCAGTACCGATTTATCAGACATCATCTTATGTATTTAAAAATAGCGACCATGCGGCAGCAAGATTTGGTTTAAGTGATGCAGGTAACATTTATGGAAGACTTACCAATCCTACCGAAGATGTGTTTGAAAAGAGAATTGCAGCCTTAGAAGGCGGTGTGGCAGCTTTGGCAGTGGCATCCGGTGCAGCGGCAATTTCTTATACTATTCAGAATCTTGCGCAGGCAGGGGACCACATTGTGGCGGCAAAGAACATTTATGGTGGAACATTTAACTTATTGTTACATACACTTCCGCAATACGGTATTACAACCACATTTGTAGATATCTTTAATGAAGAAGAAATAAAGGCAGCCATCAAAGATAATACAAAAGCAATTTTTATTGAAACACTGGGAAATCCAAACTCAGATGTGGTAGATATTGAAAGTATTGCCAATATTGCACATGCACACAAAATTCCTCTGGTAGTGGATTCAACATTTGCAACACCTTACCTGGTTAGACCAATCGAATATGGTGCTGATATTGTAGTGCACTCTGCTACAAAATTTATTGGTGGTCATGGAACAACCATCGGTGGAGTGATTGTGGACAGTGGTAAATTTGACTGGGAAGCATCCGGCAAATTCCCATCACTTACAGAGCCAAACCCAAGTTACCATGGAATCAGCTTTACCAAAGCAGTAGGAGCAGCAGCGTTTGTTACGAAGATTCGTGCAATTTTATTACGTGATACAGGAGCAACACTTTCTCCGTTCCATGCATTTTTCTTCTTACAGGGATTAGAAACATTGTCATTGCGTGTAGAACGTCATGTAGAAAATGCATTAAAAGTGGTACAGTATCTGAATAATCACCCACAGGTTGAAAAGGTAAATCATCCATCGGTGTCTGAAGAACCAAAGCAGCAGGAACTTTATAAAAAGTATTTCCCAAATGGAGGCGGTTCTATCTTTACCTTTGAAATCAAGGGAGATACCCAGAAAGCGAAAGATTTTATCGACAACTTAGAATTATTCTCATTACTTGCAAATGTTGCGGACGTAAAATCCTTAGTAATACATCCGGCAACTACCACACACAGCCAGTGCACAGAAGAAGAACTGGCAGATCAGGGAATTAAGCCAAATACCATTCGCCTTTCCATTGGAACAGAAAATATCGATGACATTATTGAAGATTTGGAAGAAGCATTCAAGGCAGTACAGTAAAAGCTATTGTGATATTGACGTTTTCCAAGGGGAAATTTCAATAAAAACTATCCTAATAGTAGAAAATTTATGAATTATCGAAAAAATATAAAAAAAACTCTTGAAAAATTTTGCAAAGTTGTGTATTTTGTAATATGTACGTTGTTAGCGGACGGATGATTGTCCGTGGTATACAGACAGAGCGTAAAGTTCAGGAGGAAATATTGATGATTAAAGTAGTTAAGTTTGGTGGCAGTTCACTTGCAAGTGCAGAACAGTTTAAAAAGGTAGGAGATATTATCCGCGCAGACGAAAGCAGAAAATATGTAGTACCATCTGCACCGGGAAAAAGACATTCCAATGATACAAAAGTTACTGATATGTTATACGCATGCTATAACGCAGCATCTGAAGGAAAAAAATATAAAGAACTGTTAGACCGCATCAAAGATAGATATAATGAAATAATTAAAGGATTAGGATTAAACCTTTCCTTAGAAGAAGAATTTAAGGTAATTGAAAAGAAATTCGTAGAAGGTGCAGGAAGTGATTATGCAGCTTCCCGTGGAGAATACTTAAACGGTATTATCATGGCAAATTACTTAGGATATGAATTCATCGATTCTGCAGAAGTGATTTTCTTTAATGAAGAAGGTGATTTCCTTGCAGAAAAGACAAATGTAATTCTGTCTAAGAGATTAAAAGGAATTGAACGTGCAGTAATTCCGGGATTCTACGGAGCAAAGGAAAGCGGAGAAGTAAAAACATTCTCCAGAGGTGGCTCTGATGTTACAGGTTCTATCGTTTCTAAAGCGGTAAAAGCGGACTTATACGAAAACTGGACAGATGTATCAGGATTTTTAGTAGCTGACCCAAGAATTATCGATGATCCAAAGGTAATTACAACAATTACTTACAAGGAATTACGAGAACTTTCTTACATGGGTGCAACTGTATTACATGAAGATGCTATTTTCCCTGTTCGTAAAGAAGGAATTCCAATCAATATCCGTAACACAAACGCACCGGAAGATGAAGGTACTATGATTGTAGAAAGTACTTGTCGTCAGCCAAAATATACCATTACAGGTATTGCGGGTAAAAAGGGATTTGTGGCAGTCAATATCGAGAAAGATATGATGAATTCAGAAATTGGTTTTGGTAGAAAAGTGTTAGGCGCATTTGAAAAGAATGATATTTCATTTGAACATGTTCCGTCTGGTATTGACACAATGACTGTATTTGTACATCAGCCGGAATTTGAAGGAAAAGAGCAGGCTGTTTTATCAGAAATCCATCGTGTGGCAAGTCCGGATTCTATTGAATTAGAATCAGACCTTGCACTAATCGCTGTCGTTGGACGTGGAATGAAATCTACAAGAGGAACAGCAGGAAGAATTTTTGCAGCATTAGCACATGCGAATGTAAATGTAAAAATGATTGACCAGGGTTCTAGCGAGCTTAACATTATTATTGGTGTAAGCAACAACGATTTCGATAGCGCAATTAAAGCAATCTATGATATTTTTGTAACAGTTCAGTTATAATATAAATATACATAAGAAATATTTAAGGCCATAACATCCGATAAACACCAGATGCTATGGTCTTTTTTGAAATTTTCTTGTAATTATTAGGCAAATTTGCTAAAATATAGTCATTAGTATTGTGAAAAGAGTAAAAAGAAAGGAAACGAATGAATGGTAGATTTTGGAAAATGGAATGAAATAGTAGAAAGTCTGGCACATTCCTGTGAGGTTAATTGTCAGATTGAACAGGCATTATATGATAAATATGATGTAAAAAGAGGATTGAGAGATAAATCAGGAACAGGAGTACTGGCGGGACTTACAAGAGTTTCTCATATACAGTCTTTTGAAGAAAAGGATGGGAAAAAGATTCCTTGTGACGGAAAACTGTTATATAGAGGCTATAATATCATCGATCTTGTGAATGGAGATATTATGGATAAAAGATATGGATTCGAGGAGATTGCTTATCTTTTATTATTTGGAGAACTTCCTAATGAGGAACAGTTAGAAACCTTTAAACATCTTATGGCAAAGAGCAGAACACTGCCGACAAATTTTGTAAGAGATGTTATTATGAAAGCTCCAAGTAAAGATATGATGAACTCTATTTCTAAAAGTGTTCTGACACTGGCATCTTACGATGACAATGCATCTGATATTTCTATTCCAAATGTTCTGGGACAATGTCTTATGTTAATCAGTGTATTTCCAATGCTGGCAGTATATGGATATCATGCATATAATCACTATGAAAGAGATGACAGTTTTTATATTCACAGACCGGATGAAAATCTCTCTATGGCAGAAAATTTTCTTCGTTTGTTAAGACCGGATATGAAATATACTGCATTGGAAGCAAGGGTTTTAGACATTGCTTTTGTACTGCACATGGAACATGGCGGTGGAAATAACTCTACATTTACAACTCATGTGGTATCATCTTCAGGAACCGATACTTATTCTGCTATGGCAGCAGCACTTTCTTCCTTAAAAGGACCAAAGCATGGTGGTGCAAATATTAAGGTAGTAGAAATGATGAACGACCTGAAGCAGAATGTAAAAGACCTGAAGGATGATGAACAGATTGCAGATTATTTAAGAAAGTTGTTAAATAAGCAGGCATTTGATAAAAAAGGTCTGATTTATGGAATGGGTCATGCGGTATATTCTATTTCAGACCCGAGAGCAACTATTTTCAAAGGCTTTGTAAAGCAGTTATCAGATGAAAAAGGAAGACAGGATGAATTTGAACTGTATTCTAAGATAGAGCGTCTTGCACCACAGATTATTGCGGAAGAACGTTCTATATATAAAGGAGTCAGTGCAAATGTAGACTTTTACAGTGGCTTTGTATATAGCATGTTGGATATTCCGTTGGAATTATATACACCGATGTTTGCGATAGCAAGAATTGTTGGTTGGAGTGCTCATAGAATTGAAGAACTGGTGAACGTGGATAAAATTATTCGTCCGGCATACAAGAGTGTTACAGAAGAAAGAGAATATCGCCCCATGACTGAACGATAAGAAAGCGAGCCCAAAGTGGCTCGTCTTTTTTTGTATGTGTCGAAAAATGTAAAAAAAAAATAATTGACTATTGTAGGAAAAAAATGCATACTTACAAGGTAGGAATTATATGGAAACAAGGCGGTGTCAATGGTTGAAAAAAATTAAGATTGCAAAAGAATGGAGAAATATTATTATTCTGATGGTAACAAGTGTTTTGGTTACAGTAATTCTACTGTATCAAATTATACAGCAAGCCACTGAAAGTGTGCGGGAAGAAACCACAGAACACATTGTAGAGATTGCAGAGCAGGTAAAAAAGAATGTTGATATGCGTACGAAAGTTACCTGGGATATGATTCAGAATGTGGAGGAAATGCTTGGGATAACCGAGGAAGCAGCGGAAAGCAGTGTATCAGGGTATTTGCAATATGAAAAGACCCTTTGGGGATTTCAGAAGATGTTTCTTATGACAGACGAATATACCTATTATAATGAACAAGATGAATTTGATACATTTAAAGTGGATAACAATTTATATGAGAGAATGCTGAGAGGAGAACATATTCATTCGGTTGCAACCAATCATGAGGGAGAAGACATGATTTATTATATGCGAACCATAAAACCCGTGAAATATAAAGATATTACAGTGTCTTCTTTGGGTATTTCTTTTAAACTTGAAGATTTTACAAGAGATATAGACATTAGTGCATTGACAAATGAAGGTGAATGTTATTTAATTAATCCTAAAAATCAGGGCGTTGTTTATACCAATAATGAAAAAGTTAACGTCAATGATGATGTTGGAGAAATATTAGAACAGGTAATTGGTGTCAATCAGAAAAAGAGCCTTGATTATGTGAAAGAATTAGTTTTTCAGAGAAAAAAAGAAACCTTATATCTTGATACAGAACGTGGCAAATCGTTTATTATCAGCGTTCCGATGAAAGAAAATAAGTGGGTATTGCTGGCAGTAATTCCGGAGGAAAGAATAAATAACAACCTGAATGCATTTATGACAAAACTTATGTTAAGTGCATTGGCAATTATGGGAATTATGATAAGCATCTGCATTTATATGTGTAAATTGTATGGCAAAAGAATAGAGCAGGAAAAGGGTGAAGAAACGTTAAAATATTTAGAACAGGCATTGGAGGCGTCACAGCACTCAGAAAGAGTAAAAAGTCGTTTTATGCTTAGTTTGTCCCATGACATTCGAACCCCTATGAATGGAATTATGGGAATGAGTATGCTAGCCAAAGCCAACATACAAAATCAGGAAAAAGTGGAGTACTGTCTTAATAAAATAGATGCTCAGGCAAATCATTTGGTACAGTTAGTAAATGACGTATTGGACTTTTCGCAGATGGAAAATGAAAAGTTTCGTTTGAATAATAAAAAAATCTGCCTTATGGATGTATTAAACGAGGTAGTAGATTTAACCAGAATTCAGGTAGATGAAAAGCACCAAAATTTTCAGGTGGAAATCAGTGAAGATTTAGATGTTGAAGTCTGGGGAGATTCTGTTGGAATTAAGAAAATATTATTGAATGTGCTGTCCAATGCCGTGAAATACACAGGGGAAGAAGGGGATATTATCTTCCGTGCTAATGCTGTAAAATGCAGCAAAAAGTTTTTGACGGTCATGTTTGTAATACAGGATACCGGTAAGGGCATGGAAAAGGCATATGTAAATAAGATTTTTGATGCATTCAGCCGAGAAGACAAAGACGAAGTAAAAGTCATAGAGGGAAATGGTCTTGGAATGGCAATTACAAAGCAACTGGTAGAAGCAATGAATGGATTTATTTATGTGGAAAGCGAGTTGGGAGAAGGAAGCCGTTTCAGCATTAAACTGCCTTTCAAGAGAGGCATAGAAGAGGAAGTAGTAGAATTAGAGCAGGAACAGGAAGAAAAGTCGGATTTTACATATCAGTATAAGAAAATTTTGTTGGTGGAAGATAATGCTTTGAATGCGGAAATTATGAAGGAAATCCTGATTATGGCAGGTGCCATAGTGGAAATTGCTTCCAATGGAAAAGCAGCGGTAGAAGCATTTGAAGCGAGCTATGAAAATTATTATGATTATATATTAATGGATATTCAGATGCCGATAATGGATGGCTACAGTGCTGCAAAAAAAATCCGTAGTCTGGAACGTTCAGATGCGAAAAAAATTATTATTCTTGCCATGACAGCCCATGCTTTTTTACAGGATATAGAAAAGGCGAAGGATGTAGGAATGGATGGACATGTATCAAAACCTATTGATATGAAACTTTTATCTGAAAAATTGGAAGAACTGGAAAGCCAGAGATAAAAATCTTAGCTTCATATGAATTATATTCCGTTGCGAATGACGTGGGTTGAACTGTTAGGATTTTTAAAGTTTTACATAAGTAAATATTGACGAAACAAGGGTTATATGTTTAAATGAAATGCGAATGATAAATTTTTAACATATGACCCTTTTACTTTGCTTGAATATGGAGGAGAGAACATGAGCTTTAGAGGTCTTGACACAGAAGTGCGTAAACTTAGAAAAGAAACATTCAAAGAAATAGCGAATCTTGCATATAACTCAACGGATATTATCAACGATTTAGAAGCGTTGCCGTATAAAATGACAGATGCTGAAAATCCAAGATTTTGGGAGAGCATCTATCGTGAACGTGCTGTAGTCAGAGAAAGGCTTCGTCTTGCTATGGGGCTTTCGCTGCGTCCGGAAGATAAACCGGTGCATGCAACAGAAGGGGTAGATGAAAGTAATATTGCAGAGAAATATTATGAACCACCTCTTATGCAGGTAATTCCATCAGCATGTAATGCCTGTGCGGAAAATATGTTTATTGTAACAAATCAGTGTAAGAGCTGTACAGCGCAGCCATGTGCAAAGGTATGTCCAAGAGGTGCCATTTCTTTAGTGGATGGAAAATCTTATATAGATCAGGAAAAATGTGTAAAATGTGGAAAATGTAAAGAAGTATGTCCTTACGATGCCATTTCCAAGCAGGTACGTCCATGTGCGGCAGCCTGTGGTGTCAATGCCATTGTAAGTGATGAATATGGCAGAGCCTGCATTGACAGCGAAAAGTGTGTATCCTGCGGTATGTGTATGGTAAATTGTCCGTTTGGGGCGATTGCAGACAAATCCCAGATATTCCAGCTAATCCGTGCCATTCAGTCAGGACGTGAAGTAATTGCTGAGATTGCACCGGCATTTGTGGGGCAGTTTGGTGAAAACGTAACACCTGCACAGGTGAAAGAAGGATTAAAACAGCTGGGATTTAGCCGAGTATATGAAGTGGCTATCGGTGCGGATGCAGGAGCAATGGCAGAAGCAAAACATTATGTGAAAGAAGTGGTAAATGGTGAATTACCATTTTTGCTGACTTCCTGTTGCCCGTCATGGTCCATGATGGCAAGAAAATTCTTCCCGGAAACCATTGGAAATATTTCCAATGAGTTAACACCGATGGTTGCCACTGCCAGAAAGATAAAAGAAGAACATCCTGACGCAAGTATTGTGTTTATAGGACCATGTGCTTCTAAAAAGCTGGAAGCTTCCAGAAGGAAGGTTCGAAGCGATGTGGACTTTGTAATTACCTTTGAAGAATTAGCAGGTATGTTTTCGGCGAAAAAGATTGTATTGTCAGAATTGGAAACAGATGAAAGTGATGAAATAAACGATGCAACTTCCGCAGGACGTGGCTATGCCGTTGCCGGCGGTGTGGCAGAAGCAATCAGACAGTGTATCGAAGAATATTATCCGGGCACAGAAGTGATGATTGAGCATGCAGAAGGCTTAAGTGAGTGTAAGAAAATGCTGACATTGGCAAAGGCAGGCAGAAAGAATGGATGTCTTATCGAGGGGATGGGCTGCCCGGGAGGCTGTGTAGGTGGTGCCGGTACCAACATTCCGATTGTAAAGGCAAATAAGGAAGTAAAGAAATTTATGGAAAGTGCAGAACGAATACTTCCATTACCTGAGGAGGAGTAACATCCCATGTTTGAAAAATTTTACCCTGATAAAGAAGTAAACAGTGCGTATGAAATCGATTACGAAGCGTTGTATAGACAGGGCTACCGAGGTTTGATTTATGATATAGATAATACGCTGACAGAACACGGTGCGCCGGCCACAGAGCGGGCAATTGAATTAATGAAGCGTTTAAAACAAACTGGCTTTGGCGTGTGTCTGCTATCCAATAATAAAGAAGAACGTGTGAAAATGTTTAATGAACAGATTCATGTGCAGTATATTCATAAGGCAGGCAAACCGAAAACAGCAGGCTATGAGAAGGCGATGGAGCTGATTGGTACAAACAGAGAAAACACAATTTTTATTGGTGACCAGATTTTTACAGACATTTATGGTGCAAATAGGACAGGCTTGTTAAGTTATCTGGTGCAGCCCATAGGAAAAAAAGAAGAAATCCAAATTGTATTGAAGCGTTATCTGGAGAAAATTGTATTACATTTTTATCATCGAAGAATTCAATCGTAAAAAGTAGTTGAAAAATAGTAAATTTTAGTATAAAATATAGATGAGTTTATGAGCTTACAGATTGAAAAACGGCTCGGCGTATTTTAAGGAGGAAAACAAAATGGTTTCAGCAGGAGATTTTAGAAACGGTGTAACTTTGGAAATAGAAGGAAATATCTATCAGATTATCGAATTCCAGCATGTAAAACCTGGTAAAGGTGCAGCTTTTGTTCGTACAAAATTAAAAAACATCATCAACGGTGGTGTGGTGGAAAAAACATTCCGTCCAACAGAAAAATTCCCACAGGCTCGTATCGACAGAGTAGAAATGCAGTACTTATATGCAGATGGTGATTTATTCAACTTCATGAACATGGAAACATATGACCAGATTGCATTAAGCAGCGAAGCAGTTGGTGATTCCTTAAAGTTTGTAAAAGAAAATGAAATGGTTAAGATTTGTTCCCATAACGGAAACGTATTTGCAATTGAACCACCATTATTCGTAGAACTTGAAATCACAGAAACAGAACCGGGTGTAAAAGGTGATACAGCAACAGGTGCTACAAAACCTGCAACTGTAGAAACCGGAGCAACTGTATACGTTCCATTATTCGTAAATCAGAATGATGTTATCAAAATTGATACAAGAACAGGCGAATACCTTTCAAGAGTATAATAACAGAGAATAAAATAAAGCTATGATTCCGGACGGGCTCTGGAATTGTAGCTTTTTCCATAAATAAACGGAACAGGAGAAAGAGAAATGAAAGAGATTACAGGACATACGGTATTGACAGGACTTTTGGGAAGCCCTGTGGCACATAGTATTTCCCCTATGATGCATAATGAAGCATTCCGCCAGTTAGATTTGGATTATGTATATCTTTGCTTTGATGTGGGAACGGAAAATTTAAAGACGGCTGTGGAAGGGTTAAAGACAATTGGTATACGGGGATTTAACTGTACCATGCCGGATAAAAATCTTATGTGCGAACTGGCAGATAAACTGTCACCTGCTGCTAAAATGATGGGTGCTGTAAATACAGTATTAAATGAGAATGGAGTGCTTACCGGATATAACACTGACGGTGTGGGATATATGCAGGCGGTAAAAGATGCCGGATATGATATTATAGGAAAGAAGATGACACTTCTTGGTGCAGGTGGTGCTGCAACAGCGGTATGTGTGCAGGCTGCATTGGATGGAGTTAAGGAAATTAATGTATTCAGTATCCGTGATCAGTTTTATGGCAGAGCAAGACAGATGATAGACACTATTAATAAGGAAACAAATTGTAAAGCCAGCTTGTATGATTTTGAAGATGAAAGCGTATTAAAGAAAAGTATTGATGAAAGTGATATCCTAACCAACGGAACCAGTGTGGGGATGGCGCCAAAAACAGATGCATGCATTATCAAAGATGCAAGTTTTCTGCATGAAGGACTGATTGTGTCTGATGTAATTTACAATCCAAGAGAAACAAAGCTGCTTCAAATGGCAAAAGCCAATGGATGTCATACTTTTAATGGTTTATATATGCTTTTATACCAGGGGGCAGAAGCATTTAAAATCTGGACAGGAAAAGATATGCCGGTAGAAATTATTAAGGAAAAATATTTTACAAATTAATAATAGTAGTAAAGTAAAAAATGCTTTCATATATTACTAAGGAATAGAACAAAGGCAAGGAGTAATTTATGGGAGCAAGAGAAGAAAAATTATTAATGGCAAGGGCTTCCTTTGAAAATGAAGGAAGCCTTAAATATTTTGCGGAAAATAAAGAAAAAGAAGAAGGACAATGGAGGGGGAAAAGTAGTTTTATAATCCGCTTTGTGGTAGCGTTGTTATTGTTTGGTGTTTTTGTATATGGAGATTGTTCTAATGTGTCTGAACTTAACGAAATATCACGAAAAAGTTACGATGAAATACAAAAAAGTGAGATAAATGTTGAAAAATGTAGTGCATTATTTGGGCGAATGTGGTAGAATATAGAAGAGTAAGCTATAGAGTGAGTGGAAAGGTGTGCTGTAAATGGCCATAAACAGAAGACGATTGCGGTTGGGAGATCTTTTGATTAACCAGGGAATCATAACAGAAGAACAGCTGCAAAAGGGCTTGGAACTTCAGAAAGAAAAGGGATGTAAGCTGGGAGAAGCATTGGTGGAAAGCAATGTTGTTGCTGAAGAAACCATTGTGAAAATTTTGGGAGAACAGCTTAGATTGGCATATGTAGATTTATCGAATGCAAAGATCGAAGACGAAATTCTTGAATTAGTACCGAGCGCACTGTTGAAAAAGCATATGATGATTCCATTTGAGTACGCAGAGGACAATCCGAATGTAATCAGGGTTGCTATGGTGGATCCGCTTGATATAGAAGCGGTAGATGATATTAATATAGTCACTAACCTTCAGGTGGAAACTGTAATTACAACCAGAAGAAGTCTGAACATGGCATTGGATAAGTACTTCGGACAAAAAGAAGTGTACAGTGCTGTGGATGAGTATGCAAAAGAGAAAGAAGCAAAATTAGAAGAAAGTGAAGAATTATATAATGAAGATGTAAACAGTTCTCCAATTGTACAGCTTGTAAAATCCATGATTGAGCAGGCGGTAAGACAGAGAGCTTCAGATATACATATAGAACCTATGGAAAGACAGGTTCGCATCCGTTACCGTATTGATGGTGCGTTATATGAAAGAATGGTGTATTCACAACGTTTGCTTTCAGCCATTGTTGCCAGAATTAAAATTATTGGTGGTATGGATATTTCTGAAAAACGTAAGCCACAGGATGGTAGAATTACACAGGTGGTCGACCGTCAGGAGTACGATATTCGTGCTTCTGTGCTTCCTACTGTTTATGGTGAGAAAGTGGTTATGCGTCTTACCTCTAAGAATGCATTGACACTGGAAAAGAGAAGGCTGGGCTTAAATGATGAAGAACTTGAACAATTTGACCATATATTGCAGAATCCTCATGGGATTCTCCTGGTAACGGGACCGACGGGTAGTGGTAAATCAACTACACTGTATACGGCATTAAGTGAATTGAATAAAGAAGATGTAAATATTATCACGGTAGAAGACCCGGTGGAAGCTAACATTGACGGAATCAATCAGGTTCAGGTGAATCCGAAAGCGGATTTAACCTTTGCTTCTGCACTGCGTTCTATTCTCCGACAGGACCCTGATATCATTATGATTGGGGAAATTCGAGATTCGGAAACAGCACAGATTGCGGTGCAGGCTTCTATTACAGGACACTTAGTTGTTTCCACACTTCATACAAACAGTGCGGCCAGTACAGTAACACGTCTTTCAGATATGGGAATTGAACCTTATCTGATTGCGGATTCTGTAGTTGGTATCATTGCCCAGAGACTTGTGCGCAGACTTTGCGGAGATTGCAAAGAAGAATATGAAGCTACAGTGGAAGAAAAAGAACTTTTGGGTTATTCTGTAGCAGAGCCTTTGAAATTGTACAAGCCTTGTGGATGCGATAAGTGTGATAATACAGGTTATAAAGGACGAATCGGTGTATACGAAATTATGGAAGTTACGCCGCAGTTAAAACGTGTAATTGCTCATAATGAAGATGCTGATAAAATTAAAAATGTAGCATTGGAAAACGGAATGAAAACATTGCGTATGAGAGCAGCGGAATATGTAATTGACGGAACTACCTCTGTTACAGAAATGCTGAAAGTATCATTTGATTCGTAAGGAGGAAACAAATGGCAGAATATATGTACCGGGCCATATCAAAGTCCGGTAAGGAGATAAAAGGGAAAATTGAATCGGAAACTCTGGAAAAAGCAAAAACAGAGTTGAAAAACAGGGATTTGTATTTGACGGAAATCAGTGAGGCCGGTGTGCTTCAGAAAGATATTCGACTTGATATTGGACAGAAAATTTCCACAAGAGATTTGTGCTTGTTCTGCAGACAGTTTGTCAGTTTGCAGAGAGCCGGTGTAACAATTATTGAAACATTGAAAATGCTTTCAGAAGCTACGGAAAACAAAACATTTAGCAAGGTATTAACCAATGTTTGCAAGAATGTGGAGAAGGGTGAAAACCTTGCAGATTCCATGGAGATGGAAAATGTGTTTCCGAAGATTCTGATTAAGATGACGGCGGCCGGTGAAGCCTCCGGTAGTTTGGATACTGCATATGAGCGAATGGCGGTACAGTTTGAACGTCAGGCAAAATTGAAAGGCTTGATAAAAAAGGCGAGTATTTACCCGATTATTGTCTGCATTGTAGCGATAGCGGTTATTGTTGTAATGTTAAATGTAGTAGTTCCTAGTTTCCAGGGGATGTTTGAAGATATGGATGTGGAAATGCCGGGAATTACGCTGGCAGTAATAGCGGCCAGTGAATTTATGCAGAGACGTTGGTATGTGGTATTAGCGATATTGGTTTTACTGGCAGTGTTTTTTAAATGGTTTAAAAACACGCCAAGAGGCGAAGGGATTATTGCAAAGATTGCGTTAAAACTGCCGATGATTGGCAATATAACAATTAAATCAGCATCCGCTAATTTTGCCAGAACACTTTCCACTATGATTGGAGCAGGTATTCCGTTGATAGAGGCGATTGATATTACTGCCGGAACTATGACGAATTACTACTTTAAAAAAGCACTTCTGGATGCAAAGGAATCGGTTGTTGCCGGTGTACCGCTTTCCACACCTATCAAGGAATGTGGGCTGTTTCCGCCGATGGTACATCATATGGCAAAAATCGGAGAAGAATCCGGTAATATGGAAGAAATGCTTGATAAACTGGCAGATTACTACGAAGAAGAAGTGGAAATTGCAACCCAGTCAGTGATGGCGGCGTTGGAGCCATTGATTATCGTCGTATTAGCGGCGATTGTAATGGTAATTATCGGTGCGGTATTGGCGCCGATGATGACAATGTATGAAGGATTAGATAATCTATAATCCGCGTAACATAGTTGATATTCCGTTAGTAGGGGGACGGTTTATTATAATAAAATTATTTAATAAAAAGGAGAGAGGTACTATGAAGAAAAACATATCAAACAACAAAGGTTTCTCATTGGTAGAACTTATTATCGTTATCGCTATTATGGCGGTATTGATTGGAATTTTGGCACCACAGTACTTGAAATTTGTAGAAAAGTCAAGACTTTCAGCAGACAATGAATATATTGATTCTGTAAGAAAAGCTTGTGAAGCGATTGCGGCAGATCCAAGTATTAATTTGACAGGAACTACATATCAAATCACGATTGATCATACTAATGCTGATGATGTAGCGGTAACAGGAGGAAGTTCTGATGACCCAGCAACTTTATTTTTTGATGAACTTTCAAAAATAGTGAAGACAACATCTTCTACAACAGAACCTTTGTTGAAATCTAAAACATATACAACTGTTACAACAGATCCTGTGATTGAAGTTAGATTTTCTAATGGTGATGTAAGTGTTGTTGTAGGTAATACATATACAGCACCGGGAATATCACCGACACCATTGCCAACAGCAGCTCCGTAAGGAATATAAATGTTTAAAAGCAGAGGCGAAACATAAATAGCAGAATATGTTGAAAATTCAATTATGAACATAACAAATGAAAGGACACCCCCCTATGACCTCCCAGGTAATTTTGATTTACATGATTATATTTATATATGGAATTGTAATTGGAAGCTTTCTGAATGTTTGTATTTACAGGATTCCGAAGGGTGAAAATATTGCAAAGGTACGTTCCCATTGTATGGACTGTGGGTATCAGCTGAAATGGTATGATTTAATACCGATTTTCAGTTGCCTTTGCCTGGGTGGTAAGTGTCGAAAATGCAAAACACATATATCAATACAATATCCGATGGTTGAGTTGGCCAATGGGATATTGTATCTTCTTGTGTTTATGGTAAATGGTTTTTGTGCAAGCAGTTTTTTGTACTGCTTTTTAGTATCTGCACTTATTGTGATAAGTGTAATTGATTTTAGAACTTATGAAATTCCTTTTGGAATTAATGTGTTTATTTTTATTTTAGGTATCATTCAGGTGATTATAGACTATGAAAACTGGCTGGACTATCTGATAGGATTTTTTGCAGTCAGTATATTTATGCAGATTGTGATATGGCTTACCAAAGGGACAGGCTTTGGTGGCGGAGATATGAAACTGATGGCAGCAGCAGGTTTGCTGCTTGGCTGGAAGCGAATTGTACTGGCGTTTTTACTTGGGTGTATTGTTGGCTCTATATGCCATGTGATTCGTATGAAAGTAACGAAAGAGGATCATGTATTAGCATTTGGTCCGTATTTATCTATTGGAATCTTACTTGCCGCATTGTGGGGAAATAAGATGATTTATTGGTATTTGTCAAGTATGTTATAGTTATAAAAAATGCATGAAGATGAAATGTAAAACAGCACTACTGTTTTTTTAATAGATATTTCAAAACAGGGAGAGATAATATGATTTCTAAAGTATTAAGTATTAAAATTGGTGGCTCTGTCACCAGAGTATGTTTAATGGACTATCGTTCTAAGAATCCGAAAATATATCAGAGTTTCTCTATGCAGACACCGGAAGGGGTTATTTCTGATGGAGTATTGCGAGGCGATCTTAAGAGTTTTGCAAATGCATTGAGAAGTATGATTTTTGAAAGAAATATGCGTACAAAGTACGTAGTATTTACTATACAGTCTACAAAGATTGCTACAAGAGAAGTGAAGCTTCCATATACAAAAGCAAACAGAGTTGGT
Source organism: Lachnospiraceae bacterium (assembly GCA_017408735.1). GTDB lineage: Bacteria > Bacillota > Clostridia > Lachnospirales > Lachnospiraceae > RUG11237. The sequence goes on from JAFQUB010000024.1 coordinate 54,952, forward strand.
GCTATGGTTGCGGCAAATGCCGGGGACTATTTTCCGGTAGACTTAGCTAATTATCAGCTTTCACATAATATTTTAGGAATCGAAGAAGACGAAGAGCAGGGGAAGAAATATAAAATTCAGGTTTTGGCAGCGCCAAAAAATATTTTAGATGGATACATGCAGTTGGCAGAACTGTGTGATTTAGATATTGTTTCTATTGATTATGCAGGAAATAGTGTATATCAGGTAGTAAAGTCAGAATGTACTTCAGGTGCGAACCTGGTAATGAAAGTAGGGGAAACCACCACATCCTTTATGGTGATTGAGGATACCTCTATTTTGATGAGCAGGACAATTACTTACGGTATTGATGATGCTATCGCGGAGATTCAGAGTAATACAGCATTCGGTCCAAAACTTTCTTATGAGCAGGCTGTTACATTGGCAAGAAGAAAGACTTGTATCAGAAGAAGTCTTCAGGAACAGTTTTCTAATCTGGAAGATGATGATGACGATGATATCATAGACGAAAAAGATGAAAGTGCAGAATTGTTAGAGGCTAAAAAAGCGGTAACAGAAGCTTTTGAACCATTAATTAATCAGACGAACCGTATGATTGATTTTTATAATTCAAGATATCCGAAATCACCGATTACGAGAATTCATTTAACTGGTATTGGTGGAGAATTTTCAGGTTTATCTAAACTGCTTACGAATTCTATCGGAAATAAAGTGACTGTGCTTACAAAAGTCCAGGGGTTACATATTGAACGTTATTTTAAGGATTCCAGCTTTGGTGAATACATTGAAAATATTGGTGCAGCTATGGCACCGATTAATCTGTATGACATTAGAAAAAAGAAAGAGACTGCAATAGCAGGAACAGACAAAAACATAATTCCGGTAGTTGTGTTTGCGGTGTGTATGGGAATTTCTATTGTGCTGGTAGTTACTTCTGTTATGCCATATGCGATTGAAAAACAGAAATGTGAACACAATAAGGTGGTAATAGAAAGCCTACGTGCCATTGAGCCGGTATATAATGAATATGTAAAAGTGAAAGCAGAAAATGAATATTTAACAGGTATCGAAGAATATACTTGGACACATAATGGACAGCTGGTTGAGTTTATCGAAGAAATGGAAATGAAGATGCCATCTTCTTCCAAGATAACCTCTTTTACTTCCGACAGAGTAGGATTTACCATTGGTATTTCCGTAAATAATAAGAAAGAAGCGGCTAAGGTAATTACACAGTTCCGTACATTTAACAGTGTGGAGGATGTGACTGTAAGTGCTATTGCCGATACGAAAAATGATGCCGGTATCAGAGAAGTATCATTTACTTTAGAAGGTGTGTACAAGGATAGAGAACAGATGGAATTTGACGAAATTGAGTCTGAACAGGCACAGCAGGTGCAGGACAGCATTGTAACTACAGAAACAGAGGAAGAATAGGAGGGGAGCATAATGAAAATATCAAAAAGAGATAAAATGTTGTTACTGGTTCTAGGCGGTATTTTGATAGTATTTGCTACTTACTATTTTGTGTTCCTTAATTTTCAGGAAAAGACAGAAGCTTTAGAAATCGAAAATGCGGTATTAGAAGATGTTATTGGTAAATTGAAAGAACTGGATAAAAACAGAGAACAATATTTGGCAGATACTGAAAAATATGTGGAAGATAATGAACAAATAAAAACAGAGTTTCCGGCCGGAATGGAAGAAGAAGATGATATTCTTTACGTTGATGGCTTAGAGGGAACTTTGGCAGAGTTTTATGCAAATTCTGTGGGAATGCCTTCTTCCGTGGGATATGAACTTGCATATCCGCCGGTAGAAACGATATCTGTAGATGCTATGTTACAGGGAACAGGAGCTGTTAGCGATGCAGAGGCAACACCGACAGTTGCAGCAGAAGATGCAGAAGTAACTGAGGCGGATGCAACAGGAGCGACAACGGATGGTGCAACTTTAACAGCAGACAGTAATTCTCTGCCTTGCCAGTTATGGTATGTACCGGTTACAACCACTTATGAAGTCAACTATCTTTCCTTAAAGCAGTTAGTAAAGGCGATTACAGAGGATGATGATAAAAAGAGTATAGAAGATGTTTCTATTACTTATAATGAAGAAAACGGTATTTTATCCGGCACAATAACCTCTAATTTCTATTATCTTTCAGGAACTGATGAGGTATATTCAACACCGGATGTTGCTGGTGTACCGGTAGGTACAAGTAATCCATTCCGTTCAGTTCGTTAACGCTTACCCAAAGCACATTTGTTGCTTTGGGTAAACTTACAAGAAGACTTAACAAAATGGGAGGCAAGGTATGGAAAAGCAAAGGAATAAAAAAATGAATAATAAGGGTTTTACCTTGATAGAATTGTTGATTGCGATTACCATTCTTGTGGTGATTGTTACTCCGATTCTTGCGAGTATTGTTACCTCCATGAAGGTTAATAAAAAGGCAGATAATTTGTTAAATGAAACCGCGGTGGCACAGACAGTTATGGAAGGTATGCAGAATATGAGTTTAGAGGAAATTGCAGAGCAGTTTTCTGATGTGACAAATGCAGGTGGTTCATTGAGTTTTCTGCCATCCGGAATGGGAGGAACCGTTCATAAAGAATTTCAGAGTTCTTTTACATTAAATAATGGTTCTTATGTTTTCAATAAGTTGACAACAGGTAATGTCTATACCTTTGGTGTGGCAAATGTTGTATATGATAATAAGAAATATGATGTAAGGGTTACATTGGATGCCTCTGATTACTATAAGGAAGCGACAGAAACCGTAGAAAAATATAATGACAAATTGTATGTAGATATAGCGGATTATGATTCAGACTATGATGGATTGTATGTGCAGAGTTCCAATATCAATACGGAATTATGCAGTGAATTGGCACTACGTTGTGTGACAGCTAACAATCATAAAACAGCAGATGATATTGCAGAAGAAGCTGACAGAACAATTACATTAAATATTAATAGCACACCGGTTGTGGGCACCACGGATTCGTTGATAGAAGTTGGTGTAAATTACAGATTGGAGATTCCGCAGGAATATGTAGGTTCTACAGTGAAAAACTGGGATTCACAGGAGTTTAATGCTCTTTATAAAAATACAGAAGATACCAGTAGGAAACCGAGAAATATTTATCTTCTATATAATCCTAACTATAATTCGGTGAATAATCATGAACGGGATCATATTGTGATTAATAATCCGGAGAACGTACCGGTAACAGTATATTTAATTAAGCAGAGCTGCGTGGAAGATTTTAAACAGAGTGCTGCGGAGACGAAATATCGCGTGGACATAAAAGTAGTAGAGGGAGTGAAAGGTTCTGATTATGTTACAAAGATTCGTACAAATGTAGGATACAATTTGTATGACTTGTTGAAAACAAATAGATATATAGAAGAACCACTACAGGCACGGTTGGAATATGAGTGTGCCGGTGCACCTTGTACAGAAAAGTTTTATATAGCCACAGAAAAGATTACAGGTGGCTCAAATGAAACGGTTAGAATCTTTAAAAAGAAAGTGGAAGTGTATGAAAGTGGTTCTTACGCTAACAATTTTAGCGGTGCTCCATTGGCAGTATTAGATAGTGAAGGTGTTCATGTGAATAATACAGTAACACCAACACCAACAATACCGTAAAAGTAACAATAAACAGAGAATGATGGTGAGGTTTTACAAATAAAATGAATAAAAGAGATAACAGCGAAAAGATAAAAAGAAAACAAAATAATAAAGGTTCTGCCATTGTTTTAGTTATTGCGGTACTGGCGCTTATGGGGATTTTGGTTTCTGTAGTGCTTTATATGTGTATGGCAAACTTTCAGATGAAAGCAAACGATTTGCAGTCAAAAGACAATTTCTATTCAGCAGAACAGATATTAGATGAAATTAGAGTGGGCTTACAGGGAGAAGCATCGGAAGCTATTGATATTGCTTATATGAATGTAATACAAAAATACGAATTATGTTCTTCAGATGAACGTAAAAAAGAGTTTACCATTTTGTATATAAATAAGCTGAGAGAAGATTTGAAGGATGGCAGCGGAAATGATGATACCAGATATGATATTAAAAAATTGAAAGCTTTTGTTCAGGAACAGTCCGTGGTTTTGGCAGATGGTGAAACAATTGCAGACCACGTGGGTGCTCAGATTGAAGTTGTGGATGTAAATGGGAATGGTGCAAAAGATGATAATATTATGATGCCATACACGGATTCCCTTGTATTAAAAAATATTAGAGTTCGTTATAAAGATGATAAAGGATATGTCTCTGTAATTACGACAGATCTTCGTATCGCTATTCCGGATATTTCTTTTGAATCCAGTTTGAAGATTCCGGAAATTATTGATTACAGCCTTGTTGCAAATGACATGCTGATTGCCAATAATAAGACTACTATTTCAGGAAGTGTTTACGGTGGCAGGGATGGTATTTTAGCAGAAGCGGGAAAAGCTTTCTACTTTAAAGATTCAGAAGTTGTTATCACACCTGATCTTGTGACAGCAGAGGGCGGAAGTATTGTGATGGACAAGGATACTAACCTGTGGGCAGGAGGAACTGAGGTAAACAAAGGAAACTTAAGTCTCTTGGGAAATTCCTATATTATGGATGATACTACTGTACTTGGAAACGGAAGCAACTTAGAAATCAGTGGCAAATATATGGGGTTAGGACTTCCCGGGGATTATAAAACGTCTTATGCGGAGGAAGGCAGCTCTATTATTATTAATGGAATAAATTCTGAGGTAAAGTTGAAAGACTTGAAGCGCTTGTTGCTTCCGGGTAACACATATATTGGAGTAAATGATTACACAGATATTATTACACCGGTACCTACCGGACAACCTACTGCAGTACCAAATATTCAGACAAATGGTGATGTGGCATTGGGAGAATCACTGACAGCCAAAGCATCTCAGATTGCATATCTGGTCCCGTCAGAATGTATTGGGTATGTAAGAAAGGATGCCACTTCTGATTATGAATGTGTATTAGGGACAAATCCTGTATTATATTCCGACTATGAAGATAAATTTTTAAAGGCATCGGTGGATAATAGGGTAGAGGTAGATTTCAGTAAAGGTGGAATTGATTATGCCACCAAATATGGGGCAAAATTCCGTCAAAAATATGTAAGAACTACCAATGGAAATGCGACAAATGAAACTTTAATTTATTATTACATGATTTTTAATAGCCAGGAAGAAGCAGCAGCCTTTTTTTATGACTATTTCTCAGAAAATGTAGAACACATCAGTCAGTATCTGGATATTTATGTGAAAACACTGGAAATTGATGATATTGAAAGGTTGAATGTGGCAGGTAATATTTTAAAACGAGTTCCAAAAACAGATTCTTTAGGAAATCAGCTTACTGATAGCGAAGGAGAGCCTGCTTATACATATGAACTGGTTCGAGAAACAAAATCAGCAGATAATGCTGCCGGGGTGGATTACAGCACAGAAATCGCTACTTATAAGTCCGTATTTCAAGGACTCTATACAAAGCTGATTAAAAATGCAAACAGTCTTACTACGGAAGAAAAAGAACGGGTTGATAAATCAAATCCGGATGGTACAGGTATTTTCTATAATCTGATTGATAAAGATATGTTTGACAAGCTTTGCACCAGTCAGGAATTTGTAAAAGCAGGTAATCGTGCAGAATTTGTGAATGTGGAAGAAGGTATTAAAGCTGTAGTTGTTAATAATAAAAACGATGCTGCCTATACGATTACTAATTTGCCGGAAGAAACATCATTGCTGATTGCCTCAGGAGATGTGTTGGTAGATGAAACATTTGAAGGATGTATTATCAGTGGAGGAACCATTACAGTAAATTGTGGAACTGGTGGAGATGGTGTTAACGAAGATGTTAGCAACGATAAAGAAATGATTCGACATGTACTTAATATGACAACACCATTTACAATTGGTGGTGTACAGACAGACGTAAGTGTTATGGATTTATTTATAGATGGTATGAGCGTTGAAAGCAGCACAGAAGGAAGTGCAGACAAAGAGGACCACATTGTAGTAGAAGATTTAGTTACCTATGACAACTGGAACAAAGAGTAAAGGGGTGAGAGAGTATGAAAAACAACAAGGGTTTTTCCCTGGTGGAGTTGATTATAGTTATTGCAATTCTGGCAGTGGTTAGCAGTGTGTCCATTGTTGGTTTGAGCTATGTTTCTAGTACTAATGTAAAAAGTACAGTTAGAAAAATCAACAGTTCATTACTTAAAACTCAAAACTATACGATGAGTAAATCCAGTGGCGGTAGAGATATTGGTATGCGCCTGACTTTGGACAGTAGTGGAAATTACTGTATCCAATATATAGGAATGGGCCAGACCGATGAAGTGATTGGCAAAAGTAATATCATTATAAAGTGCTATAAAACAGATAATTCTGTACAAACAGTAGCTTCTGGCCCGGTGGAAATCTATTTTGACCGTGCTACGGGAGGTCTTCTTACGGCAGACGCAAGTGTGCCTAATGTTTATTGGAACAAAATTGAAGTTTTAATAGGTGGGAAAAGTAAAGGATATGTTACGATTAGTAAAGTAACCGGAAAGACGGAAGTTACATTCACACAGTAAGGAAGGGAGGAAAATTATTTTATGAAAAAATTTATGATAGAAGATAATGATAAAGGTCTTACCTTGCTGGAAATGATTATTTCCGTTGCAATTTTGAGTATTGTATTGGTTACAGTTACCTCTTTCATGGTGACGGGTATGAAAATGTTTCGTTCCTCTAATGATGAAATTGGGCTTCAGCAGGATGTGCAGTTGGCATTAAACAATGTAGAAAACAGAATTATTGATGCCAAAATGGGTATTCGATGCGATGATGATGGTACACAGATGATTCTTACTGTTTATAATGATAAAGCCGGCACAGAAGCAAAAGAATACATTGTCTGGAACAGAAATGATAAAAAAATTTACTATGATACTTCAGCGGCAAATGTTACGTTGACAACATTTTCAACGAATGAAGTATTGGCAAGCAACGTAACGAATTTTCAGATAGTAATGAAGGATGGAAATATTGCAGCAACAGCGACACCAAATCCTTCTGTTACAGCGGCTCTGACGCCATCTGTAACAGCACAGCCAACAAAGAATGCTTCTCCGAAAAATCCAAAGGTAGAGATTGCCATTGAGGTGGAGGAAGATGGAAGAAAACATGTTTCCCAGAAGGTGGTTACATTCCGTAATAATATAGCAATGGGAGCATCCGATACCATATATACAGGAAGTGGAAATGGTTTGGACAGCAAGGCAGAAGGTGTCAAGATAACGCCGCAGGACGTATATTTGGTGCCGGGAGAAAGTTATCAGTTTCATGCCAGAGTTACGGGAACCGGTTATCCGTCTCAGGTGGTAACATGGTCTGTAAATTCAACTGGAGTCAGCGTGGACAGCACCGGTCTGGTAAAAGTAGATGCAGCTACAGCAGCAGGCGGTACAGTGCAGGTAATCGCAACGGCACCGGAAAACTCTGATGGAGTGGTTCCGGCTGGAAGTGCCAATATACATATATCTAAAATCAATGGAATTTCTGTTACTACAGATGCTGAAAAAGTTTATGCCGGAAGCATGTTAAAAGTAAATGCGACAGTATCAGGTGCAGAATTAAATGATGATATGAGCAAAGTGACTTTCAGCGTAAAAGAAAATCCAAGCTGGGTGCATTTATACAGTAATAGTGGAGTATTTGGTCTGGATAAAGAGGCAAGAGGAAAGACATTTACCATTGTGGCAACATCTGTTCATGATCCGACGATCACAGGAGAACTGGTAGTACAGGTAGAAGATACAGCGTTATCTGATTTGGGTTCAGGAGTAGTTACTGCTAACAGAAATTCATCAACCGAATTGCTTACCAATGTGGTAGGACAGAACCTGGCATCAACCGAATTACAGATTCAATGGGAAATTGCAGATTACGGTGGCCTTAGCTCAGATAAAGTATCTGTTGATAAATATAGCGGCATGCTGAATGTGGAAAAAGATATTAACTATGAAAATGAATATCATCTGCAGGTAGCTGCCAAGATTACTGCAGACAGACTTTCAGAACCCGTAACTACATATGTTTCTGTAACCATACCGAAAGTATCTATAAAGTTTATAAACGGTGATGGAGGTGCAGAAATTCAGAAAAATAGTACGGTTATCTTACCTTATGAAGTAATTGGTCTGGATGGAGCAATGACGGAGATTATGGCAACAACAAATCCGTCTGTTCGTAACAGTATTATATTTGTGACAGAAGGTGGCATAAGATTAAGTATTGGTGATGATGTAAAAACAAGTAAGATTTCGGTTATTGCTACATTCAAGGATACTAATATGTCAGACACAATCGATGTAACTGTAAAATAGCAGGAGGTAAATCATGGAGAAAAAGAATAAAAAAAGAAAAAAACTTCCCAAAAAGATAATCGCAGCCTCTTTGCTGGCAATTGTTTTAGTTATTAATTTTGTATACTCTTCCTTGGAAAATGTAGAAGCAAGAGGGATGTTTGCCTCTGTGGAAACAAAAGCAAGGGAGGCATATGAAGGAAAAGATTCTATTAAAGTTTTAGAAATACTTCCGGATAGTGAAAGTATGGGGATGTTTGGTATGTTGATTAAAGGGCAGGAGCCTTTTAAAGACATCATAAAAGACTATACAGACGAGGAAATACATGAGTTTGCAGAAATTCTCAATAAATACGGAATGGTAAATATGGATTCTACAACCAGTGCTGTTTATCCTCTCACATATTATAAACCGGGAGAGCAGGATCAGTTTACCAGCAATGTACCGGATTTGACAGATGAACAGGTGGGGTATGGACTGAGTGAACAAAAACTGGTGGCAGGCTATTTTCAGGAAGTGAGTGTTTCTGAACTGGAAAATGAAAAGGTGTATTATCAGGAAATTATTGTGACAGTAACACCTGTGCCAACGGAAGCACCGTCAGAAACACCTGCACCGGAGGGCACAGAAGCACCTACACCAACCGTGGCGGGCTCAGAGCCAACAGAAATACCTGAAGCAACGGAAACACCTTCACCAACAACAGAGGGTACAACGGTAACAGTGACACCAGCACCAACAGAAGGTGAAGCTGCACCTACAGCAGAACCAACACAGAAGTTGTCGCTAACACCAACAACCGAAGTAACCACAATACCGGAAGCTACATTGGCACCCACAGTAACCGAAGCATCGGAAACAGCATTCTTAAATAAGAATATCCGAAACAGCGTTCTGGTTGCTCAGGCAGATGTAAATATAGAGCCGCAGAAAGAAAAAGAACTTACAGAAAAACAATTAAATCAGGAAGCGATTAATGAAGGTGATGACACAGAACCAACCAATATTCCTGAGGAAACAGTAGCACCGACAGAGCAGCCAATAGAAACACCGACGGGTCAGCCAACGGAAATACCGACAGCAGTTCCAACCCTGGAGCCAACCAAGGCTCCATTGCCTACAGTTACACCATTATCTGAAGTTTATTTTACAGACGAAGATGGGAACACAATTTACTTAAATTATAGTGAAGAGGGGCTTAATAATAGTACAGAAAGTGGACGTTTTTTCAGGTTTGTGGCTGAGGAAGAAGGTGTCCAAATTCCGGAGAATTCCTTTAAAGGAATGGGATATCAGTTTGTTTTTGTTTCCAGAGCAGAAATCAGAAATAATGATTTGTTCAAACGTTTTGTTCTGGGAATTACAGACGAGACACAGCTGCAGAATGACCAGATGATTGAATTGACCACAGTTTCAGTAGACAGTCTGGTGGGAATTTCGAATTTAGCAGAGTATGATTTGGTATATATGGCACAGCCTGTTTTTTATAATCCGGCCGGTACCGACCAGATTTTGGAGTGGGCTTATGCAAATCCTGATGTAAGCAAAGAAGATAAGCAGGAAATCTTTTCACCATGGGTGACATTGGCATCGACACAGAATGATAGTTATGATATGGCAGCAAGAAGAATTATAGTGGATGCTATTAGCGGAGTTGACCCATTAAAATTAGTGATAGATACTTCTATTCTGGAAGAATTTGAAAGGGCAATTACATTTTATTCTGATGTAGCAAAAACTTTAGAAGGAATGGATGCTGCGGCAATTTCAGAGGAAACATTAGAGGTATTGAAAAGCAATGGAATCTACAAAGCACTGTTAATGTTAGCGCAGGATGATTTCGTAGCTATGATACAGAGTATATGTACCGAAGAAAACAAAACATATGTTCTAGATAATGAAATGTGGGAGGCGGAGAAAGTAGTAGATATATGTCGAACTATTATTCAGGATAGTAATTCCATGTTCCAGATGCGGAAAGGACATTATGTAAATAAAAATATTTATTTTTATAAGCATAATGAAGGAGATTACGATAAACCACTTTGTACGGTGGATATTTTATCTATGCTAAATGGAGATTTCAGAAGTAATTTTAAAAAGAGTATTTTACCTGAACAGTTTCCGGATGTGGTAAGTGCTATTGACCATGAAAACGAAACCAATGCCTATTTCGAAAGTAGTAGAGAGCAGATGGATGCAGAGGCAATTTCAACAGATATGGTATTACAGTACTTGTTAAATTACACAGGACAAGCTGTAGAGGTTAAGAAGAATCATATCTCTGTTTTGGAAATTGAGCCATGTGCGGACTTTTCTTATGATTACAAGCGCGACACTAACGGGGATTATGTGTTGGATTCAAACGGCAATAAACAGATGACGGAATCTCAGCAGGAATTTATAAAAAAATGGATTAACTATTTTGCACAGCAAAATCGTTGGGGAGATGTAAGCTTTACCTGTATGTCCATGCAAGAATTTATCGGTAAAAATGAAGATTTAAATTCTACCTACGATATGATTTATATTGGAAGCAATATAGGAAAGTTCAAAAAAACGTCTGAAGATTTACGAGAATTTAATGATGATTCTATGGATGGCTTAGTGTATACCCATGTGGGAGATACTACAGGACGCGTAGTAGATGGAGGTTCTGTATTTGGCCTCTTGGACAGAGATTATGCATCGGCTGCCAGAAATGCATTTTCAAGTGCCGCTACTACAGTGGCGCGAACTACGGGAAATGACTTAACTACATATAAAAAGCGTGATTTATTAAACTTTTTAGCATCCGGCTATCCGGTGATTGTGGCAGAGAATTTATTTACCTATACAACAAGCGCGGATGGGAAAAAAGAACCCAACAATGTTAATGCGAAGGGAAGTGCTAACATTTATGAGTTGGGCAATAGTTCTACAAAGAGAACTTTGTATGTGAAGAAACCTAAATCAGGATTTCATAATTACTGGGATCACATTTATGTGTATGCATGGGAAGGAGGCAGTGAAAATCATGAATGGCCGGGAGTAAAGACAACATATGTCAGTTCTTTGTCTAACGGTGATTACCATGTATACAAGATGACCATGGATAAAAAGTATACCAATTATAAGATTGTAGGTTGCGATGACAATGATACAGAAAAAGGAAAAACAGTAAATTTATCAGGTTTTGGTGATAAGGATATATATACGGCTACATTAAATAATGGAAGCGGTACAACGGCTGCGGATGTGACATTGTCGGAAGGAGCACCTGCCGGAGCAGCCAATAGCAATGTTACCGTGGATAATTCCACATATTTGTATCAGTTATTAAAAATTGCAACTGCCAATAGTCAGAATAGGGAGGGCATTTTAAATAACGTAACACGTAATACCCTGAACTCTGAAAGTATCATTGATGCACTTGAGTTTGACTGGGATGACAGAGTTTTTCCGAATCTTTTGACAGACGGTATGGCAGACCAGGAAGCCCATGTGACTTCTCCGGAATATTTAAATGAAACAAAGGTATATTTGAATCTGACAAAACATCCGGCAGAATATAAGTATACAGAGGATGCGTTAAGGAATGGGAAACCAATTGATGGAGAAAGTATTAACTACTTAAAGGCAGATTCCAATGGAAGATATTACTTAGAGTATGAATTTTCAATCTCTACATTGGCGGGTACCTTGAGTACTAGTGATTATGACTGCCAGCTTTTTGTAGATGCTAATTTTGATGGTAAGTTTTCTGCCAATTCAGAAATACTGGATTCCGTTGTGATTAAAGAGGCGGCCACGGGACAAGTTGTTACAAAGAGTGAGAGAGAGAATGTATATCATCTAAAAGAAAACACTCCATATACACTTTCAAGAAAATTGCCAAAGAGTTTTGACGGTTGTATTAACTGGAAACTTCAGGTGACTCAGAATGAGAATGATAAGATTCTTGCTGCGGAAACAGGATATTGTGCGATTCCTGTTACACCAAAGAAACAGAATGGTTCTATTGATACAGAAAGTACAAAACAGAAAATTAAGATATTACAGGTAACCAGTGGTACAGAAACAAAAGAATACAGTTCAAGACATACCTATAGTGGTACCCATGTTAATATGCAGGAGCAGATGGAGAGCGGTACCGGAGCATGGCATGAATTGTTGACCAATATTCCTGATTTCGAGTTGGAAATCACAACAATTTCAGCAGCAGGAACCAATGGATTTGCAGATCTTTGTCTTGCTTATGATAATGCGCATACGGATGATAAAGGTGGTTATGCGTTGCATGCAGGAGAAAATGGAGAAGCAGATGTAGATGGTTATGGATATGACATGCTGGTAATTGGTTTTATCGATGTTTTTGCTGATGTGGATAGTGGGCAGAGTCCCAGAGCAGTAGCAATGGCAGAGGCAATCAATAAATTTGGTGAAAGTGGAAGAAGTATTTTATTTACGCATGATACTACAGCATGGACAGGTAATTATTTGCATTTAGGTCAAAGTGCCGGTGATGCGAAGAATAACTCTGCTTATTTGACGGTAGCAATCAGAGATCTTTGTGGAAATGATCAATACGGTCTGGTAACTCGTACAGCAGAAAGTGTTGATATGACAGATTACAAGACTTATATCAGCCAGTTCTTTAAAAATAAAGAAGGAACAGCAACCAAAGCATCGGCTACCGGAAAGGATTACACTAAGGCTGATACTTCCGCATGGGCAGAGCTATTAAGTTTAGGAAAAGATATTGCATTTAAACCAAACACTAATCAGACAGAAGTAGTAGGTGATACTCAGGGAAGTACGTATACGAACCTTAGAAACTATAATGTGAAGTGGTCTAATGATGGTTATGCATCTGACAGTTATGTTCAGTACACGAATGGATTGATACAAAATAATGCGAAGAATTCTGCAATGTATGCAGAATCTGATGATTCAGAGCAATTTGAAATTGGTCAGATAAACGAAGGAGCAATTACGGAGTATCCATATATTCTGCCGGACAGCTTTGATGTTAACGCTACACATTCTCAATATTGGACCGTGGATATTGAATCTGATAATAACGGCGATGATGAAAGTGATTTGGTTGTATGGTATTGTATTAATAAGCGTACCAAGGAGGCTACTACAGGTAAACTTCCGGTGGACGATTTTTATAAAGATAGTCCAAATGATGTTCGTAATAACTATTATATTTACAACAAAGGTAATATTACTTACTCTGGTGCAGGACATTCACCGATTTCAAATGAAAATGAAATTAAGCTGTTTATTAATACCATGATTGCGGCATACAATGCAAAATTGAAAGTGCCTGAAATCAATATTGTGGAAAGTGGTGAACCGGAAGCGCCGGATGTTGAAAATATTATTATCCCATATGATGCATCTGTAACCGATTCAAGTTCTGATTTTGTTAATTTCGGAACTATAAAAAAAGATCCGGATACGGGCAAAGAAACAATGGAAGGTCAAATGAAGATATACTTTAATGTATATGATGGTAACTTGACCGCAAGGGATAAAAATATCAAGATTGACAGTATTTTCATTACAAATTCCAATGGTAGTGCTACGTATACAGACGAAAGTGGAACTGAACTAAAAGGAAACATATATACGGACAGCACCCAGATGAAAATATTTGATGCTACAAATAATCATGAAGTCGGATATGAAGGATTGATTAGTGGTCGAACCTATTATATTTATGCAAATATAGGAGAGATATTTAAAACAGACCAGTCCATTCAGCTACACGTAAAAATGCATACAGAAATTGGAAGTGGCTCTAATTTACAGAGTACACAGGAAGCAAATGATTCTGTTACTATCAGCAGAGCTGAAATATTTGACTTAGATTAAATTCATAGAAAAAATGGCATGCGTTTTGAGTGTGCCATTTTTCGAGGATAAAGGAAAGAAAGAGCAAAAAGAAAAAGGAGGATTTTCATGAACACGAAAAAACAAAAAGTGATGGCTTTTGTTTTAAGTTTAGTGCTGGTTTGTTCAAGCTTTTTGGAGTTTGTGGTACCGGCACAGGCAGCAGACACAGGATTTGCGGAAAACGCGGTGATTGTTTCTGATAAGGCAGCAGAATACTGTTGGACTGATTCAGAAGTTAATTTGTCAGTTGTGGTATTAAATGGGACAGACATTAATTGGACAACTGATAGAACAGATGGAATTGTTATTACAGAAGGCGAAGACACAGAAGATACATTAGGTACTGCAAAACATCTTTCTGTTGCTTTTGACGAAACGGCAAATGGGAACTATAAAATTACTGCAACAGCTGGGAATGATTCCAGAGAAATTACTTTAAAAGTGCGGGATTCATTATGTGATATTGAAGGTGTGGTAACAACTGATTTTACAAGACAGTTTACAGGCAATTCTTTTGAAGTAAAGGCGGTGATTGATGCCAGATGTGAAGCTACCTTTGCTTGGGCAAGTGCAGATAGTACAAAGGTTGAAATTAAACCTTTGGAGGATAAAACTGATAAAACAACCTATGCAGGAAGTGTAGTAAAGTATGCACAGGTTACAATTAAATCTGAAAAACCGGAAAATGGCTCTTGTGATATTACAGCTACAGCAAATAATATTGTAAAAACACAGAATATTGCCATTTACAAATCTGCAACGAATATGAAAGATTTACAGTTGGTGTATACGACTTATCAGGAAGAAGACCCCAATTTTGATTTAACCACATACAATCATATGAGTTCTGATACTGTGTATGTAGATATGAATGAAACCACAGTATTTAGTGTTGTAGTAGAGGGAACTATTGTAAATCCGGATGTAGCAGTTGGTGAAACATTGATGAAAGAAGATATTGATGACCCGATTGCATTAGCTACAACGGATATTAAAAAAGAAGAAAGTTCAGCTACAGATAGTGTTCCAAAGGTTCATAGTAATTTTTATACTTCAAAATATACAAAACTCAGTGATACTTCATATAAAGTTGAAACATGCATTGAGGGATTGAAAGCGACAAGTATTGATTTACCAATAGAAATCAGATGGGGAACTTTATCAGGTAAAGTATCTATACATAGAAAGTTAGTAGTATTAGCACCGGCACAAAACATGACATTTACATTGAATGTAAAAAATGAAGGCATAACTACACCGCAGCGTTATGAGATAATGAATACGGCAGTTGGACTTTGTAAGAAAGAGAATGAATCTACTTTTAAAGCAACAGATTTTAGTGCGTTACATACCTTGAAGGTGGAAAAAGAAGCAGAAGGAACGTTTTCTTGCACACAAAATGCTAAAAATATTGCAGGTGACGTAAATGCAGTGGACATCGCTAATCTTAATATGATGACAGGACAAACAGAACAATTATCCGTAATCTTTCGTTCCCAGTTTGCGATAAGTGATAAAAAATATATATCTACAAGTACGGATACACCTGTATGGAAGTCAAAAGATGAAACAATTGTAACCGTAACACAGGATGGTATAATAAAAGGGGTGAAAGGTGGATTTACAGAAGTATATTGTTATGCAGCACCAACCAAAACATCACCGAGAACAGATATTTACGCAGTGTATAGGGTGCATGTTACAGACCTTATTTTAGCTGATAATATTAATATTACGAAATCAATTGATGGTGTACAGCAGGTGATTGATAAAGATACCATTTACACTAGTCAGAAAAATATTCAGTATTCAGCACAGTTGGTTGACGGTGATAAGGCAGCGAATGAAGATGTGGTTTGGGAAAGCTCAGATCCTAGTATATTCACAGTAAATGCGGAAACAGGTATGGTGAATCCCGTATCAGCGGGAACAGCTAGTTTAATTGCAACTTCCGTAAATAGTGGTAAACAAGCGTTTATACCAATCGAAGTTATTGCGGCTGTAGAAAGTATAGAAATTGAAGGAATCAGAACAACATATGTGGAAGGACATACTTATACGTTAGGTACTATTATTAATGCAGGTGCAGATGAAAATGAAGAATTAACATGGACTGTAGAAAATGCAGATAAAGATGATCCGGCAGTAGTATTTATTGACCCGAATGATTCTGAAAAGACAGAATTAACAACTTTTATAGGTAGAACGGTGCAGATAAAAATAAAGAAATATGCGAATGCATCAGCGATTACAGTTAAGGGGAAATATAATGCATCAGCAATTGATAATTGTAATATTACAATTGTTGCATCGCGTACAGCTACATCAACATATATCAATTATGATGGCGTAGATTATGCGGGGCAGGAATTAACAGTAAATAAGGGAACAAATGTAGAGTTGCATGCAGTTTTAAAAGACGAAAATAAGCTAGATTCAACAGATGATTTTCAATGGAGCATTATTCAGGATGAAAATGTTGTTAGAGCTACAAATGAAACTCTTCTGAATGCCAAGACACTGACTTTACAGCCATTAACAAAGGGCGATGTAACGATAGAGTTGAGAAACCTTCAAACGAATAAGTATTTGACAGTTACTCTTCATGTGAAAGTTCCAGCAACGGATATTTCTCTGGAAGAAAGTCAGATGAAGGAAGTAATGTTAGTACCGGGTGAAGAAGGTACAGCTGGTGTGACATATCAGTTGAAGCCGGTTTTAACACCGGAAGATACGTCAGATGTTGTCAGCTATGAAAGTTCAGATCCGAGTATTGTAAAAGTGGATGAAAATGGTTTGCTTACTGCAGTTAAATCTTCTGAAACTCCGGTAACTATTACTGCAAAAATTAATGATACATTAAAAGCTACTTGTCAGGTAAGGGTAGCAATACCTGTGACAGAGTTAAAGGCTGAGGATGCAGAGGGAAACAGCGTTGAAAATAATGGAGTCATCCGAGTATATAAAGATGAAACAACAGAAGTCAAATTAAATTGTGGTGATGCTACAGAATACATTGAGTGGGCATCCGCTAGCGAAAAAATAGCATCTGTAAAAGAAAGTAATGATACATATAGTTGTACTATTAATGGTAATGTGGCAGGGCAAACTACATTAACAGCAACCTCTTCAATTTCTAAAAAGAAAATGACATTTGTAATAAAAGTGGTAAACCGAATTACCAGTATGACATTGGCAGGGTCTAATACCATTGCATTAAATGCTACCAATGGTTATGTAAGTGTGTCACTTCCTTCTAACAGTGATGATGTAGTATGGACAGTAGATAATCCTGAAATGGTAGAATTGACACCAGTGAGGAACAACAATGTGGCAAAAGCGAACCTTACACCGAAAAAGGTAGGTAAAGTTTTGATTACAGCAACTTCCGCAGATGGTTTGTGTTCAGCTACAAAAGAGGTTGAAATTACAGCATTAAAGTTAGGTTCTGCGAGAGTTAATTCTATCACTTCTGTTGTTTATAATGGCACAGAGCAAAAACCAAAATTAACTGTGACCTATAATAATGTAGAATTAGTGGAAGGTGAAGATTATACAGCAACCTATAGTGATAATGTGAATGTGGGAACAGCCAAAGTAACATTAAGTGAAGGAAGTAATGGAAATTATGCAGGTACCAAAACAGTTAATTTCAAAATTATAGAAAAAGATATTAGTGGTGTACAGGTAGCTAAGATAAATGATGTATCCTATACCGGAGCTGCTGTAAAACCAGAAGTGAATATGACTGATTTTGGGAAAAAATTAGTAGAAAATACAGATTATACCGTATCTTACTCAAATAATGTGAAGGCAGGAACAGCAACAGCAACTGTCAAAGGAAGAGGAAATTATTCTGGAAAAAAACAGATATCCTTTAAAATTACACCACAGAACATTTCAAAAGTAAAGGTTGCTAAAATTGCAGACCAGAAATATAATGGAAAAGCAATTGCGCCATCTTTAACAGTAACCAATGGAACAACAAAATTATATGCAAACAGAGATTACAAAGTAAAATTCAGTTCCAACAAAAAGCCGGGTAAAGCAAAAGCAGTTGTGACAGGTATAGGAAACTATGCAGGAAGCAAAACAGTTTACTTCTACATAGCACCTGCACAAGCACAGTTAGTATCTGTAACCAGCACGAAAGCAAAAACCATGAAGTTGAAATGGAAGAAAGATACAAAAGCAACCGGTTATGAAATTTACTATTCTACAAAATCAAATTTTGCTAAGAAAAGTAGAAAAGTTGTTACTATTACCAAAAGTAAAACAACTTCAAAAACAATTAAAAAGTTAAAGAGCAACAAAACATACTATGTAAAAATTCGCTCCTACAAAAAAGTAGGCTCCAAGAAAATTTACAGTGATTGGAGTAGCGTTATGAGCGTACAAGTAAAATAATTTAACAGAATTTACCTGAGTAGCTTTTCGGAACTTACACATACTATGGATGTAACAAACAACAACAAACAGTTATCAGCGGGAGCGCAGTCCTGCGGTAGCGGAATGGAGGAGTTTATTATGTCTAGAAGTCACAGAGTGGAAGTTCCAGAAGCAAAGGGTGCATTGGATAAGTTTAAGTTTGAAGTAGCTAACGAGTTAGGTGTCCCACTTACGGATGGGTACAACGGAAACTTAACTTCTAAGCAGAATGGTTCTGTTGGTGGTTATATGGTGAAGAAAATGATTGAAGCCCAGGAACGCCAGATGGCGGGAAAATAACAGTAACTGACAGAATGGTTACAGAAAGCGTGATGAGTTAAAATCATGCAAAATAATAAGCTTTCATCAAATCTAAGGATTTGATGAAAGCTTATTTTATATAAAAAGTAAAAATTTACTGAAAGAATTTTTCAATATCTTCCATCTTAGATGTCATACTTTCAAAAAGCATATCCAAAATACAAAGAGCAGTCATAGCTTCCACAACCACTACAGCACGAGGAACAATAATCGGATCATGGCGTCCTTTGATATTAATATTAATAGTTTCGCCCTGTTTATTTACTGTTTGCTGTGTGTTGGCGATAGAAGGTGTAGGCTTGAATGCTGCACGTAAAATAATGTCAGAACCGTCGCTGATACCACCTAAAATACCACCGGAATGATTGGTTAATTTCTCAATGTTTCCATCTACAAAGCCATAATT
This sequence comes from Lachnospiraceae bacterium, assembly GCA_017408735.1. GTDB lineage: Bacteria > Bacillota > Clostridia > Lachnospirales > Lachnospiraceae > RUG11237. The sequence goes on from JAFQUB010000024.1 coordinate 74,387, forward strand.
ATCATTATTGGTAAGTCCGGTTGCTTTGGCTACATCAAAACCATCACCGATTTCAAAGCCTTTTACCGCACCGATGGAGAAAATTGCCTTTGCCAGATTTGCACTTAACTTTTCAAAAGCAGGTTCTCCTACACCGGCAGGCATATGTTTTACAATACATTCCACAATACCGCCGGAAGAATTTCTGTCTTCCATACATTTTGCCAGATAATCGGAAGCTTTCTGGGCTGCTTCTGCATCCGGCATATATAATTTATTATTTGAAATTTCTTCACGATTGAAATTTTGTTCGTTACAACTAACAGGACCGATGGATTTGGTATAAGCAAACAAATCAATTCCCAGCTGGTTTAAAATTTTAATGGCAATGGCACCGGCGGCTACACGACCAATGGTTTCGCGACCGGAAGAACGTCCGCCGCCACGATAATCACGGAATCCGTATTTTAAGTCGTATGTAAGGTCTGCGTGTCCCGGACGGTAATAATTAGCAATTTCGCTGTAATCCTGAGAACGCTGGGTTTCGTTAAAAACAATCATGGAAATCGGAGTTCCTGTGGTTTTTCCTTCAAAAACACCCGATAAAATCTGTACAGAATCGGATTCGCTTCTTTGGGTAGTGAACTTGGACTGTCCCGGTTTTCTGCGGTCTAAGAATTTCTGAATATCTTCTTCACAGAGAGAAAGCCCCGCAGGGCAACCGTCTACCACAACGCCGATGCCCTTTCCATGGGATTCTCCCCAAGTAGCAATGCTAAAATGTTTTCCATATATTGAACCTGACATAAATGCCTCCTTGTAAATATTCTTTATTCGTTATGTATGAACACATACTTAAATAAGTATAAACAATTCTTTTAAGACTTGCAAGAGTTGTGTGCATAATATATACTGTATTAAGACATTTTAATAAGGAAAAGGGAGCTGGCAAAATGTATCAATATGGAGTGGCAGACTGGATTCTGCTATTTTTTGTATATGGTTTCTTTGGATGGATTTTTGAAACAACGTATGTTTCGTTGCGTAAACATCAGTTTGTAAATCGTGGATTTTTAAGAGGTCCAATACTTCCGATATATGCTTCAGGTGCAATTATTATATTGTTTGTCACCATTCCACTAAGAGGTAACCCGGTGATGATTTATTTTGCAGGTGCAGCAGCGGCAACGTTGTTGGAGTTGGTGGTAGGACTTGCCATGGAAGGTATGTTTAAAGTGAAATATTGGGATTATAGTAACCAGAGATTTCACTATAAGGGTGTGATTTGTCTATCCTCCTCTATTGCATGGGGATTTTTGGCATTGTTTTTGACAGGAGTAATACATAAGCCCATTGAAAGGGTAATGTTTCAGATATCGCCGGTGTTAGAATATGTTTTGGTAGTAGTGTTTGGCGTTATTTTTGTAACAGATACCGTTATTTCTGTAAAAGCGGCGTTGGATTTGAAGGTAATGTTGGAAAAGATGACAGTGATGCGAAAAGAACTGGAAGAAATACAGGAACAGTTTGCGGAGCATGCAATTGAGAAAAAAGAACATTGGAAGAAAAAACTGGAGGAATACCGGGAATACAGTAAGAGTTATGGTATATTAAAGGCACAGTTAATAAAGGCACATCCTTCGGCAACTTCAGCAAAATATAGAGAAGCATTGAGGGATATGAGAAAATCCATAGAAGATGAAATTAAGGAAAAAAGGCAAAAAATAAAGAATAAATTGGAAAAATGAACGAGGTAAACTATGTATCAATTATTAAAAAAAGATGGAAATGCAAAAAGAGGACGTTTTTCTACGGTACATGGTGTGATTGAAACACCGGTATTTATGAACGTAGGAACAGCAGCAGCTATCAAAGGAGCGGTATCCACAGAAGATTTACAGAATTTAAAGACGCAGGTAGAGTTGTCCAATACCTATCATCTTCATGTAAGACCGGGAGATAAGGTAGTAAAGGCTATGGGTGGTCTTCATAAATTTATGGTGTGGGACAAGCCGATTTTAACAGACTCCGGCGGATTTCAGGTATTTTCTTTGGCAGGCCTTAGAAAAATAAAAGAAGAAGGCGTATATTTTAACTCTCACGTAGATGGAAGAAAAATCTTTATGGGACCGGAAGAAAGCATGCAGATTCAGTCCAATCTTGCCTCCACCATTGCCATGGCATTTGATGAATGTCCGCCTAGTACGGAATCCAGAAATTATATGGAAAATTCTGTAGCAAGAACCACAAGATGGTTGGAACGCTGTAAAAAGGAAATGCAGCGATTAAATGGTTTAGAAGATACCATCAACAAACAGCAGATGCTTTTTGGGATTAATCAGGGCGGTTGTTTTGAAGACATTCGAATTGACCATGCAAAACGTATTTCAGAGCTGGAATTAGACGGATACGCGATTGGTGGTCTGGCAGTAGGTGAATCTCATGCAGATATGTACCGCACCATTGAAGCGGTAGTGCCATATCTTCCGGAAGAAAAGCCAACCTATCTTATGGGTGTGGGAACACCTGCAAATATTTTGGAAGCAGTAGAACGTGGTGTGGACTTCTTTGACTGCGTATATCCTAGCAGAAATGGAAGACATGGTCATGTATATACGAACCATGGCAAGCTGAATTTATTTAATGCCAAATATGAACTGGACGGCAGACCGATCGAAGAAGGCTGTGGTTGCCCTGCCTGCCGGAAATACAGCAGAGCATACATCAGACATTTGTTAAAAGCAAAAGAAATGCTTGGAATGCGCCTCTGCGTAATGCATAATTTATATTTCTATAATAATATGATGGAAGAAATCAGAGAGTCCATCGAGCAGGGAAGATTTGCTGAGTATAAGAAGAATAAGCTGGAAGGTATGGAGAAAGGCGAATAATAAAATATAAAATAAAAATAAAAAACTTGAACTACACAATATAGTTGTGTAAAATAGAAAACAGAGCGTTTTAAAACAAAAATACAGCGCAGTAGGAGGAAGAAAAATGCAGATGATTTTAGGAGCACAGCAAGGCACATCCTTTACATGGATTATGGTTGCTTATATTGTTATTATTGTAGGCGGTATGTATTTCCTTATGGTACGTCCACAGAAAAAGGAACAGAAAAGAGTGAATTTAATGCTTGCTGAATTAGCCATTGGTGACAGCGTACTGACAACCAGCGGATTTTATGGAATTGTAATTGATGTTTCCGAGGATACGGTAATTGTAGAATTTGGTAATAATAAAAACTGTCGTATTCCAATGAAGAAAGATGCCATTGTTCAGGTGGAAAAAGCAGGTTCCGGAGAATAAGAAAAATTAACATAAGAATAAGCAGAAAAAATGCTGCTCCATAGGTGATTTTAAGTTGCCTATGGGGCAGCTTTTTTTACTTTATAGGAAAGTTCGATTTTGGTGGGGAAGAAAAAGAACAGGAGTTCGTCGAACATATGTTGGGAGAACTCCTGTTTAAGCATGGAATTAAGACCAGAATGGTTAGAAGATATAAAAACCTTCTACACCAGCCTCGTC
>JAFQUB010000025.1 GCA_017408735.1 Lachnospiraceae bacterium
GGTGGAACTCATCACAGTAATAACGGGTAGCAATCTTTCGCTCCCTGTTCTGTGATACCCTGTTCCATACCGCATCCTGTACGATCAACATACCAAGTTCTTTTAACTGATTACCCAAATCCCTAATGTCAAAGCACATAATACGGTTTCTGCTGTCCACATTGGTACGGTGGTTAAAATAATTCTGCGAACCATGCACATACAGTACAAGCGAGTTAGCAATACGCTCTGCTTTCTTATTTTTGTGTGCTAATAGTGCATTATATAAATCTTCCAAAATCGGCATATTCTCCGGCACTGGATTTTCAAAATAAGCATCATAAATATGACGGATACACTCGTCAATGATACCTTTCTCGTCATTCTCCAGACCGTCCTTTCCTCCGGCAATCAAGTCACACAACGTAATGATAAAATCACTCTTTAATTTCAGTGCTTCTTTATCCCCTTTGTGGCTAAGCTGAATATCCATCGGATTCAGATAATCTTGGGAATTGGTTGCAAGCCTTACCACCTGCCCATGCAACGCACCCACAAGTGCAAAATATTCTCCTTCCGGGTCACAGATAATCACATCATCCCTTGTCATAAGGAAACAGGATAAAATTTCTCGTTTTGCACTAAATGACTTACCACTACCGGGTGTACCTAAAATCACTCCGTTTGGTGTTCTAAGACGCTTCCTGTCTGCCATAATCATGTTGTTGGAAAGAGCATTTAAACCATAATAAATAGCCGGTGTCGGCATAAATAATTCCTGTGTACAGAACGGAACCAGAATAGCTGTACTCTTTGTGGTAAGCACTCGTTCAATTCCCGTATCATTGCATCCAATCGGTGCAGAAGCCATAAGTCCCTGTTCCTGTAAATACTGCAAGCAACGCAAGTTACAGTTTGCCTGCTGAATAATACCGGACACCCTCTGTGTGATATTTTCCAGTTCTCTTTTACTTCTGCCGTAACAGGTAATTAAGAAAGTCATCTTGATAATCTTCTGGTTGCTGGTGTTCAAATCATCCAAAAGCTCAAGGGTATCTTTCTCATAAGTAACAATGTCCGTAGGTAAAATATCCATATCATACCCGCTTCGAACTGCTTTTTTCTGTTCCTCAATCTTCATTTTCTGAATATTGGTAAGAGCAGCCTTTAACATCTTGATTGCCTTAACCGGGTCCATTGTCTGCATATGCATGGTAATGGTTAAGTTATCATCAATATCAAGGAGCTTTTTAAGCAGCTCATCATTGAAACGTGGTGCAATAATATCTAAGTAATGCACACTTCCATACATCTTTCCTGCCTTAAATCGGCTTGGATAACGGAAATCAAATCCCGGTGGTGCAATATAATCTTTCACACTCTTTCCGGACTCCGACATTTCCTTAAAAGAAAAACGGAAAGGCTCCATTGTATCCTGATTGAAATATTCATGCAAAATACGCAGACGTTCCTTTCCGTCAATGCTTTTGGCTTGTGTACCAATATTTAAGAAGTTCTTGATCACATCCGCTTCAATACTTGAGAGCTTCGCCTTTGCTTCTTTATATCCCTTACACTCTGTGCCAAAAATAAGATATTTTGATTTTATAATTCCATTGTTGCCCTTTGCAGCCTGTTTCTTCAACATTTCCGTATATTCCTCACGAATATCGTCAAATTCATCTCCCTGCAAAGGAATATCAAACTGGTCTATCAATGTCTGTTCATTTACCTGTCGATTAAACAGGAACAATTCAAACTTGATAGACGGGTCAAAATAGTTAATGAGTTCGCTGTACTCTTCCAGAATTTCTCCTTGATCCTCTATCTCCAAAAGGTCATAATTTATATCATAAAATTCCACCATTTTCGTATAGAAATCAGAAGTTACCTGACAGATACCATCACGGAACATCTTTTTGAAAGTAATAGTATTCTGTGCAGTAGTAGGCTTTTCTGCTTTCCTGTCATTTCCTGCAAGAGTACGTTTCAGCTCCTTGAGCCTTTTCTTTTCTGAAAAATTTAAGCCTGATTGCTGCTTTGCAGTGTTCTTATGCTTAGTCTGCACTTTTGCCTGTGGCTTTTTCTTCAAGATAACGCACCTCCTTCTTCATACGCTCTTTTTCTTCTAACTGTCTGTAAAGATTTTCTGATTTATAGGGACGTATTCCCGGTGTTAAAAATTTCTGCCTTATCATAAAATACAAAAGTTTCTCTGCCAGGAAACCATCCTTTTCATACATCGCCAAAAAGAAAAACGGCATCATAATTGCCACCATGATAAGTGCCGATACCTGTGTTCCTAACACACCCTTTGTAAAAAGGTAAAATGGAACACCAACTGCACCTGCACCACCAAAGCAGATAAGCTGACGTTTCGTTAAGTTCATTGCCACCTTTGTTTTGATACCACTCAAATTCTTTGGCACTGCTACGGATATTGCCATATACTCTGCAACCGGAAGGTGTAACAACTCCGGCTGCTACCTCCTTTCTAGTGTGCATTAAAAATTGATTTACTAAGAGAACCTGTTTTAAACAAGCTGAAACACAGGACAACAGTATATGCTGCCACCGACCATAATGCTGTATGAAGATTGCTTGCTACTGCAACACTTGATACCAGCACTGCATAAATCGCAACACATACCATAATGAAAAATCCCTGAAAAGCTAACGCACAAAGTCCCTTAATATAATTGTTTCCGATACTGCCCCATTCCCTGTTGCTAAGTGTTGCAAACGGAACCGGAGCTACTGAAATATAAAGGTATATTTCAATCATTCGCCCATAAAGCATGACGGTGATTAACAGCGAAATGATTTTCATACACAAGCTGACAATCATGGTTTCAATTCCAAGTCCTATCAGTTCGCCTATTTCCATCGTGGAGATCTGATTATTAAACATGGTCTGCAAAGTGCTTGATACATCCAGACTGGTTGAGCCTGTAATAACACCTGCCGCACTCGTGACTATATGATTTCCCACATCGAAAATTGCCATAGTAATGTCAAAGGTATAGCTTACAATCAATACTGCTATACACGCTTTGATGAGGTAGCGAAAGAAAAATTCGCTACCCATCTCATGCATATTGTTTTTGTCCATTACCATAGTTATCAGCTCATAGCAGAGAATCGCACTAATAATCATCCCCGCTATTGGCACCATGACGCTATCTGACAGATTTTGTATCATGGAAAAGACACCGGAATTCCAACCGCTTGGTGTCTGACCAACCTCACTTGCGATTGTTCCCACTTTCGTATTTACATCCGTGAACATCGTTTCAAGGTTATCCAATATCCAGCCTTGCAGTATTTCCTTTATAAATTCAGTTATCTTATCAATGATTGAACCCATAAATTATGAGAATAATGTGGTAAGCTGTGGAATCACCGTCTGAGCCACAATTACAATACCACCGCCAGCCATAAGCTGCTTAATACCCTGTGACTTTGCACCCGGATTATCATTACCATAACCTTCTAAAAGGTTGATAACACCCCATACTGCCACACCTGCACCGATTGCTGTTACTACTGTCTTTAATCCTGTTACTGCTGTTGTAAAAAATGACATAATTCTAATTCCTCTTTCTTTCTCTAAAATTTTGTGTTGTTACAAATAAGAAAGAGTTTTGATATGTATTTATCCGTCCCCATGTTATAATGAGGACAGGGCAATTCTTTGAAGAACCCTGCGGACATCCGATACTTTCAGTTTGGCGATTGGCGGTATCGGGTGTTTCTTTATTCTTCCAAAGACACATTACAAAACTCCTTTTTCTTTTGGACACAATGTCCAAAGGTTAATAGTTCCATATTCAGTTGTCATTTCTGTACTTCTGGACACTCTGTACAAAAGTTACTATTCCATTGTGTTTCCTTCAACTTCTCCGCAATCAAAGGCATCATCTACCTCTGTATTTGCTGTGATTTTTATGCGATGCAGATGCTTCACATAATCCTCAATATCAAAGGTATTTTTCGGGTCAAAATCGGAAAGCTCTTTGTATCTCTTGTGCTTCGTTATATCAAATTTATCTGAGAAAAATGGTCTTACACCTCTAAGCTGCATGATACATTTACCACCATCCATGACCGCTATCTCATCCTGACTCATAAGCTCTTTTCCTGTCTTTTGATAATTCAAACCGTAGGACTGGCTTGTCCCTCTTGTATCCGAGGTATTATAAAGGTCAATCGTTTCTTTACCCAATACTTCCGCCAACTCTTTTAAAGTGGTCTTTTCTTTTCCTCCGAGGAATAACGTGGTGTCACAATTCCCTTCAATCGTATCAGCGTTGTCCTTATAAATTGCTTTAAGCTGGGATTTCGACTGCAAAATAATAGAAGCTGATATTTCACGGCTACGAATTGTAGCAATCAACTTCTCAAATTGTGGAATCTGTCCAATATTACTGAACTCATCCAACAGGCATCTCACATGAACCGGGAGCCTGCCATTATAGACATCATCTGCTTTATCGCAGAGTAAATTGAATAACTGCGAATACATGATAGATACCACGAAATTAAATGTGGCATCCGTATCGGAAATAATAACGAATAATGCTGTCTTTTGTTCTCCGAGAGTATCAAGTTCCAGCTCATCATATTCCATTAGTTCACGCAGCTCTTTTATATCAAATGGTGCTAATCTTGCACCACAGCTAATTAAAATACTCTTAGCTGTTTTCCCCGCAGCAAGTTTATACTTTTTGTACTGCCTTACTGCAAAATGATTTGGGTCTTTTGTTTCCAACTCTTCAAATAATAAATCCACAGCATTTTTAAAATTCTCATCATCCTCTCTGGCTTCACTGGCGTCAATCATATCAATCAGCATTGCGAAGTTCTGCTCCTCCTCCGGTGCTTCATACCAGATGTATGCAATGAGTGCCGTATAATAGAGTTTTTCTGCCTTGACCCAGAAGTCCTCACCGGATTGCTGTCCCTCTCCTTTGGTGTTGACTATAATCGTGTTTACGAGTTTCAAAATATCCTTTTCACTCCGAATGTATGCGAAAGGATTATAGTGCATGGATTTTGCAAAGTTTATGGTATTCAAAACTTTTATTTTGTATTTGCCTTTCTTTAACATTTTTCCGCACTCAACAAGCACGGTTCCTTTTGGGTCTGTTACCACATAGGATGAGTGCATCTGCATCAGGTTCGGCTTCACAAAAAATCTTGTTTTACCGGAGCCGGAACCACCGATTACAAGAATATTTTTATTTCTTGCATACTTTGGCTCTTTTGGTCTGCCGGACATCATCAGCCGTTCTGTCTGTGTCAAAAGCACGTTATTTTCAAACACAGAATCCATATATGGCTCAATGTCTTTGGCATTGCCCCACCTTGCAGAACCATACTCTACTCCCTGCCGGAACTTCTTTGCATTTTTTGCTTTGTAATAAACCACAAGCCTTAATGCAATACCACATCCCACACCAATCAATAAATCTCTTGGGTGGAAACTTGGTAAAGGATTGGCAAACAACTTATCAAAACGGTTCATGACTGCCATCATCTTGTCAGAAGCATTGCTTCCTTCCGCAACTCTCCACAGCCATGCAACCTTATCACAGAAATATCCCACTAATATATACGGTAAATTTAATAGTAACAGCTTCTTGGTATCCACACCTTCCGCTTTTGCTTTCAAATTATCCGGGATTGCTTTTAAGTCTTTGGTTATGCCCTCAATGATGTTACTCAAAGGCTCTGTCCCCTGTCCTTATTTTTCTCCCGGCTCCGTTCTCTGTTCTTATCCTGTGATACTGCGTCCTTAAAGCGTTTTAATTTCTCCCTCACGGAAGTTCTGCCTTTTCGTTTTTCATTACCATAAACAAATTCTTTGAATGCCTGTGCTACCACATCGGCATCCCTGCCCTTGAAAAATACCACATACTTGGGCGGTTCTGTTGTCTTGTCCTTCTTGACAGCAAAATCAACGTTATATTTACGAGCTACCCGCTCAAAGGATTTGATATTGCCATCCGTCACTTCAATAGACGAAACTCCCGCCCCTTCACCTACCAGCTTCTTTACTGACACCTTACCATGCATTTTCTGTGCCTTCTGCTTGCGATGATTTAAATACATCCGCATTGCAGCTTTTAAGATGTTGGCATCCAATTTAGCGGTCTTAATTACAAGAGCGATTGTCTTTTGGGTTACTTCCTCTTGCATAAGTACCTCCTGTTTCGTTGTTACCTGCGTGTATGATCCACTATGGTGGAACATACAGCCGATGTAATAAATACTTCATAATTCTCCTTTCCACTTCTGGACATTGTGTCCAAAAGCATTAAAAAAGGGCAGCTACAAATCTCTCGACTTATAACTGCCCTGACGCTGTAATTTTAATCAACAAAAATGATTTATGAATTCTTCTTCACTTACAACCTTGGTTTTTATTCCGTAAACATCATAAAGAAACTGAGTCTTCTCACGAGTATGTCCATCCTCCGATACAAAATAGCAAGCTTCCGATGCATAGTATGCATGGTTACCATCTCTTACTATATTATCAAGGGTATTTTTATTTTTTTTCAATTTATCATGAAATTTAGGATGTAAATCTAATAACTCATATCCATTGGTTAAAAGAAGTTCTAAACAAACTTCTTTATGATACATCGAAAACCAATTCTCAGCAATAGATTTCCATTTCTTTTGTAATTCAGGAACATCATATGACATTGATTCCAGAAAAGACTCCATATGTAACAATAAAAAATCTAAATAATCTCGATCTTTCAGACTATTCTGTTGTTCCCTTGCATCTTCTTTGTTTATTTCAAATTGTTCCATATACGCCCTAAACTTTCGGTATTTATCGGCATTCACAAACATTTCATTATATAGTTCTTCAAGAAATTCACTCATAGAAAAGGGATTGTAAATTCCATTACTTCTCTCAAGCATTTCATATAATGGATAATCTTTATTTATTTTACTCATATCAACCCTAAATGTAGCTTCTGGGTTCAAAAAATATTGAGAATTAAATCCTCTTCTGTTTTTTTCTTCCTTTATTTCTTCATCAAAAAAATCCATTATTGGTTTTTTAATCATTACAAATTTATTTAATTCATCACATCTAGCAAGACAAAAAGAATTTGTTATGCTCTCAAAAAAGGCAAAATCTGCTTTTACTTCTTCTCTGTATTTCTCATTATAATGGTTTGCTCTGTCCTTAATATGACCATGGCTATATGGGAATTTATATTTTTTTCTCAAAGAATAGATTATTCTTTTCATTTCTTCGTCTAATTCTTTTTTGTCATTTCTTGGATTAATCATGTTCTTAACTACATTCCAATCAAGATAAATATATTTATCTTGACATAATTCATCAATTCTCATATTTATTATTCCCCCTGTATTATTGGTCTGTCAATTTTGTATTTTTCCAGCTTACATATATTTGACAATATACACTGAACTAATACATTCCATCTTTATTTCCAATATAAGTCAGCATGTTCAACTAAAACAATTTCATTCCCGACACTTATTTCGTAATAATTATCTGATACAGTAATATATTCTACTTTCGTATGTAATCCATTTATCTCCTTCCACATTGCCTCCAAATCAATTTGATTTTCAGACACATATTTATGAATAAAATAAATTAGCATATACTCTGAAACCATATGTCTCTCACCAATATGCATTTGATTTCTTTTATCAACAGCTAAGTAATATATTTCCGGAGTTGGTAACCCCTTTTGATAGTTCTTGTCGTTGCTAAATAGGAAATCAATATTTTCCTGCTTTTGTAAGAACCTTTTATGCTTATCAATTTGCTTCGTATATATCGAATTAAGTGTCTGAAATATTTTCCCGTATATCTTATCTATTTCATCTTTATAATGCTTATCTATCCACTTTGCCTCTATTATTAATACTTTGTTATGAGTAAAATCATAAATCGCATAATCAATATCACTATTTAATTCATTTCCCAGCTCATCCTTAAAAAAATACGGAACTGTTTTTGCCACTGCAACATTCGTTACACCGAGCAGAGCCTTTTCTATTCTTTCCTCGGTTACTGCAGATATTGTTTTTTCTCGATTACTTATGATAATATTCTTCAAATAATGACCATTGATAATGGTAAATTGCCAGTCATTGACTAGTATCAAAGACGGAATAGTCACCAAACTCTCCTCTACCTCAAATAATGGAAATTCTAACAAATTCATTTTTCCATCATTTATCAAATAATTAACAACATTGACTACCTTGTGCTCTGGTAATCTACTAATTTTTACTATATCATCAATGCAACCTTTTTTATCAAAGTACATAATACATTCTTTTCCTATTTCAAAAAAATCTTCTTCAAAATCCATATCAATTCTGATTGCTATAGATTTCAACATTGCATGATAATAAAAATAAGCAATAACTTTTGCTAAATGGTTGGGACTATCGAAAACATTACTTCTTACCCTTGCCTCCCACTTATTTAGATCCTTTTCAATAATTTCGATGCAACAATTATATAGCTCCATATCTGGATATTTACTCAATTCTTCATACTTTTTTTGTTCCAATACAATTTTATTCCAAAATCTGACATGTAAATCAAATGTTTGTTCTTGTTCTGCGTTTTTTCTATCATCTTCCCCATAAAAATAAAAATCTTCTTCCCTATAATAATCAGATACTAAAGATGTTGTAAGTTTATATTTATGCTCTCCTTCTTGCACTAAACGTGGCTTTGAAAATGGATTTATATCATTTATTTCTCTCGAAAATCTAAAATTCTGATATAATGGAATCAATTCACTTTCATATGCTTTTAGATATTTCTTAAATCCAGGTGTATTAAACTTTTTGATAAAAATACTTTTCTCATTCTCTTTAGCTTTCGCATATACAAATGACGCCACACACCTTCTTAATAAGTTTTCATTGTTTTCTGGTGCTTCTTTTATTGCACCTAATTCAACTGCTGCAAGTGGATACAGCAAATAATTATTCACATTATGTGAATCCAACCATTCTTTCATTTTCAAGTTCGTATCATCATCAATAATTTTATGTAATCCACCCAATATCTCATATTCGTTCATCTATCATACCTCACATATTTTATACAACTTTCAATTACCTAATATATATAGTTATTCCCATAGCAATAATCTTATCAATATCAAATTGTATATCATCAAACAACAATGCCTGGAACAAAACATCCCTCACATTCTCCAACTTTACCATTCCATATTCCTTTTCTGTAAAGCCAGAAATCTGCAAATCCCTACTTACAGCTTCTTTCCTTGCCACCAAACAATGCGTATATAAAGCCATAATATACTTATCCGACATAACAAAAGCATATGTTTCATTTCCCTGATATGTATATCGGCACTTCTCCAGATTTTCTTGCGGTATATCAAAATAACATCTTACTGTTTCCAAATACACATCTCCATTATACTCCAGCTTTAGCTTCTTTGCATACCTTCTGATTGTTGCAAAGATATTATTTCTCTCTATCGCAGTCTTAGTCCGCTTAAATACAGGCTTCTTTCCCTTCAAATCCATATAAACATTATTGATAACAGTCTTTCCGGCATACTGACTAAAATCCCCTATTCTGAGCAGATACGATAACACTTCCAACAACTTCTCTTTTGACGTTATCTCCTGATATGAATATTCTCCAAATTCGATATGGTCTAATTTTAAAGGACTACTTCCCTTTGCAATTTCCCGTTCCATTACTCTGTTGACTTCTCGCATTGATTCCATTTGTATCTTCCTCCCGCACCTTCACTTCTGGACACAATGTCCAAAAGAAATAAAAAAGACAGCTACAAGTTCTCAACTCATAACTGCCCTAACGCTGTTCTTTCACTATTCTATTTCTGCCATTTTTGCAAATTCAGCTTTCTTATCCAGAAGCTCTTTTTGCTTCTCCTTTGGCAAACACTTAAATATATCCTCATAACCCATTTCAGCCATTGGTGTTCCTTTTGCCAACATAAGAAGCTGTGTATAAAACCATTCTTCCCACAAGTCCTCAAACATACTCCGGCTATCGGTAAAGGTTATTACATCATCAAAACCTTGCGGTGGTTTATAATACTGCAATTTCACATAACCGTATCTTCCCACATCCATAACTACTATATTTTCAATTTCATACAGTTCTGCAAAGGCATCTGCTACCTTTTGGCATTTACCCTTTTCTTCTTCCGTAATGTATATTTCTTTCACAGTAAACAATCCTCCTGTTTCCAAACCTCACTACCTGTATCTGTAATCTTTAAAATCATATCATTCTTATCTTCATTTCTTGCATATTCTATGGTGCGTACACGCACCATATTATTATAAGTTTCTTACCCTTAAAATACAAGATAGGAAAGGAGCTGCCTGTATGATTAAATATGATCCCCTTTGGCTTACGCTCAAAGCGAAAAATATCAGTCAGTACCAACTCATTAAAGATTATGGTATTGATAAAGCACAACTTCAGCGACTCCGGCAAAATATGGTGGTTAAAACCATTATTCTGAACAGATTATGTCAGATACTTGACTGCCGGATTGAAGATATTATGGAATATGTTCCAGATGACAAGTAGAGGTATTGTTATGACTAAACAACATGACAATGCCTTTTTTGTTGCTCTTTTCCTTTACACTTTTGGACATCGTGTCCAGAAGTGCCCTGCTAATATTTTTATTATTTCTCCAAAAATGCCAATCATTCTAACAATAACAATGATACCACCAATCAGACCTCCGATAATACAATTCAATGCCAACACTCCCATACTTCCGGCAATACCAAAATTCTTCGGTATCAAAAACATACACATTTTCCGAATACCATACGGACAGCCAACCATTATCCAATAAAGGAAATAATCAAATCTCTCTGCTTTATCACATACCGGATAACAGACAATCATCCAAACTACCAATACTGCAACCGGAATTATTATATCAGTCACTATCTTCTTCATTCCATCCTCCTCCGTACATATCATGCTGTACTTCCTGTTGATAAAAATGATTGATTGTAGCAGGAGCATTATACAGCGTAGTTATCATGTACGCCCTTATGTTGGTTATTTTCGTATTGGTTTCTTTCATTCGCCATCTGACATAATCCACATGGGATGAATTTAATTTCAGGAACCGAGATTTTACCAACTCATACGGATAATCTTCTTTCCCAATACGAATTGTCCTGCGTGGTACACATACCACATCACAAATGATGTCATAAATTTCCTCAAATAATTCCTTTTCTCCAACACCATCATATTTCATGTGATAGTCATATTCAATGTTTTCACGAATGAGTTTCATATATGCATTTACATCATCCATCATATCATTCGCATCAGATTTTTTCACCGGAGTAACATCTGTATTTTCTTCCCCGGCAGATACATCCTCAGATTGATAGATAAGATTGGTCTTACTCATATTGTTATTACTCATATTAGTCTGGTTATAGTTAGTATAATTAGGGGCAAAATCATTTACTTCTTGAAGTTCAACTTCTTTACCTCCGGAAGTTAAATTTCTTTGCTTCTTAAAGTCAAATTCTTTTACCTCTTGAAGTTCAGTTTCTTTACTTCCAGAAGTTAAATTTTTTTGCTTCTTGAAGTTAAAATCTTTTACTTCTGTGGAAACATCAGCATTTGAAGGCTCTTTTTCTGTATTTTCTTCCGGAATAGAAGCAAAATTTTTCACATAAATAATATCTGGTTTCCCAAGTCCTCTTCTCTTTTTCTCGATTAGTCCAATTCCATTATCAGAATCCAATTCACGCATTATTTTTGTACAGGTAGGCTTGGAACATCCCAAATCCTCCATAATGCTGTCCACCGTATAAATTATGTATGCCCTGTTTTCATCATCCAACCATCCGTTTTTCATGGACAACGACATTCTATCGAGCATCAATCCATACAGGAGCTTGGCATCACTGCTAAGCCCCCGAAATCTTGTATCCTTAATCAAAAGTCTTGGAACACGGTAAAAAGAGAATTGTTCCGCTTCAATTCCATAGTAATAATCAAACTTTAGTGTATCACCCACTTTACCGTGCCTCCTTTACTGCTTATTCTGCCATTCTTCCAATAGCTGATAGATAATGTTCTCTATCTCCTCATCGGAATATTCCTCCGTAAAATATTTGCCGATTTTATCAGCCTTAATGGTTACCTTTCTTGCCTTTGGCTTTTCCTCTGTGAGAAGCAACCTTACCATTGGCAAGGTCAACTCTCCACTTTTTCCATATTCCTTCAGCTTAGCTGATTGAGTAGTGGAAATAGATATTCCTGTTTCCTCAAGAATAACCTGCACCCATTCCTGTGCCTGTTCTGTGAGAAATGATATGTCAACACCCTGCACAAGACCGAGTTTTTTCTTATCAACCATATCTAGCAATTCATCTGACAGTCTGGCAAGCCATATATACCTTTGTACCGTCTTACCACTCTCCCCGGCTGCTTCGCCAACCTCATCAAGACTGCTTCCACTTCCTTTTTTGCCCTGATGTTTCATTGCTTCGTATTTCATAGCGTAGGCTTTTGCCTTTTCGCTTGGAAGAATATCTTCACGCTGAATATTGGTATCCACCATAATCACTGTGGCTTCATCATCACTGTAATCTCTAACAAACATCGGCATCGTAGAAAGCCCCGCCAGTTCACAACCATGTTTTCTACGATGTCCGGCAATTATTTCATAACCGCCTTCTGCTTTTGGTCTTGCAATACCGGGCATAAGAACACCGTAATTCTTAATACTTTCTACCGTTTCCTGCATCTTTTCATCATCCAGCACTTTAAAAGGATGTCCTTTGAACTCATAAAGTTCAGATAAAGGTATCTCCTGCACCTGATCATTGCCTGTCTGTATTTCAGAAGAACCAAACAAATCATCATAACTGTTCAGCTTTATCTTCGTTGCACTTCCTGCTTTACTCATTTCCAAGCACCTCCTCTGTTAGCGATTGGTAGGCACTTGCAACCTTACCCTTTGGGTCATGCTGATAAATGCTGACACCCTCTGCTGAGATTTCCGCAGCTCTTACCGAAATCGGAATACTGTTTTCAAATATTCTTACTCTGCTACCATAATTCTCAATCAGCAAAGCACTAATATCCTTTGCATAATTGGTTCTGCTATCCACCATTGTCAGCAAAATCCCCTCTATTTCCAATTTAGAATTGATTTGCCTTTTTACCTTACCAATGGTCTTAATAAGCTGTTCCAATCCCTTTACAGGCAAATATGCAGCTTGTACCGGAATTAAAATACTATCCGCACAGGCAAAGGCATTTATGGTTATCATGCCAAGTGACGGCATACAATCAATTAAAATATAGTCATATCTGTCTTTTACTCCATCTATGTAAGAACGCATGACAAGCTCTCGGCTCATAACATTAACCAACGATACCTCCAGACCGGATAATTCAATGTTCCCCGGCATAAGGTCAACACCTTCCTCATGCTTTAAAATACCGTAATCCGGCTCCATTTCCACATCATTGATAACATTTGCCATTACCGTTGCTAGTGTTTCCTCCAACTTGTCCGGCTCCGTAAATCCTAAACTTGCAGTCAAACTGCCTTGTGCATCCGCATCTATCAGCAAAACTCTCTCTCCCTGCTTTGCTAAACCAATTCCTAAGTTACTTGTTGTAGTGGTCTTACCAACTCCACCCTTTTGATTTGCGATTGCTATTATTTTACACATGATACATTCTCCTTTGCTTCTACTATTTTTCTACTACGTTGCTCTTTTTTACTTCTACATAAGCTCTATAAAACTTCTTTGTACCTTTATTCGGGTAAAGGTCTGAAAACTCTGTTACTTCCACTTTGGAACTTCTCTGTAAAATCTTCCCAAACCATTTAATATCATTTTTTGTTCCCATCAATCTAACTTTTAACATTAGTCTGTTCCTCCAAATATGGCATACAAATTTCGATTATATACCGCATACTCCGGATACCGAATCTGTATTGCCTGCCAAAAATATGGTGCATAACAACAGCAAAATAATTCATCTACACTGTATTGCCGACTTTCTGATAACTGTTCTTCTATATCTTCATAGTCATTAACACTTGGCGTACCGTCACAGTACAAATTAAATGCCATCCTCACTACTCTTACACTTCCGCTGGTCTGCCATCCTTCATGCAGACATTCTGTTTTTACGCATCCTGTCTTAAAATCATATATGTTATTCACATTTCTTCTTGTGTCATCATTGATACCAAGACAATATACAAGAGCCTTGTGATATACGTCCTGATACCTTACCTCTTTTAATTTCTCATAGTAGAATTTTTCATGTGTATCACTGATAAAAATAATATTCTCTTTCTTTGTGTTTTCTGCTCCTAACGCTGTACTGTTCATATTCATTTCCTCCTATGTTTTTTTTGACTAAACGCAAAAAGGACACTTCTAAAATTTCTTTTAGAAATGTCCTCTAATACCTAAGTTAGAACTCTCTTTATTCTATTGTTAGGAACTTATGCTAATTACAAATCGCTACATATTACTGCATATTGTATCAGAATTTTGCAGTAAATTTGCAGTAAAAACTGAAATGATAATGCTCAAACCCGCATAAATACTGGCTTTATTTGTCTAATGATTTCATCGTCGGGAACAACAACACATCCCTAATCGCCGGTGAATTTGTCAACAGCATTACCAGACGGTCAATTCCGTATCCGATACCACCTGTTGGTGGCATACCGATTTCTAATGCATTCAAGAAGTCTTCGTCTGTTGTGTTGGCTTCGTCATCACCCTGGGCTAACATTGCTTCCTGGGCTTTGAAACGTTCTCTCTGGTCGATTGGGTCGTTTAATTCGGAGTAAGCGTTTGCCATTTCACGACCGTAGATGAATAATTCAAAACGTTCTACATAGTCCGGATTTTCTGGTTTTCTCTTAGTAAGTGGAGAAATTTCAACCGGGTGATCCATAACAAAAGTAGGCTGAATTAATTTTTCTTCTACAAATTCTTCGAAGAATAAATTAAGAATATCACCTTTTTCATGTCTGTTTTCGTACTCTACATGATGTTCGTCTGCAACCTTTCTTGCTTCTTCTGTAGTTGCAATCTGGGTAAAGTCTACACCTGCATATTTTTTAACGGCATCTACCATGGTGATTCTTTCAAATGGTTTTCCAAGGTCAATCATTTCCTCGGCGTAAGGAACTACGGTAGTTCCGCATACTTCCTGTGCTACGGTACGGAACATATCCTCTGTTAAGTCCATCATTCCGTTGTAGTCTGTGTATGCCTGATATAATTCCATCAAAGTAAATTCCGGATTGTGTCTTGCGTCTGTTCCTTCGTTACGGAATACACGTCCAATTTCATAGACACGTTCTAATCCGCCCACAATCAGACGTTTCAGATACAATTCCAAAGAAATACGCAATTTAACGTCTTCACTTAATGCATTGTAATGAGTTTCAAATGGTCTTGCGGCTGCACCACCAGCGTTGGAAACTAACATTGGTGTTTCCACTTCCATAAATCCATTTCCGTCTAAATAACGACGAATGGCGCTGATAATTTTAGAACGCATGATAAAAGTTTCTTTAACGTCCTGATTCATTACTAAATCCACATATCTCTGACGATAACGGATATCTGTGTTTGTTAAACCATGGAATTTTTCCGGAAGAATCTGTAAACTCTTAGTTAATAAAGTCACTTCTTCCGCATGGATAGACTTTTCGCCTGTTTTTGTTTCAAACACCTGACCTTTGATTCCAACAATATCACCGATATCAAATTTCTTGAAATCCTTATATGGTTCTTCACCGATACTATCCCTTGCCACGTAAGACTGGATAGAACCCTGTAAATCCTGAATATTACAAAAAGATGCTTTTCCCATCACACGTTTGGACATCACACGTCCTGCTACGGTAACGGTTTTTCCTTCTAATTCTGCAAAGTTTTCTTTGATTTCCATGCTGTGATGTGTCACATCATATTTTGTAATCTGAAATGGGTCCTTTCCTGCTGCCTGCAAGTCTGCAAGCTTTTCACGACGAACCTTTAACAACTGGTTAATATCCTGCTCTTTTACCTGTTCATTCTTCTGTTCAGCCATCTTGTGCACTCCTTAGTTTGATCTCTGAATTTCTAATACTTTATACTGGATAATTCCTGCCTGTGTTTCTACTTCCACTACATCGCCCACTTTAGAACCGATTAATGCATGACCTACCGGTGATTCATTAGAAATCTTGCCCTGTAAGCTGTTTGCTTCTGTAGAACCTACAATTTTGAATTCCATTTCTTCTTCATATTCCATGTCATATACCTTTACACGGCATCCAACATTGATTTTATCTAAATCTACTTCGTCTTCTACTACGACTTCAGCATTCTTTAAAATCTTTTCAATTTCTTCAATTCTTGCTTCGATATCTCTCTGCTCATCCTTCGCTGCATCATATTCAGCATTTTCAGATAAGTCACCCTGTTCTCTGGCTTCCTTGATTTTTTCAGCAACTTCTTTACGTTTTACTGTTTTTAAATCCTCAAGTTCATCCTCTAATTTTCTAAGCCCTTCATATGTTAAAAGATTTTTCTTTTCGCTCATGTTATTCACCCTTCCAATTTACATTTTTCAAATTTCACAGTCTTAATATTATAAAACACCTACAGCCATTCGTCAAGTAATTGTTGTAAGCTCTCCATGGACTCAGCTGTATTTACCGCTGCCCGAAGTGCCGCCGAATGTGGCAGTCCACCGGTATACCATGAAATATGTTTCCGCATTTCCCGCACTGCAGTATATTCTCCTTTGTACTCCAGCTGAAGTTTTGCGTGTTTCTCTATCATTTCCTTGATTTCCTGAGCCGTTGGACGCTCTATCTGCTCTCCCTGCTCCAAATATGCATTCAATTCCCGGAATATCCAAGGGTTTCCTCTGGCACCCCTGCCCACCATAATTCCGTCACAGCCGGTTTCTTCCAACATCCGTTTTCCGTCTTCCGGCGTAAAAATGTCACCATTTCCAATGACCGGAATGGTCACCGCTTCCTTCACCTGACGGATGATATCCCAGTCTGCTTTTCCTGAATAATACTGTTCTCTGGTTCTGCCATGGACTGCAATGGCACTGGCACCTGCATCTTCCATGCGTTTTGCCATTTCCACTGCATTTATGTGTTCCTCATCAAAACCCTTGCGGATTTTTACAGTTACCGGCTTATCAATTGCTTTTACCACGTTTCTTACAATTTCCTCTGCAAGCTTTGGATTCTTCATCAACGCCGAACCTTCATGGTTGTTTACCACCTTAGGCACAGGACATCCCATGTTGATATCCAGTATGGAAAATGGACGTTCTTCTATTTTCTTTGCCATTTCTGCCATAATCTTAGGATCAGAACCAAAAAACTGCAGTGATACTGGACATTCCTTCTCATGAATCTGCAATAACTCTATGGTATTTTTATTGTTATAGAAAATAGCCTTTGCGCTGACCATTTCCATACAGATAAGTCCTGCCCCCATCTCCTTACATAGCAGACGGAAGGGCAAATCGGTAACACCTGCCATAGGCGCCAGCACAACGTTATTTTCCAATGTCACATTGCCAATCTTAAGTTTCATTTTTTATTCCTATTCCATGTTTTTATTGTAAATGATACGTAATCCCTGCAAGGTCAGCATGGAATCGTAAATATCAATGGCTTCCGTTTCCTGTGCAATAATTTTACCAAGACCTCCGGTTGCTACTGCCTTTACATTTTCATAACCACACTCTTCCTTCATCTTTTGGATGATATACTCTGTCTGACCAATCTGTCCATAAAATAAACCTGCCTGCATGCTGGTGATGGTTTCTCTGGCAAGAATGGTTTTTGGCTTACAGATTTCAATTTCCGGGAGCTTGGCCGCCTTTTCCCAAAGAGCCTCTCCGGCGGTACGAATCCCCGGTGCTGTGATTCCTGCCACAAAACTTCCATCTGCTGTTACCAAATCATAGGTAGTAGCTGTACCAAAATCAAGTACAATCACAGGACCGCCATATAGTGTATAAGCCGCCACAGCATCCACAATTCTATCTGCCCCAATCTGTCTTGGATTTTCTGTCAGCACCTTAATTCCGGTTTTTACACCCGGTCCTACAATCAACGGCTGCTGTCCAAAATATTTCACAATGGCATTATTAAAAGAATGCATAATATTTGGCACTACAGAAGCAATAATAATTCCATCGATATCTTTTACCTGCAAACCGTTGTAACCAATCATGTTACAAATAACGCTTCCGTATTCATCGGAAGTTCTTGGCATCTTAGTTGTAAGACGGAAAGTAGCTACCACTTCTTCTTTCTTGAACACACCAAAGGTAATATTTGTATTTCCAATGTCTACTACTAATAACATTTATTCTTCCTCCCCGGCAAGCAGTTCTGCAATATTTTCATGTAGTATAAAGGTCTTATAAAAAAGTTCCAATGACTCAAATAATTCCTTTTTTGTTTCCTGAAGCTGTTTTATTTTTAAGGCACTTCCGATTTCATCATAAAGAATATCTTCCTCGTCTGCCTCTGTTTCCATGGTAAGATTTCCTTCATCATCAAATACAAGACTGAAGATTCCTCCTACTTCCTCAGTAAACAACACAGACATAATTTGTAATTCCTCCCGAATCCCTTCCGGAAGCGCTCCAAATCTTGCACTATTAAAGTAAAATTTCTGTTCATATGTGCTGGCTGCACACAATACATTTTCTTCTTTATACATATCCATACATTCCTCTAACAGATACTTCTCCTGCATACACAGTAATGATTCTGCCGTCCTTTTCTATTAATAATTCGCCTTTATCATTGATTCCGCGGGCAATACCGTTATATTCACCTTTCGGGTCCAATACGCGTACCTGAACGTCTTTGTTTACCAGAAAATTCTCATAATCTTCTTTTAAAAATTTTAAATCATGACTTTCCATAAACTTCTGATAATCCTGCTCAAAATATTCCATTGCCTTTCCTATCACCTGAGAACGCTTTAATTTTTTCCCTGTACCAAGAAAAAGGGAGGTTGCCTTTTCCTGCAATTCCTCCTGTATTTTTCTATTGTTCACATTTATGCCGGTGCCAATGATTACATAATGAATTCTGTCTATATCGGCACTCATTTCTGTAAGAATACCGGTAATCTTCTTTTTCTGTAATACAATATCATTGGGCCATTTAATCTGAATCCCATGCTCACCTGCTTCTAAACCATACAATTCCTGAAAAGTTCTTGCAAGGCTCAGTGCCATTACCAAGGTCAGCATAGAGGCCTCTATGGGCTGTATCTGAGGTTTTAGCAGTGTTGTCATATAAACTGCCTCGCCTTTTGGAGATTCCCATACTCTGCCCAGTCTGCCCCTGCCCTGTGTCTGCGCTTCTGCCACTATTAAAGCGCCATGGGATGCTCCTGCCTTTGCCAATTCTTTCGCCCTGATATTGGTAGAGTCTGTTTCTCTATAATAATGGATTTCTCTTCCATTCCATTCTGTTTTCAGATTGTTTCTGATTTCATCTTCATTTAAAATATCCGGTATTTCCATTTTCGTTCCACAGAAGCTCCTTTTCTTTTCTAAATGACCAATGCCACTGCAATTAGAAACAATGTGATTCCAATGCCAAAAAAGCAAACTGCAGCCACTTTATTTTTTCCTGCTCTTTTCACACCCCACATACAATTCATAAATGCGGCCAGCAAAAAAATTACTGGAAACATAAAGGGCTTTAATTCGCCGTTCCAAAAGGCAAACAGGGCTGACAAGATAATCAGGATTCCCACTCCCAGATTGACACAATCGATGGTATTAATATCTTTGTCCGTAAGTTTATTCATTAGCCTCACCAAGAGTTGCTACCATAACAGCCTTAATGGTATGCATACGGTTTTCTGCTTCATCAAATACCAGTGACTTAGAAGATTCAAACACTTCTTCTGTCACTTCGTTTCCTTTTACTGCCGGCAGACAGTGTAAAAATACTGTAGTGTCTTTTCCGGTACGGTTCATCAGTTCTGTATTTATCTGATAATCCTTTAACATTTCAATTCTTTCTGCCGCCTTGTCTTCTTCACCCATAGATGCCCATACGTCTGTGTAAAGCACGTCTGCATCTTTCACACCGTCCAAAGAATCTGTGATTGTGATGCTTCCGCCGGATTCTTTTGCATATCCCTTAGTCAGTTCCACTAAATCTTCCTGTGGCCATAATTCTTTCGGTGCAACAATAGTGAAATGAAGTCCCAACTTTCCGGAACCAATCATTAAAGAGTTTGCCATGTTGTTACGTCCATCGCCAAGGTACACAAAATGAATTCCTTTTAAATATCCGAAATGTTCTTTCACTGTTAAAAAGTCCGCCAAAATCTGTGTTGGATGGTAATCGTCTGTCAGACCGTTCCAAACAGGTACACCGCTGTATTCTGCTAATTTTTCCACGGTGCTGTGCTTAAATCCACGGAATTCAATTCCATCAAACATGCGTCCCAATACTCTTGCTGTGTCTTCCACGCTTTCCTTATGTCCTAACTGAATGTCGTTTTTGCCCAGATATTCCGGAAAACCACCTTCGTCATTACAAGCTACTGTAAAAGCACAACGAGTTCTTGTAGATGGCTTTTCAAAAATCAAAGCAATGTTTTTGCCTTTCAGGCTATTTCCTAAAATACCTTTTTTCTTCTTTGCTTTCAGTTCTGCTGCCAAATCAATAAGATACATGATTTCTTCCGGTGTAAAATCCTTCAGTGTTAAAAAATTGCGTCCTTTTAAATTCATTTTTCTTCCTCCTAAGCGTCTGGTTCTTCTTCTACTGTTTTTTCCGGGAGTTTATTTAAAATCACATAAACAAATGCCGGAAGTCCTTCCCTTTCTTCTTTTTCTCCAATAGAGTCTATCAGTTCTTCTACTGTATAAATCGAATACTTTGGCACTTTAAAAAGCTTTGCCGTAGCCTCTAAAATGGAAAGGTATAATGTTCTATAATCATATTTTCTTAATTTTAATACTTCTGCAATGATACCTAAGGTATCCTCCACATAAGCACGGTAAGTTGGCTTTGTACTTTTGGGCGCATATATGCTGTTTACAAATTCCATTACCGTTTCGTCTATATTTGTAAGCTGTCTTACATAATAACACTCTTTTTGAGATTCATCAATATAATATATTTTGCCGGATAATTGATACAACATTCTCTGAGTATCAAAGTACCCGATTTTCATATTGTTACTACTCTTTTTTGCATCAAAATTTAGTATATTTCCCAAATTCACTCTTGGCTCTACGCTATATATATTCACATCTTCCGGTATTTCTATCGGTTTATTTCTTCCAATGCCGAAAATCCGAAGTACAATAATATTTTTATAATCACGTTTGATGAGGGAATCCAAAGGAACATTGTTAATGATTCCCGGGTCCATATAGCTTTTTCCATGAAGTTTTTCGCGTTTAAAAACCGGAAGATAAGCACTTGCCAACAGAAAATCCGGCAACAGTCCGTCTTCTATCTCTTTTACGTCAATGTCCAGTTCTTTCATTTCACTCAGCGAAAAGGTATGGAGATAAAACATGATTTCTCCTGTCTTTATTCGCTGTTCATCAATAGCTCCCGCTATCAGCTCCTTCAAAGGTGTAATGTCTGCACCGCCATCGGACGTGTATTTAACTACCGCCTGCACCCAGTCAGACAACTTTGCATTGCCACCAAAAAGCTGTGCCATTTTTTCCTCGTCTACTTCCATCACCTGGGAATTGCTGATATTTTTCCAAATATTTTCTGCTGCTTCTAAATCACCCATGCAAATCAACGCGGCATTCAACGCTCCCACAGAGCTTCCTGCCAGTGCACAAATCTTTACTCCGGCTTCTTTCAAAGCCCGCCATGCACCAATCTGATATGCACCTTTCGCACCGCCACCCTCTAGGACAAGCGCATACTCTTTTGTAAGGTCCAATGACATTTCCATTTTATCACCCCATTATTCTAGATTATATACATTTTACCCGAATTTTACAAGTATTCCACAAAAAACAGCCATCAAAATGATGACTGTTTTGCTTTTATTTATCTGCTATTTCAACTACGGATTTTGCAAGTCCTGCAAGTCCCTGAATTTCGGATGGAATAATAATCTTTGTTGCCTGACCATCTGCTGCTTTTGCGAAAGCTTCTAAGCTCTTGATTTTTAATACAGCTTCATCCGGTGCTGCTTCTCTTACGAAACGGATACCGTCTGCGTTTGCCTGCTGCACTTTTAAGATTGCTTCTGCCTGACCTTCTGCTTCACGAATCATAGCTTCTTTCTTAGCTTCTGCACGAAGAATTGCTGCCTGTTTTTCTGCTTCTGCTTCTAAGATTGCAGACTGTTTCTTACCTTCTGCCACAAGAATAGTAGATTTCTTTTCACCTTCTGCACGAAGAATGGATTCTCTACGTTCACGGTCAGCTTTCATCTGTTTTTCCATGGCTTCCTTAATCGTTGCTGGTGGGATAATGTTCTTTAATTCCACACGGTTTACTTTAATTCCCCATGGGTCTGTTGCCACGTCTAAGGATGCACGCATCTTTGTGTTAATAGTTTCTCTGGAAGTCAATGTTTCATCAAGTTCCAAATCACCGATGATATTACGAAGGGTAGTTGCTGTTAAGTTCTCAATTGCCATAATTGGATTTTCTACACCATAAGTAAATAGTTTTGGATCTGTAATCTGGAAAAATACTACGGTATCAATCTGAATTGTTGCATTATCTTTTGTGATAACCGGCTGTGGTGGGAAATCCACTACCTGTTCTTTCAAAGGAACTTTTTTTGCAATTCGGTCAATAAATGGGACCTTTACATGAAGTCCTACAGACCAGGTTGACTGATATCCTCCAAGACGTTCCAAAATATATGCCTCTGCCTGAGGTACAACTTTTACATTTGCTACAATTATAATTAATACAATAACTAAAAATATAGATAATACATAAAACACGTTTCTTTTCTCCTCTCTCTTATGCGTTCTTTCGTCTGACAAAGGCTTTTACACCTTTGATTTCCACTACCTCTACTTCTGTATCGACCGGAATAATTTCATCATCTTCACTTCGTGCAGTCCATTCAATTCCATTCAGAATAATCTGCCCTGTGCCTTTTAAGTTATCAATCTCTTCTGTAACTACGGCATGCTTTCCTGCCAATTCATCTATATTGGTTTTCGTTCTCTTGAGATTCAGATGCTTCTTTGCAATCGGTCTGGTGATAAACAATAACAAGAATGACACCACCAGGAATACCACAATCTGCACTTCCACCGGAACACCAAATAATGCAAGAAAAAATGACACTACCGCTCCACCGGCAAACCATATGGTAGTAAGTCCCATGGTACAAATCTCAATCACTACCATCAGTAAAAAAATCACTAACCATACAATCGTCTGTATTTCCATCCTTTCCCCTCCTCTTTTTTGTACGTCATGCAACGCATTTTTTGTCGCATGCTTTATTATTATACTATATTTTCCATATACAAACAATATGTTTCTTTTAGGAGAAATTTTAGGGGTGGTTAGCAGGACGCCCCCACCGTCATAAATATAAACCCTTTCAGAGCAGACCGGAACAGCTCTGAAAGGGTTTATATTTATGACGGTGGGGGCTGTGACTGGTTAAGTCCACATATAAAATTTCTTAAATTCAACCTGGAAGGAAGTAGCCGCAACTTCCCGAAATTCATCAAAATTCACCTGCGAGCCATTATTTATTGTCCTCAAGTTTGTATTAACGTAGTGGCTGCCGTGCACAGCTCATGCCAAGAACAAATGCTTCCCGCAAAGGCTGTAAACATACCATCTGCCTTTGCGGGAAGCATTTGTTCTTGGCATGAGCGTACCGTCCTCCACCACGCTAATCCAAACCTCACACAATAAAAAATGGGAGCATCTCTGCTCCCAAATATAACAATTCATTTTTTTCATCTACCAAAATACGTGATTACCAATTACTGTTCCTGAATATCCTGAGGATACAGAACGGAAATGGGTTGCACTTCCGATGTAATTTACTCCTGACATCGCTGTCTGCGCTGCCTTGATGCAATCACTCTTAATTCCGCTTGCCAACACACTGGTTAATTTTCCGTTGGTTGCCGGTGGGAATTGTCCCGGTGCGGTGATAACTCCGTATATAGAGTTTGGATATCCACCACTGTTTACACGATTTAAAATGACATTACCAACTGCCACTTTACCTTCAAAACTTTCGTTTCCTGCTTCACACTGAATCATTGCTGCTAAAAGTGATACATCATCACTAGAAAGTGAAGTTGCCGCTCCTTTCGTTGCTCCTCCCTTTTCTGCCTCTGCTTTTATTGCAGCCTGTGCAGCCATTTCTTCTTCAATGGTAACTGCTGAACCAAAAGAATATTTAACTTCTACATAATCAAGGGATACATACCCTTGTGCATCATCATAATCAACTTTTATCCAGCCATCCTTAACTTCCTTGTCAGCAACTACTAAGTTGTCTTCTGCTGCCACAAGTCCAAGGACTGCTGCATCTTCTTTTGCCTCTTCTCTGACTCTTAGAGTTTCTGTTTTTACAACCACAATCAGATTTCCTTTTGTGTCTGCCAACTCTTTCGCCAAATCGCCGTATACAATATACTCATCCTTAACATAACCAACTACTTCTCCGGATGAAATTTTTGTCCAGCCATCTTTCTTTTCCAGAAGGGAACCTTTACAGCCTGCATATAATTTTCCAACTACATCTGACTCTTCACTGGCTTCTGCACGAATGTTAAGGGATTCCTCTACATTTGCTAAAACCAATGTTTCCCATTCAACTGAATCTCCTGCTTGCTCTAGAACCGTATTCTCTGTTACCTCTACCGGCGCTTTTGTTACTGTTACTGTTTCTGTTACTGCTTTGTCTGTTTCTTCCTGTGATGCTTCAACTGTTATTGCCGGAACTTCTACCTGTGCAACTACATTTTCTGTATTTGTAGCAACTCCTGCAAACGCTGTAAGAAACATAAATGCTGATGCACTTGACATCATCATGAGCAGTTTTCTGTGTCCTACTCTCATCATAGCCTCCTGCTTCGTTATAATTGAACTTGGTAGTAGATTTTTCAATCAATTCTTCAATTATACCAATTTTGTTACAAAAAGTTAAATTTTTGTCACGAATTGTTACAAACGAAATTCTAACAGAGGCAGGTTTTATTGTCAAGTTGACGAAAGAACGTAAAAATAGCCCATTTTTATGTGTTTTTTTCTAATCATCAAAAGAAAAATCCAGTTTCAATATGGAATAGTGCCAAAATTTCAGGTGCAATTTTAGTACAATGTGCCAATTAATCGAACATCTGTTCTTTTTCTTTCGTGGAATGTTCACAAATATGGATTATTTTAAGAATTTCTTTCGTTTTTATTTGGTTTTACTTCATTTTTACTGAATTTATAGGGTTTCCAAACGTCGCTGGCGAAATGCTTCATACATCAAAATTGATGATGCAACCGCCGCATTTAGGGATTCTAACTGCCCGCACATGGGAATTTTTACATACTTTTCGCAAAGAGTAAGTGCATTTTTTGACAACCCGTTTCCTTCATTCCCAATGACAAATGCAGTTCCTTCCTGATAAGAATATTTATCATAATCTTTGGATTCCATTAATGCAGCTCCATAAGTCACCACATTCTTTTCCTTTAGTTGTCTGAAAATTCCGGCAAATTCTTCTTCATTCTCCAAATATATAAACGGCATTCGATAAATGGAACCCATGGTGGAACGGACTACTTTTGGGTTATAAATATCCACACATCCTTTTGACATGATGATTCCTGTCACACCTGCCCCCTCTGCCGTCCTCATAATTGTCCCTAAATTCCCCGGATCCTGTAAATCTTCTAATATAAGAAGTAAGGGATTCTCTTTTGTAAGAATATTTTCCAGAGAATGCATTGGCTGTTTTACCACTGCAAGAATTCCCTGAGGTGTCTGGGTATCACAAATGGATGCAAAAATATTGTCAGATACCACCTCATATTTCACGTCAATTAATTCATTTTTCAGCGAATTTTCGGCACTTTCCGCCACATATACTTCTCTTAAAAGCTCCTTTGGTGTTTCCTGAAATAAACGTGTTCCTTCTATTATAAAGAGTTTTTCTTCTTTTCTATATTTCGCTTTTTTTCTAAGATTCTGAATTGTTTTAATTTTTCCGTTAGAAGCGCTAGTAATCATTCTTTTCACCTTTCATTACAAAAGTTTTCCGATACTTTTTTGAACAATTTTTACTGTACCTTCGCCAAACTGCTGTGTCAATTGCTCTGCCAGGGTTTCATTTGCCAATACATTTTTGTTAGGTGGCAGACGTTTGATTGCCTTAATATCCTCCACGTAAATAACAACACTGTCATTGCCATCCGAGGTTTTTATCGCTTCATACAATTCCTGCTCTTTTTCCCCAAAACTTTCTTTATTGTCAAACTTTATCCACAATTCTTTCGGGATTTCCTCAAAACCAATCATTTTTTCGCAAATTAACTTGGCACCACGTTCTTCTTCCACATTTACCCTGCCTCGAATAAAGACTTTATTATCTTCCACCAGCAGTCTTGCATTTCTCTCATAATCTCTCGGGAATACCACAACTTCCACAGCGCCCACCATATCTTCTAAGGTTAGAAATGCCATGGTCTGGTTGTTTTTTGTATGCTTAATATTTTTAGCCGTAATCATTCCTCCAAGGATTGCAGTTGCTCCTTCTGTCACTGCCGGCTCATTTGTTTCATCGTTTAACAGAAAATCCCTGGTGGTATTTGTGGTATTTTTCTTCATAACATCCATATAATTTTCCAATGGATGACCGCTGATGTAAATTCCAAGGACTTCTTTTTCAAAAGCAAGCATAATTTCTTTTTCAAATTCCGGCACATCCGGCATGGTTATCTTGTAGCTTTCCTTTTCTTCTTCCGGCGCCCAGTCAAACAGGGATATCTGTCCGGCAATGTCGTTTTTCTTTCCATTGTTTGCTGCGTCCATCAGTTTATTATAAATAAGAAGACATTGTCTTCGGTTGTGTCCTAAACTGTCAAAAACACCGGCTTTGATAAAGTTTTCCACCACGCGTTTATTGACCGTTCCTCTTGGCGCCATCTTTTCAATAAAATCTTGAAGTGTGGCAAATTTCTTTGTATCCAGTCCGGAACGAATTTCTTCTATTTCTTTAATTACCGGCATCCCCACACCTTTGATGGCAGACAATCCAAAGCGAATAGAATTACCGGAAACGGAGAAATCGTAGCTTCCTTCGTTGATATCCGGCGGCAATATTTCAATTCCCATATTACGACAAGTCACAATATATTCTGACACCTTGCCCGGATTATCGATAACGGAGGTCATCAGTGCTGCCATGTATTCTACCGGATAATAATATTTCAAAAATGCCGTCTGGTACGAAACTACTGCATAAGCTGCCGCATGGGACTTATTGAAGGCATATTTTGCAAAATCTATCATTTCATCATAAATTCTGTTGGCTGTCTTTTCATCAATTCCATTGGCAATACAACCTTTTACACCTTCTTCTTCGTTTCCATATACAAAGTTCTGGCGTTCCTTTTCCATAACGGAAGCCTTCTTCTTTGACATGGCACGGCGTACCAAATCGCTTCGTCCTAAGGTATATCCTGCCAAATCTCTTACAATCTGCATAACCTGTTCCTGATATACAATACAGCCGTAGGTAGGTGCCAGAATCGGCTCTAACTGAGGACAATCGTAAGTAATGGCTGATATGTCATTTTTTCCACGGATATACTTTGGAATGAAATCCATTGGTCCCGGACGATACAAAGAAATACCAGCGATAATGTCTTCCAGACTCTGAGGCTTCAATTCCTTCATAAAGCCTTTCATACCGCCGCTTTCCAGCTGGAATACACCCTCTGTTTTTCCGCTTCCAATAGACTCTAATACTCTTTTATCGTTAAAATCTATATGGTCGATATCAATATCTATTCCGAAGCTTTTTTTCACAAGGCGGACTGCATTCTGGATTACCGTTAATGTACGCAAACCCAAAAAGTCCATTTTTAACAGACCTAATTCTTCGATGGTGGTCATGGTAAACTGGGTTGTAATGGTACCATCAGAAGCTCTGGATAATGGCACATACTCATCAATGGATTTCTGACTGATTACCACACCTGCCGCATGCATGGAAGTATGGCGTGGAAGTCCCTCCAAACGTTTTGACATATCAATCAGACGGGTTACCTGTGGGTCGGATTCATATAATTTCCGCAATTCCGGATTTTTCTGTAATGCCAAATCAATGGTTATATTTAATTCGTTTGGAATCATTTTTGCAATGCTGTCTACGTAGGCATATGGATAATCCAGTACACGCCCCACATCACGTATGACACCTTTTGCCGCCATGGTACCAAAGGTAACAATCTGTACCACCCGGTCTTTTCCGTACTTTTCCACTACATAATCGATTACTTCCTGTCTTCGCTCGAAACAGAAATCAATATCAATATCGGGCATGGATACACGCTCCGGATTCAGAAAACGCTCAAACAGCAAGCTATACTTTATCGGGTCGATATTGGTAATTCCAAGACAATAAGACACAATACTTCCCGCTGCAGAACCTCGTCCCGGCCCTACCATAATGTCATGTTTTCTGGCATAATTAATAAAATCCCATACAATAAGGAAGTAATCCACAAAGCCCATGCCTTCGATTACATTCAATTCATACTCTAATTTTTTTGCAATTTCTCCTGCATCTTCGGGATATCTCCGATTTAATCCTTCGAAGCACAATTTTCGCAGGTACTCCTGAGATGTCATAGCATCCGGCACATCGTATTTTGGCAATTTACGCACACCAAATTCAATTTCCACATTACAACGTTCAGAAATTTTGTAGGTATTTTCCAGAGCTTCTAATGCATATGGAAATAGCTGTGCCATTTCTTCCGGGGATTTTACATAATACTGTCCGCCTTCATAGCGCATTCTGTCTTCGTCATCTAACTTTTTGTTGGTTTGCAGGCACAACAAAATATCGTGAGGTTCTTCATCCTCCCGATAAGTATAATGCACGTCGTTTGTTGCAACTAACTCAATTCCTGTCTTTTTGCTTAATCCTAACAGCTTCTGATTTACGAAACGCTGTTCCGGAATTCCATGATCCTGCAATTCCAAAAAAAAGTTTCCTTCTCCAAAAATCTGCCGGTATCTCAATGCCGCCTTCTCTGCTTCCTCATCTCTGCCCCTTGCAAGATTTCTCTGTACTTCTCCTGCAAGGCAGGCGGAAAGTGCAATAATTCCTTCATGATACTTTTCCAGCACTTCCAAATCCACACGAGGTTTATAGTAAAATCCGTCCACAAAACCTTTGGATACAATTTTCGTTAAATTTTCGTATCCCTTGTTGTTTTCCGCCAATAACACAAGATGATAGTATCTGTCTTCTGACTGGGTATTGTCTTTATCAAATCTGGAGCCGGGTGCCACATAAACTTCGCATCCTA
The DNA here is from genome assembly GCA_017408735.1 of Lachnospiraceae bacterium. Taxonomy (GTDB): domain Bacteria; phylum Bacillota; class Clostridia; order Lachnospirales; family Lachnospiraceae; genus RUG11237. Next base: position 29,613 of record JAFQUB010000025.1, read on the forward strand.
AAATGGGCTTAATGCCCGCTTCACGTGCCGCTCTGTAAAAGTCAATCACACCGTACATAACACCATGGTCTGTAATTGCGGCTGCATTCATGCCCAGTTCTTTCACTCTTGCAACGAATTCTTTTATTTTATTAGAACCATCCAACAGACTGTATTCTGTATGCACGTGTAAATGTGTGAAGTTCATGGTTTTCATCCTTTCCATTGTTAATCTCTTTTAACATGATAGCAAACTTGCAGGACATCGTCTAGGAAAAATTTTAGAGAGCAGGTATTTTTAAGCGTTTGCTTCACATATCTCTCTCCTGTGGAGCGAAGCATGAAACACAAAAAAGCTCACTAAAGATATCAAAATCTCAAGTGAACTTTTCTGATTTTTGGTTTGTACTGCTTTCCGCTTTTACATTTATCCCCAATAAATTAAATGCCTATCTCAGTTTTTAACCAATTTAATGCTTCTTCTACCGTTGCAAAATGCCCTTCCGGTATTCCTGTTTTGGAGCGTTCTGTATTTTTCTGTGCCTGCACTTTTAATAGAAGTGATTTTCCTTCTGCAAACCCAAAAGCTTTACAACCTGCTTCCACAAATTTCTTTGTCATAGTAACCAGTTCTCCACCTTCTGCCGGAGAAACAGGACTCATTTGCGAACAATCTGCTATGTAAGCCCACCCTGAGCTTTTCCATGCTTTCGCACTGGATAATACCGTTTCTGTGAGCCATTTTAACTCATCAATGTTCGTTTGTCCCACCCCTGCGGAAAGAACAATGTTTCTTCCCGGAATCACTTCAACCGATTGAGCACCATTTTTCTTTGCCATACGCATCCCCCTTTAGCAAAATATCTTATTTCCTTGTTTGAATTTGTGTACTATAAAATTATACTTCACGCAGAAAGATTTGTCAATTTTTACATTTTCCTCTTTTTTTCTGCAAATTTATAAGGTATATTTGTAAATCCTCTGTCTTTTTCGACTCAATCAAAAAAACATCTGTTCAAATTGAAAAACCTATTTCATCACACAAAACCGTATGATATAATACGTTTGTTTTAAATTTGTATGATAAGTGAGGATAAGAGCATGTATGATTGTGGATTTACAAAAGCAAATAACTGGTTTCGTTATCGGGCGGCTGCAATTATTATAGAAGATGGCTATGCCCTTTTTGCCAGCAACCAGAGAGATAATTATTATTACTCCATCGGAGGCGGTGTTCACATGGGAGAAACCGCAGAGGATGCCGTTCTTCGAGAGGTATACGAGGAAACCGGTGTCCATTATGAAATTGATTACCTTGCAGTGGTACATGAAAATTTCTTTAATAATAATATCGGTACTTTAAAAGGGCTTAATTGTCATGAGCTTAGTTTTTATTACATGATGAAACCAAGAGGTACAAAGGAATTAAACAGCAATAGCATAACTGCTTATGGAGATAAAGAACTTATGCACTGGGTACCGTTGGAAAAATTGGATAAAGTTACGGCTTTTCCTACCTTCTTAAAAGATTACTTGAGCAAGGAGCATAGTGGTATTGAGCATATTGTAACGGATGAGCGTATTACAATGCAGAAGCAAAATTTACCACCTATACGCTCAGATTTGTTGTAAGGGACGTTCTTCTTTACACTTTTTTACTTTTATACTATTAAATTGACATCAAGATACTTGTTTAGTATAATTGTGTAAAACGAGGTGATTTTATGGGGAAAAATATTACAGATGATGACATCATAAAACACAAGAAAAGTTTGATTATACTTCTATCCCCAAATATAAACGTGGAGATATAGTTTCTTTGAATTTTGTATTTAATGTTGGTAGCGAGCATGGCGGTTTGCATTATGCAGTTGTATTGGATAATGACAATAAACAATCTTCTCCTGTTATAACAGTTATTCCACTTTCTTCGGGTAGTGAAAGTTGTACATATGATAGAGATGTGTTCTTAGGAAATCATTTTTATGCCCTATCCGTTCCATATTTCTTTAAGCAGAACCATTCAAAATAACAACCATAACTCGTCATAAAAAAAGAAGATAGTCCCAAACAAGAGCTATCTTCTTTGAAATTATATTATAATCCTTTTACATCTTAACCAAAGTATCTCTTTAATAATCCTTCAAATGCCTTACCATGTCTAGCCTCATCCCTAGCCATTTCATGTACAGTGTCATGGATTGCATCTAAGTTAGCTGCTTTCGCTCTCTTTGCCAAATCCATTTTACCTGCAGTAGCACCATTTTCAGCGTCTACTCTCATTTCAAGATTTTTCTTTGTAGAATCTGTTACTACTTCACCTAATAATTCAGCGAATTTTGCTGCATGTTCAGCTTCTTCCCAAGCTGCTTTTTCCCAGTATAATCCGATTTCAGGGTATCCTTCTCTATGTGCTACTCTTGCCATTGCAAGATACATACCTACTTCGGAACATTCTCCTTCGAAGTTAGCTCTTAAATCTGCAAGAATATCTTCACTAACACCCTGTGCCACTCCAACTACATGCTCTGCTGCCCATGTTCTTTCTGCTGACTGTTCTGTAAACTTTTCTGCGGAAGCTTTACAGATTGGACAAGCATCTGGTGCTGAATCTCCTTCGTGAACATATCCACATACCTGACAAACGTATTTTTTCATATCAAACTTCTCCTTTCGACTATAAAAGTTAATTTGGTTTACAATTTTCACAACATCCGTAAAAATATGCCATATGGCCCTCTACGATTCCATTAAAGTTAGCGTTAGCTTTTTCATTAATTTCATCGATGCTCTCCATTTCAAGGTCCATCACACTTTCGCATTTTTTACAGATAAAATGATAGTGTGGGAGTGGATTACCGTCAAAACGGTCCGGTCCATCTCCGGTTGAAATTTTCATAATCTCACCGCGTTCTGAAAGCAGTGACAGATTACGATAGACTGTTCCAAGACTAATATTAGGATACTCTTTCCTTACATTAGTGTATACAACATCAGCAGTGGGATGATCCTTTCTAGTCATAAGGAAGTTTTTTATTGATTCTCTTTGTCTGCTGTACTTTAATTGCTGCATATACTACCTACCCTTCTGTAGAAAAGCTATTAATAATAGTAATGATTACTATTTTATTATATGCAACAGTTCGACTTTTGTCAACTATTTTTTTCCAATAATTTCTTTTTTTCTTTCCGAGTTAACTGTTTAATCTCATATTCTCTGCGCATGGCTTCTTGTTTTGTTTCAAAACTCTCATAATAACGAAGTACTACCGGCAGACGGGAACGGGTATATTTGGCACCTTTCCCCGAATTGTGCGCTTTCATTCTCCGTTCCAGATCCGTGGTCCATCCTGTGTATAACGTTCCGTCTTTACACTCTACTATATATGTATAATTCATA
>JAFQUB010000012.1 GCA_017408735.1 Lachnospiraceae bacterium
CCAATTACCTTCCGCTGCAATGATGCCATCCGTTTCATATGTCCAGAAATTGAAAAACAACGTACATATCAAAGATAAAAACAAGGTAGCAATCAAAGAGGCTGCAATAACCGATATGCTCGATGCCCTATTGCTTTTTATATAACTTGATGAATAATCTTTCCACATGACCACTACCTCCGCTTCTGGTCGCTTACAATACGTCCGTCTTCTATCGTGATAATGCGGTCTGCTTCCAACGCAATTTTCTCATCATGAGTAATCAATACAATAGTCTGCTCTAAGTTGCGGTTAGAGATTTTCAGCATCTCTATAATTTCTTTGGAATTCTTCTGGTCTAAGTTTCCGGTTGGTTCATCTGCAAGTAAAATAGCCGGACGATAAATCAAAGCTCTGGCAATGGCTACTCTCTGCTGCTGTCCACCGGATAACTGACTTGGCATTGCCTCCAACTTATCCGCAATTCCAAGCTGATTTACTACCTGCTCAAAATACTCTTCATTTACTTTTCTTTTATCCAACAGAAGCGGCATTAAAATATTCTTTCTTACTGTCAGAGTAGGAATTAAATTATAGAACTGATACACAAGCCCTACTTTTCTACGACGAAAGATAGCTGATTTTGTAGGATTTAACTTCGAAATATCCTCTCCATCCACTAATACTTTTCCAGAAGTAGGCTTATCCACGCTTCCAAGAATATGGAGTAATGTTGATTTACCGGAACCGGATGCTCCTATAATCGCAACAAACTCTCCCTTTTCTACGGATAAATCAATACCATTTAATGCATTTACTAAATTGTCTTTAGAGCCATAAACCTTTTTGACTCCTTCGCATTTCAAAATTTCCATACGATTCTCCTTCCTGTTTTAAACTGTAATCCCCAGTTTGGATTCCATTATAACAGGGAAAAGTGACATCTCAGTGACTGTACACTCTGATTTCAAAACAAGCTCCACCCTTTTGCATATTCCGGGCAGTAATATTTCCATTCTGCATTTCAAAAATAGAACGGGCAAGGGACAATCCTATTCCAATTCCTTTCTCGTTTGTTTCCTTTCCTTTATAAAAACGCTCAAACAGATGCGGAATGTCCTCTTCCTTAAAGCCTTTTCCTTCATCCCATATCTGGATTTCCGTATAAAGAGGATTCGCAGAATAGTCACAATGTATGACACTTCCGGGAGCAGAATGTTCAATACAATTTTTGATTACATTGATGAAAGCCTCCATCGTCCACTCCATATCACCATTTATTTCAATACAGCCTTTATCTGGAATTTCCACTGTAACTGCACTTTCTACTAACAGTTCATTTAAATTTTCTGCAGCAAGAGTTAATGCAGTATAGATATCCACTTTGGAGTATTCCAACTGTAATACACCTGCGTCAATCTTAGAAAGGGTTAATAGAGCCTCCTCCAACCAAGTAAGGCTTTCCAACTGACTTTCCATCTGCTGTACATACATTGCAGAATCTGATTTCTTCGAAAGCTGCAATGCAAGCGATAAGGTGGTTATTTTGGTCTTTAACTGATGAGCAATATTAGCCAGATTATCAGCATAATTTTCTTTTGTCTTCACTGCTGTGTCTCTTGTTTGTCGAAGCGTAGTTACTGTCTTATAGATTTCATCTTCCAAATGTGAAAAGGCATCTTCCTTTGACTGAATAATCCTATCAAATTTACCGATATTCACGTATTCCAGATAGTCCTTTAATTCCTCAATCCTTCTACTGTTATATCTATCTGTGTGCCAGTAAAAAATCAAGAAACTTACTACTATCAGAAAGAACACCATAAGAGTAAGAAAAATAAACCCAGACTGAAAACCACCGTCAAAATCACTGGTACTGTAACCGTACTGTAAGAGAAATTCTTTTCCCTGTTCTCCTTGATTAGCACCTTCCAAATATTCCTTTAAAGACGAAAGCACTTCCTCTTCTGCTTCCGGATGCAATTCGATAATTGTCTGACACAGATTTGAAATGTGCTGAAAGGCTAGCTGCCGATAATGATTTATCCCATAAACCAATATGCCAACCATACCAATAAGACATATTAAGATTGGTATTAACAATTTAATTCTACTTTTACTGGTCTGTGTCATACGGTATCCTCCATTCGATAGCCAAAACTACGTATGGTTTTTATACAGGTCGGATTGTGCAACTTTTCTCTTAATCGTTTCATAGTAACGGTCAATGTGTTGTCATTTACATAGTTTCCGGTATTATCCCATATTTGTTCCAGTAGTTGCTTTCTTGTTATCGTTTTCCCCTTATTCTCAATAAGAGTCAAGAGCAATTGATACTCCGGAGAACTCAACACCACTTCTTCCTGATTATGAAATACCGATATTTTTTCTTTATCCAAAGTGATCTCATCACAAAACAATCTATGTTCTTCTTTCTTTGTAGACCTCCGCAGAATTGCAAGAATACGGGAATGTAAAACTTCCAACGAAAACGGCTTAACCACATAATCGTCTGCTCCGTTTTGAAAACCGGAAACAACATAATGATTGTCTGAACGGGCAGTCAAAAAGATAATAGGTAGGTCTTCCCACTTGGAACGTATCCACCGACACAAATCATCTCCCTGTCCATCTGGCATATTCCAGTCAATTAAAACAATCGCAGGAGTAAACTTAAGCATTGCCTTTTTCGCTTCTTCAATCATCGGAAAAACCGTAACTTTATAATTTAACTGTTCAAAGTATTCTTTGACAGCCTGTGCTATGCTCACATCATCTTCAATATAAAAAACTTCAAGTGGGTTGCTCATTTTTCCTTCCTCCGTTTATCAATAGGCTTTTCAGCATTCTGAGGTATTAACCACATATATCCAAGTTTTGAAACGCCTGGCACACGGCCTTGACTACAAAGTATCTGTACTCGTCTCTCTGATATTCCCCATTTTTTAGCTGCTTCAGGTGCTGACATATATTCCATCTTTCTTCCATCCCTTCAATTTATAACCCTATATAATTATATACGGACATCCGAACAATAGCAATATTTATAACTATATAGAGCTGTAACACACACACGTCTGAACAGCATACTATACAACGACTGTAATACTTTTACCGACATACCCTCCGGGAATGTCGAATAACTTTCATAGCAAGCACTGCCTGTGTCATGACACAGGCGAAATTTCCCATTCACAGCCTACCGTCTGCTCCGCATAAATTTCCACAGGGAAGTATCCCTAACCCTCTTTTATTTTTCTACTGTTTTTCTCCAATTCTCCTTGACCTTTTCCAGTCATTTTGATAAAATTCTGCTTGGATAATTCTATCCAAAACTAAATAAACATTGAAACCAACTGTTGTAAAACATCGAACATTTTACAGCAGTTTTTTTATACCCATTTTTAGAAAGGAAGTGTCAAAATTGGCAAAACGAACACGCACCAATCC
>JAFQUB010000026.1 GCA_017408735.1 Lachnospiraceae bacterium
GTCGAGAAAAGAAGATTCAAGAAGTACCGCTTTATAGCGGACCAGTAAAAGTGCTTGCGATACCGCCCTTTGGGGCGAGCAGTAACATAGCCCTTTGGAGGGCTAATAATAAACCACCACTTGAAGTGGTGGTTGCTAACTTAGATAAAATGCATAAAAAAAGAGGAGAAAACAACTGAAAAACTTGCGTATTGAACAAAAGTGTAGTAAAGTGTATTATATACGTATATAGAGTAATATTGGGGAAAGGGATGAAGTGCGATGAAACGAAAAATAGTAGCAGTATTATGTATAGCTTTGGGGATTTTTGCATTGTCGGGTTGTGGAAGTACGAAACAGACAGAGGAAACGCAAAAAACAGAAGAAATGGAATTGTATATTTTTAATTCTAAAGGAGAAATATCAGATTCTTTAGAAGAACTGGTGGCAGATTATGAAAAAGAAAGCGGTGTGAAAGTAAAACTCTTTAACACCCAGGCAGGGGAAGATCATATGAAAGCCCTTCGGTCCTTGATGAATGAAAAAGTAAAACCTGATATCTATACAGTGCAGTCGGTAGCGGAGCTGGAAGAATGGGAAAGTTATGACTATGTAATGGATTATTCCAAGGCAGAGGGATTGACTACAGAGTTTAAAGATTTAGCGGATAATATACCGGAAGAGTTACGTCTTACCACAGAAGATGGAACCAATTATGGTGTGCCATATAATATTGAGGGCTATGGTTATATGGTAGATACACAGATGATTTCCGATATTTTCGGAGCAGGAAACAAAGACAAAGTTTTAGAAGACCTTCGTCTTTGCAGTTATGCAGAATGGGAAAACTGCATCAGAGTTCTTGGTAACATGATTGATACTGGTGTAGGTGGTCCGGTCACTTTAAATGGAAACACTTATAACGTTGGTGGCAAAACAGGACTGGCATCTAAGTTAACTGGTGTTTTTGCTGTAGCAGGAAGCGATTCCTGGACTTATGGAGATCATATGTTAAACGTGGCAGTGTGTAGTGGAGTTGCAAATGTAAGTCAGGCTCAGAATGCTACAACAGAGCAGGTAAAGAACCTGAAAAATGCATTTGTGGCATATGCTAAAGCATTGGATTTGAAGACTACATATGCAGCAGGTGATGGTGGACATTTAACACGTTCAGCTGACATGATTAACTCAAGCACCAACAGTTATGATGCGGCGATTAAGAAATTTGCACAAGGTAAGGCGCTCTTCTTTAAAAATGGTAACTGGACAGCTTCCAGTATTGCAGAAGTTGACAGTGCAGTGGCAGAACGGCTTACATTTTTACCTGTGAAGCTTCCTGTTTCAGACGAAGATATACATGTGGAAGGTCTGACAGCGGCAGAGATGAATAGTACCATTCCGGTATTTGCTTCCATGTATTATGTAATTAATAATAAAAATGATGAGGAGCATAAAAAAGTAGCACAGGATTTCTTGGTGTGGCTTAATACCTCGGAAACAGGTATGAAATACATTACAGAAGTGTTCCAGTTCATTCCGTATAATGCAGATCCGGAGACAACCACAGTGTCCAACGCATTAGGAAATTCTATCATTAAATATGTAAATATGGGTGGTACCATATCCAATCCATACAATGGTGCACCATCTAACTGGGGTGGAAATACCGTAGGAATATACATTTTACAGAATTATCTGGCAAAACCGGTATGGGATGAAAATGATTACAATAAGATTGCAGATTATGCTGTTTCTCAGTGGGTGTCCATGGGCGGCTTAGAATAAAGTAAAGGAGAACAGGGATATGAGCAAAATGAATAATTTGGAAAAAAATATAAAGAAAAAAGCAAAAGAACAAACCGGCGATAAAGTAAGTATGCTTATGAGTATTCGCAGTAAAATGATTGCTTCCTTTTTAGTCCCGGTAGTATTGATTATTGTTTTGGGTATAATATCTTATACAATATCAGCTAATGGATTTAAAAGCAATTATAAAGATTCAGCTTTGTCTACTATGACAACCGTGGCGGATTACTTTGAACTTGGTTTTCACACTATTTCATCTAAGTCATTGCAGCTGGATGCGACAGAAACCATTACCAACTATTATTCAGGATCCTACAAAGATGACAGTGTCAATGAAGTGTTAATGCAGGCAGAATGTTACAATGAAGTATATTCCGCAGCAGTTTTGGATCAGATGGTAGCAGGGGTATACATCATTGGCAATTATGGAGAAAATATTAACTCTTTCCGAAAAGAAGATTTAATGCCGGGATGTTACGATGAATTTTTGGAATCAGCAGAATACAAAGCATTGGCTGACAGCAGAAATCCGGAAGTGTGGCTGGGTTATCATCCGTTTATTGATGAAAAACTTGGAGATATTAAATCGGATTATGCTATTTCTATTGTTCGAAACCTGATGGATACGGGAAATAAAAAAGCAGGATTTATTATTTATGATATATCCAAAGATTTTATTGTGGAAATGTTGGAAGAAACAGAAGTGGGCGATGGCAGCGTTGTTGGTTTTGTAACAGATGACGGAAAGGAAATTCATTCCGGTGTATATGAAGATGGTTTCAGTTTTGCAGCCACAGAATTTTATCAAAATGCTTTAAGCAGTGAAGAAGTAAGAGGAAACCAGATGGTTACATATAATGGTCAGGATTATTTGTTTACATATGCCAAGGTGGAAGGATACAATTCCATGACCTGTTCCATGATACCTCAGGAAGTGATTCTGGCACAGAGTTATAATCTTAGAAATATTACAACCGCAATCGTAGTGTTTGCATGTGTTATAGCGATTGTAACCGGTACTGTAATTGCATCCGGTATCAGTAATGCGATTTCAGGAATTAATGGTGTACTTGGCAAAGTATCTAAAGGTGACCTGACAGTATCCTTTAAGTCAAAACGTAAAGATGAATTTAAGAATCTGATTTCAGGTATTACCAGTATGCTGGATAATATGAAGAATCTTATCCGGAAAGTTGCAGGAACCGGTACCACAGTAGCAAGTGCCGCTAACGAAGTGACAGAAAATTCTGAAATTGTGTTAACGGCAACACAGGGCATCACAAAGGCAATCAAAGAAGTGGAAGTGGGGATTGTACAGCAGTCAGAAGATTCTGAAATGTGTCTGATGAAAATGAGCGAGCTATCAGATAAGATTAATCAGGTATCTGGTAATGCAGACAAAATTAAAGATACTGCAAACAATACAAAAAACATTGTTGTCAGTGGGCATAATATAGTGAAGGAACTGGATGAAAAGGTAAAAGATACTACAGAAAGTATGAATGATATTATGGAAAATATTGTGCAGCTTTCAGAACAGTCCAACACCATTGGAAATATTATTAATACCATCAACGATGTGGCAGACCAGACAAATCTTCTTTCACTGAATGCTTCTATTGAGGCAGCAAGAGCAGGCGAGGCAGGAAAAGGATTTGCGGTAGTGGCAGATGAAATACGTAAACTGGCAATGCAGACAACAGAAGCAGCGGCAGAAATCAGTACCATTATTTCTAATATTCAGAACCAGACAGAGGTTACTGTAAATACCGTAGAAAATGCACAGGGAATTGTACAGTTGCAAGAAAAAGCTTTGGAAACTACAGTAACGGCATTTAATGATATTAACAATCATGTAGAAGACTTGAACAACAATCTGGAAAGCATTATCTCCGGCATTGTGGGAATTGAAGGTGTAAAAGAAGATACACTCTACGCAATCCAGAATATTTCAGCAGCATCCGAAGAAGTTGCTGCAACCATGACAGACCTTGCCAATACATCCAACAGACAGCTTGGAGCAGTAGAAACACTGAATACTACAGCAAATAAGCTGGGCAAGAATGCGGCAGAACTGGAAGAAGTAATTCGTGTATTCAAAGTAGAATAGAAAAAGCTATGGAAAAGATAACTCTTTGGGTGAGAGTTATCTTTTCGTGCATTTTATGATTAATTTGCATAGATGTTCGACAAAATTCGACAAAATGGAGAGAAATTTATTATCGCAAAAGAAAAGAAAAAAACGAAAAATGAGAAATGTCGAATTGTGCGAAAAGTAATGATTGATTCTGATAAAATATGCTTATATAATAACAACAGAAAAAAAGGAAATATAAGTGATTGGAGGATGCCTATGGAAAAATTAAATGTGGCAATTGCTGATGATAATGAAATATTATTGGATTTATTGGAGGAAATTATCAAAAGTGATGATGAGTTGAATGTTGTAGGAAAAGCAAGAAACGGAGAAGAAGCTTATGGAATAATTAAGGAGAAAGAGCCGGATGTTGTGCTTTTAGATATTGTTATGCCAAAAATGGACGGACTTTGCGTGATGAATAAGGTCAAAAGAGATGCCACCATAAAAAAACAGCCGGCATTTATTATGATTTCTGCCATCGGTCAGGAAAGCATTACGGAAGATGCTTTTGAGATGGGAGCAAATTATTATATTATGAAGCCTTTTGATAATGAGGTAATTATTAATCGTATTAAAAGAACCAGAGATAAGAAGGCAAGCCACAGAACTGCGGAAAAATACATACCAATGGAGAAGGTAAGCGAAGTAAAGGAAAGGAACCTGGAAGCAGATGTTACCAATATCATTCACGAGATTGGTGTACCTGCTCATATTAAAGGATATCAGTATTTAAGAGATGCTATTATGATGTCCGTGGAAGATATGGACATGTTAAACTCCATTACCAAAATTCTGTATCCTACCATTGCGAAAAAATATCAGACCACATCCAGCCGCGTGGAACGTGCCATTCGTCATGCTATTGAAGTTGCATGGAGTCGTGGAAAAATGGATACTATTGACGAGTTGTTTGGTTATACTATAAATACGGGAAAGGGAAAACCAACCAATTCAGAATTTGTTGCCCTGATAGCGGATAAAATACGTCTGGAATACAAAAATAGATAGGGATTGATGCTTTTCTTGTAGAAAAATCTGTGCTATGATAATAAAGACTGTATGGAAAAACAGACAAAAGCAGGAGGAGCAGGATGAAAAAAGTATTATTTGTGGCGTCGGAGGCAACACCATTTATAAAAACCGGAGGACTTGCGGATGTGGTGGGATCACTTCCTAAGTGTTTTGACAAAGAAACATATGATATTAGGGTAATGATTCCAAAATATCTTTGTATTCCGGAAGAAAGACTGAATGGAATCACATTTCTAACCAATTTTTATGTGGATTTGTCCTGGCGTAAACAGTATGCAGGAATTTTTACAAAAAAAGTGGATGGAATCACATTTTATCTGATTGATAATGAATATTATTTTGCAGGACCAAGACCTTATGGAAATATATATGAAGATATCGAAAAATTCGCATTTTTTTCGAAGGCAGCCCTGATGGCTATGCAGAAAATTGATTTTCGTCCGGATATTGTGCATTGCCATGACTGGCAGACGGGTGTGATTCCTTTGATGTTAAAGGAATGTTTCCGTGGAAATGATTTTTATCAGGGAATTAAATCTGTTATGACAATTCATAATCTGAAATTTCAGGGGCGTTGGGAACTTCAGAAAGTAAAGGATGTACTTGGACTGCCGGATTATTATTTTACATCAGATAAACTGGAGTCATATAACGATGCAAATTATCTGAAAGGCGGCATTGTATTTGCAGACGCGGTGACAACGGTCAGCAAGACCTATGCAGAGGAAATTAAGACAATGGAGTACGGTGAAGGTCTTCATGGACTGCTAAGGGCAAGGAGCAATGATTTGCGTGGTATTGTGAATGGTGTTGATTATCAGGAGTTTAATCCGGAAACAGATAAATATATATATAAAAGTTACAATGCCAGAAATTTTAGAAAAGAGAAAATAAAAAATAAAAGAGCACTTCAGGAAGAATTAGGGCTCGAAAAAGATGACAAAGCATTTCTAATTGGGATTGTGTCCCGATTGACAGATCAGAAAGGCTTTGATTTAATTGATTGTATTATGGACGAGCTTTGTGGTGAAAATATACAGCTTGCTGTGTTAGGGACAGGAGAAGAACGCTATGAGAATATGTTCCGGCATTATGAATGGAAATATCATGGTAAAGTGTCTGCTAATATCTACTATTCAGAAGAACTTTCTCATAAAATATATGCAGCAAGCGATGCATTTTTGATGCCATCTTTATTTGAACCATGTGGTTTAAGCCAGTTAATGAGCCTCCGCTATGGAACTATTCCCATTGTCCGCGAAACCGGTGGCTTAAAAGATACGGTAGAGCCGTACAATGAATATGAAAGCACAGGTACAGGCTTTAGTTTTTCCAATTATAATGCCCATGAAATGCTGGGTGTGATTCGTTACGCTATGGAAGTATTCCGGGACAAGAAGCGTGAGTGGAACAAGCTGATAGACAGAGCGATGGCAGCCGATTTCTCGTGGAAACGCTCTGCAAAAGAATATGAAGAAATGTATGACTGGCTTATAAAATAATTTTGATTTTAGAATAAAACCTTTTTCTTTTGTAATACTAAGAAAGTATGAAAGAAGGAGGTTTTATTTTATGTCAAACATTTCAGAACTTGATTTACAGAACTTAAGACACTTGATAGCAGGGTACGAAACAACCCACTGCAAAATGAATGAATATGCATCTGCTGCCACAGATCAGACAGTACGTCAGTTTTTTGCAAAATCTGCCCAGTCTGCTATGGAATCTAAGAATCAGTTAATGCAGTTTTTAAAGTAGGAGGGTGAAAAAATGTTGAATGATCAGACAATGGTAGCAGATACACTTGCGGGTATCAACGGAGAATTGGTGCGTTTTAGTGAAATGATTCCGCAGAGTGAAAATAAAGCGTTAAAACAGACTTTGAAACAGATGAGAAACCAGTGTGAAATGTCTCAGGAAGAACTTTATGAAATTGCCAGAAGCAAACAGTATTATATACCGGCTGCCATGGCAACTGATGAAGAAGTAGCTCATGTAAAGAACATTTTAAATTCTTTGAGTGCAAAATAATCAAAATAAAATGAAGCTGCCGTCAGAAATGATGGCAGTTTTTTGGTGCGCGTCGGGGGTCAATAGACATTGCCACAAATCCGAACATATGGTACAATTTATCACAAATAAACGAAAAAGAGGTAATAGTATGGCATTTGATGGTATTGTAATTGCCAATTTAGTAAAAGAATTAGGAGAAAAACTTACCGAAGGAAGAATTTATAAAATTGCCCAGACAGAGGATGATGAGTTGTTGCTGACCATAAAAGTTGCAAAAGAACAGTATCGTCTGTTAATGTCTGCCAGTGCAAGTCTGCCGTTGTTATATCTTACAAATAAGAACAAGCAGAGTCCATTGACGGCACCTAACTTCTGTATGCTTTTGCGCAAGCATCTTCAGAATGGAAGGATAACAAAGATTTATCAGCCGGGTTTGGAGAGAATTGTACATTTTGATGTGGAGCATTTAAATGAATTGGGCGATTTATGCAAAAAGACGTTGATTATAGAGCTGATGGGAAAACACAGTAATATCATTTTCTGTAATGAAGAAGGGATGATTATTGACAGTATTAAGCATATTTCAGCCCAGACAAGTTCTTTGCGTGAAGTACTTCCGGGGCGTCAGTATTTTATTCCGGAAACTATGGATAAATTAAATCCTAAGGAAGCAACCCAGGAAATCTTTGAAGAACGTATGAGTTTGAAACCACTAACTGCGGTGAAGGCCTTATATCAGTCATTTACTGGAATTAGTCCTGCGGTAGCTCAGGGAATTTGTGCAGCGGCAAAAGTGGAAGCGGACAAGGCAGCAGGTAGTCTGTCGAAAGAAGAAATGGCAAGTTTGTATCTGGAATTTTGTAAGATGATGAACATGGTAGAAACAGGAGAGTTTCAGCCGGTCATTTATTATAAAAGACAGGAGCCGGTGGAATTTTCGGCGATAGAGCTTTTTCAGTATCAGGAATGTGAAAGTAGGACTTATGATACCATTTCCCAAGTACTGGAAACTTATTATGCTGAAAAAAATACCATTACAAGAATTCGCCAGAAATCATCGGATTTGCGTAGAATTGTGCAGACAGCACTGGAACGTAACTATAAGAAATATGATTTGCAGTTGAAGCAGTTGAAAGATACAGAAAAACGGGAAAAATATAAGGTTTATGGAGAATTGATTAATACTTACGGGTATCAAGTGGAACCGGGAAGCAAATCCATGGAAGCCTTGAATTATTATACCAACGAAATGATTACCATTCCTCTGGATGAAACCATTCCACCGTTGGAAAACGCCAAAAAATATTTCGAAAAATATAACAAATTAAAAAGAACTTACGAGGCACTTTCAGAATTGACGTTGGAAGTAAAGGAAGAAATTAGTCATTTGGAGTCTGTGCAGACGGCGCTGGACATTGCTTTGCTAGAAGAAGATTTGGTAGAAATTAAGGAAGAATTGGTGGAAAGCGGTTATATTCGCAGAAAAGGCGGAGGTAAAAAGGTGAAAATCACCAGTAAGCCGTTTCATTATTTGTCCAGTGACGGTTATCATATGTATGTAGGAAAAAACAATTTTCAGAACGAGGAATTGACCTTTAAATTTGCAACCGGAAATGACTGGTGGTTTCACGCCAAAGGAGTTCCGGGTTCTCATGTAATTGTAAAGGGAAATGGGGAAGAAGAACTTCCGGACAGAGTATTTGAGGAAGCTGGAAAGTTAGCGGCTTTTTACTCGAAAAATCGAGGAAATGACAAAGTTGAGATTGACTATATTCAGAAAAAGCATGTGAAAAAGCCGGCAGGGGGAAAACCGGGATTTGTGGTATATTACACAAATTATTCTCTGGTAATCGACAGCGACATTTCAGGATTGACGCAAATCAGTGGTTAGTGCTTGACGTTGCTTTTTAAATCAATTATAATGAAATGTGCTAAATGAATAGAGAAACGTGCAGTGAAAGAACATATGGAGGTCAAAGACTCAATGGTTAAGAGTATGACGGGCTTTGGACGGTTCGAAGTGTCTGAGGCGGAACGGAAAATGACAGTGGAAATTAAGTCGGTAAATCATCGCTATCTCGATTTAAATGTGAAGATGCCAAAGAAACTGAATTTCTTTGAAACTGCCATAAGGAACTTGTTAAAGGAATATATTGAACGTGGAAAAGTAGACGTATTTATTACATACGAAGATTACAGTGAAAACAACGTGTGTATCAAATACAATCGTGATGTGGCAAAAGAATATTTGACCTATATCAGAAAAATGCAGAAAGAATTTGGGTTAAAAGAAGATTTTGGTGCAGCTACATTGTCAAAATATCCGGAAGTTCTGGTGATGGAAGAACAGGAAGTAAACGAAGAAGAATTATGGAAAATGTTGGAAACAGCACTTCGTAAGGCTGCTGAACAGTTTACAAATTCCAGAATTCAGGAAGGCGAGCATCTGAAAAAGGATTTAATCGCCAAATTAGACAACATGTTAAAGAATGTGTCTTTTATAGAAACACGTTCTCCGGAAATTTTAAGTGAGTACCGAGCAAAACTCACCAATAAGGTAAAAGAACTCTTAACAGATACCTCAATAGATGAGAGCAGAATACTTACAGAAGTTACCATCTTTGCAGATAAGATCTGTGTAGATGAAGAAACAGTAAGACTTAGAAGCCATGTGGATCATATGAAGAAAGATTTACAGGCAGGTGGCAGTCTTGGCAGAAAGTTAGATTTCTTAGCACAGGAAATGAACAGAGAAGCCAATACCATTCTTTCAAAAGCAAATGATTTGACAATTTCTGAATATGGCATTGAATTGAAAACAGATATTGAAAAAGTCAGAGAACAGATTCAGAATATAGAATAGGGTGATACGGTGGGAAGACTAGTCAGTGTAGGATTTGGCAATATGGTCAATTCCAGTAAAATTATTGCGGTGATAAGTCCGGAATCGGCACCGGTTAAAAGGCTGATACAGGCAGCCAAGGAAGAAGGCAGTGTGTTAGACGTTACCCAGGGACGTAAAACCAAATCGGTAATTGTTATGGAAAATGGTCAATATCTTTTATCAGCACTACAGACGGAAACTATAGCAAACCGTATGCAGTCAGGAGAAAAAACGGAAGAAACTTAATAGTTTTTATAGAGTTATAAAGCAGGAAAAGGAAAGGAGCACAATATATGTTACATCCATCTTATACAGATTTAATGAAAGTAGTAAACAGCGAGGTTGAAGAAGGAGAACAGCCGGTAGTAAACAGCCGTTACTCCATCGTTCTTGCTACCTCAAAAAGAGCAAGACAGTTAATTGACGGAGATGAGGCAATGGTTTCCGATTACGGTAAAAAACCTTTATCTGTAGCAATCGAAGAATTAAACAAAGGCGAAATCAAAATTCTTCCGGAAGATTATGAACCGGAAACAGAAGAAGTATTAGAAGTGGAAGAGGTCTTAGAAGTTCAGGAAGAACAGGAAGTATAGTAAGAGCAAAGCAATGAAACTTGGGCGTGCCGAAAACGGTGCGCCTTTTATAAAAAGGAGAGAATATGAAATTACTTTTTATTTCCTTAGGGTGCGATAAAAATTTAGTAGACTCTGAGTATATGCTGGGATATTTGAAAAATGCCGGCATCGAATTTACAAATGAGGAAACAGAGGCAGATATCATAGTAGTAAATACCTGTAGTTTCATTAACGATGCCAAGGAAGAAAGTATCAATACTATTCTGGAGATGGCAGAGCAGAAGAAGAGCGGTAAGTGCAGGCTATTGATTGTGGCGGGCTGTCTGGCACAAAGATATAAAGAAGAAGTAATCAAAGAGATACCGGAAGTAGATGCCGTGTTGGGAACTACAGCATATGAAGAAATTGCAGGAGTAATTAACAGCTGTCTTGAGGGAGGAAGCCATTGCATTATCATGAAAGACTTGAAATATCTTCCTTCTGCCAACAGAGAGCGTCTGGTAACAACCGGAGGACATTATGCCCATTTGAAAATTGCAGAGGGCTGTGATAAGCACTGTACTTATTGCATTATTCCTAAAATTCGTGGAGAATACCGCAGTGTTCCCATGGAAGATTTGCTGGCAGAAGCAAAAACACTGGCGGATTCCGGTGTAAAAGAATTAATTCTGGTAGCACAGGAAACTACCATGTATGGAAAAGATATTTACGGAAAGAAAATGCTTCCTGAATTGTTGCGGAAACTCTGTGAAATACCGGGAATTTACTGGATTCGTATTCAGTATTGCTATCCGGAGGAGATTACAGATGAATTGATTCAGGTAATCAAAGAAGAGGAAAAAATCTGTAATTACCTTGATTTGCCAATTCAGCATGCCAGTGATGAAATATTAAGACGCATGGGAAGACGTACCAATAAAGAACAGTTAAAAGATATTATTGGAAGATTAAGAAAAGAAATTCCTGACATTGCAATACGAACTACACTCATTAGTGGTTTTCCGGGGGAAACGGAGGAAATGCACGAAGAAGTAATGGATTTTGTAGATGAAATGGAATTTGACCGTCTTGGTGTATTTGCTTATTCGCCGGAAGAAGACACTCCTGCAGCAGAATTTGCAGAACAGATAGAGGAAGAAGTAAAAGAAAACCGCAGGGACGAAATTATGGAACTGCAGCAGGAAATTGCCTTTGATAAGTGCAATGATATGATTGGCAGGGAAGTGCTGGTTATGATTGAAGGCAGTGTTGCCGGAGAAAACGCTTATGTGGGAAGAACTTACATGGATGCACCGAACGTAGACGGATATATTTTTGTAAACACAGGAGCAAATCTTATGTCAGGAGATTTTGTGAGAGTAAAAGTGACCGGTGCATTAGAATATGATTTGATAGGAGAGATTGCAGATGAATTTACCGAATAAACTGACGGTACTGAGAGTGATTTTAATACCGTTTTTTGTAGGATTTATGCTGGTAGGTGAGCCATTGTATTATGCCATTGCCTTGGGGATATTCTGTATTGCAAGTCTGACAGATTTGCTGGATGGTAAAATCGCCAGAAAATATAATTTGGTGACCAATTTTGGAAAGTTTATGGATCCTCTTGCAGATAAATTATTAGTATCTGCGGCGTTGGTATGTCTGGTGGAATCTGGTAATTTATCCTCATGGATGGTAATTATTATTATCAGTAGAGAATTTATTATCAGTGGATTCCGTTTAATTGCAGCCGATAATGGCGTGGTAATTGCAGCCAGCTACTGGGGAAAATTTAAGACAGTATTCCAGATGGCTATGATTATTATGATTATTTTAACACTGGCAGGAATTCAAAATACATTTTTTGGATTTGCCACAATTCTTGTTACCTGGGTGGCATTGATACTTACCGTAGTATCTTTGGTAGATTATCTTTGGAAAAATAAAGCAGTTCTTTCAGAAAATAATAATAAGTAGAACAGAGAAGGAGATGGGAATATGGTTGCGGAACTCATATCGGTAGGAACGGAACTGTTAATGGGAAATATCGTAAATACAAATGCTGCATATCTTTCAAGAAAGCTGGCAGCTATGGGGATATCTGTTTATTATCAGAGTACCGTTGGGGATAACAAAGAACGCTTAAAGAAAGCCATAGAAACGGCTGTTGACCGAGCTGATATTGTGATTTTAAGTGGTGGTCTTGGCCCTACAGCAGATGATTTGACAAAAGAAACCGCCGCAGAAGTATTGGGAAGGGATATGTATCTGGATGAGCGGAGTATGGAACGAATACGTGAATATTTTGCACGGATTCACCGCACCAATATTACAGAAAATAACTGGAAACAGGCAATGATTCCGGAAAAAGCATTGATTCTGGATAATCATAACGGTACCGCACCGGGGATTATTATGGAAGAAGAGGGAAAAACAGTCATTTTACTTCCGGGACCACCAAATGAATTGCAGTTAATGTTTGAAGAATCGGTAGTTCCTTATCTGCAGAAAGATAATTGTAAAATATTATATTCTAAAATGGTAAAGGTATGTGGTATTGGTGAAAGCAGGGCAGAAACCATGATTAAGGATTTGATGGATGCCCAGACCAATCCCACTATTGCCCCTTACGCCAAAACAGGTGAGGTACATTTTAGAATTACTGCTTTGGCAGAAAGCAAAGAAGCAGGAAAAGAACTGGTAAAACCAGTAGTAAAAGAGTTAAAACAGCGTTTTGGTGATGCGATTTACACTACAAAAGAGGAAGTGACTCTGGAAGAAAAGATAGTAAAAATGCTGAAAAAGCGTGGTCTTACCATGGTGACGGCAGAATCTTGTACGGGAGGAATGCTGGCATCCAAACTGATTAATGTTTCCGGAGTGTCAGAGATTTTTAAAGCTGGTCTGGTGACTTATGCCAATGAAGCCAAAAGAGAGCTTCTGGGGGTGCAGAAAAAGACATTAAAGAAATATGGAGCGGTCAGTAGAGAAACTGCTGAAGAAATGGTATTAGGAGCAGCAGAACGCTATGATGCCGATGTGTCCATATCCATTACCGGGATTGCAGGACCGGAGGGCGGTACCGAAGAAAAGCCGGTAGGTCTGGTTTATATAGGATGTTATGTCTGCGGTGAATTGGAAATATATGAATGTCATTTTACAGGAACCAGAGAAAAGATTAGAGAAACTACAACAATTACGGCATTAAATTTGATACGAAAAATGCTGTTGGATTATTAGAATTAGGTGGAATGAGAGAGGAGAAGAACATGGCAGAAAAAATAACTGGTGCACAGGCGATGGTACAATGCCTGGAAAAAGAAGGAGTGTCTGTGGTATTTGGATACCCGGGGGTAGCCATATGTCCATTTTTTAATAGTTTATATGATTCAGAAATAGAACAGGTATTAGTGAGAACCGAGCAAAATGCAGGCCATGCAGCCAGCGGATATGCAAGAGTAACGGGAGAAGTTGGTGTATGTGTGGCAACTTCCGGACCGGGAGCCACCAATTTGATTACCGGTATTGCGACGGCATATGCAGACAGTATTCCTATGGTAGCAATTACAGGTCAGGTGTCCTCAGAACTTTTAGGACGTGATGTGTTCCAAGAGGCAGATATCACGGGAGCAACGGAATCTTTTGTAAAATACAGCTATTTAATCAAAGACGTAAATGATATTCCAAGAGTGTTTAAGGAAGCTTTCTATATTGCTAATACAGGAAGAAAAGGCCCTGTATTAATTGATATTCCAATAGATATTCAGAATCAGATGCTGGAATTCGAATATCCGGCGACAGTGTCTTTGCGAACATACAAACCTACCGTAAAAGGTCATGCGGTTCAGATTAAGAAAGTAATCGAAGCATTAAAAGAAGCAAAACGCCCTGTACTTTGTGTAGGAGGTGGTGTACAACTTAGTGGTGCGGAAGAAGAAGTACGTAAGTTCTCAGAGAAACATTCTATTCCGGTAGTAAATACCATGATGGGAATTGGTGTTATGCCTTCCGGCCATCCAATGTATTTTGGTATGGTGGGGAATAATGGAAAGGCTTATGCAAATCTTGCCATGAACAAAAGCGATTTGCTGATTATGATGGGAGCCAGAGTGGCTGACCGTGCTATTTCCCAGCCGGATTTAGTGACGGAAAATACCGTTGTGGTACATATTGACGTGGATCCGGCAGAAATTGGAAAAAATATGGGACCAAGTATTCCGATTGTTGGGGATATTAAACATATTTTACATGACTTTGAAAAACATGAATTTCAAGGGGATTATGGCGAGTGGATTGAACAGTTGAAAACCTGGAAGGAAGAAAAACAAGTGAAACGTAATCCAAAAGAAGGCTATGTAGATCCGGCAGAATTTGTACGTATTTTGTCAGAAAGCATGGAAGAAGACGGTGTATACGTGGCAGATGTGGGACAGAATCAGATTTGGTCCTGTAATTATTATGTAATGCGCAAAGGAAAATTTCTAACCAGTGGTGGGATGGGAACTATGGGCTATTCTATTCCTGCAGCTATGGGCGCAAAAAGAGCAGATAAGTCCCGTCAGGTAGTGGCTGTATGTGGAGATGGTTCTTTCCAGATGTCCTTTATGGAGCTGGCAACCATAAGACAGCACAATATTCCTATAAAAATCATTGTTTTAAAAAATAATTATTTAGGTATGGTTCGTGAATACCAGCATTATACATACAATGACAGATACTCAGGTGTTTCCCTGGATGGCAGTCCGAACTTAGAAATGATTGCAGCAGCTTACGAAATGCCATTTGTACGTATTTTTGACATGGATGGCATTGAAGAAAAAATCAAAACATTTCTTTCTATGGAAGGCTCCGGTCTGATGGAATGTATTATTGATTCTTATGATTTAGTGAAGTAGAGGAGGTCAGTATTATGAAAAGAATATTTTCCGTTTTAGTTGAAAACAGAGCGGGGGTGCTCTGTAAAGTGGCAGGTCTGTTTTCCAGAAGATGCTTTAATATTGACAGCCTGGCGGTAGGTGAAACAGAAGCAAATGATGTATCTGTTATGACAATTGTATCTTCCGGAGATGAAAGAACCATTGAGCAGATTGAAAAACAGTTAAACAAAAAACTGGATATAATCAAGGTGAAAACTTTTACAGAAAGCAACAGTGTCTGTCGGGAACTGATGTTAATCAAAGTAAAATATCAGCCCAATAATAGAAGTGATATTATTGAAATCTGTAATGTGTTAAATGCCAGCGTATTAGATATGTCTGGTAGTTCCTTGCTGATACAGATTTGCGATTCACCGGAAAAAATTGAATTGTTAATAAAAATGCTTTCGCCATATGGCATTGTGGAATTGGCAAGAACGGGAACTTTGGCACTTCAGAAATGCAGTGACAATGAAAAGTCAAAGAATTAAACAGAAAAATATGTAGAACGTATATGAGCCTCGGAAAAATCCGAGGCTCGTGTTATGAGGGGGGAGATAGTGAGTGTTTAATCAACTATCTAACGATAGTATAATCCATAAATATGGACAAATTATGAACAATATATAAAAAATAACGGAAATTTATAAAAATATCAAAAGCTATATGTCAAAATGACGAATGAATGAGTGAAAGAGGGCAAGTTGCCCTGAAAAACAGGAAAAATTCGTTGATTTGACGTTTGTTGTTGCCGTTGGAAGGATATGCTCTTTGGAAAAATATATGAAAGAAGCACTATTTAACTAAGGGAGTACTGCACCAAAAACATGCTTGTATTCCCTTGGTTTCATAGTAATCTAAAACAGTATTATTCCCCGATAGCCCCAAGAATACCATTGACTACATTTGTATAAGCCACATCATATTCCAAAGTCTCGTCCATTTCTTGTGCGGTTGAAGTTACTGTGTGAAAGCATTCACTAAATTCAGAACGAACATCGTTACCTTCCGTTTCTTCCATTGCAAGAAACCAATCGTTTGCCAAAGTTTCAAAGGCAGAAGAAGAACTAGGTTCGCCATAGGTAAATGCGTAATTTTTCAGGTTCTCTGCGACAGTTTCTGCACTTGCAGAATCAGTCTTTACTTCATAGATTTCTGTCATGAGTGATGAAAAAGCTGTATGAGAATCAGCGTCTGTATCAGCAGTTTCTTCTTGTTCTTCCTGAATTTCAGTTTCTTCTGAAGCATTTTCCTCATTAGTTACCTCTGTAGAATTGTTCTTTTCCTCGTTTTCGAGGGTAGCTTCGTCTGCTACAGGTGCTTCTGTGGCTTCTTGTGTAGCGGGTGTGCTATTTTCTGTTGAAGTTGACGCTCCGCATCCACCTAACATTACCATAGATAAAATTCCTGCGTATAAAACGACATTTTTCTTTTTCATAAAATCCCTCCTTAGAAATTTATTTTAATTAACGTATTTATGCATTATAACAAAAATTTACTGTAATGAAAAGATAGAACATCAATTTTTAGAGGATGTGGAAAGCCGTGTGAGGGAGAACTTCATGCACGGCAGTATTTATATTAATTGTTAAACTGCAAAGCATTATCTACTAATCTTAGATTTCTACTAAAAATCCCATGCCATCCGCACTTAGAAAAACGAATATATGTTCTTGTAACTTATCCTATTTCATGATATTCTATTATAAGCTTTTAACCAAAAATAAAATTCAAATGGAGGAACTTATGCTAGGAAAAACACATATGGCAGTTGGAGTTGCCGCAACCCTGGCGTTTACCAGACAGCCAACCCTACCGGAACTTATCCTTGCCGGTGGTGTGGGAGCCGTAGGAGCGGTGATTAGTGATATAGACGTTGGCACGTCAGAATCCCACAAAGAAGCCAATAAGATTATTGCGATGGTAACCATAACAATGATAGGAATTGGCGTGTTGGACCATTATGTCCAACTGGGAATCTGGGATAGAATAAAAAGCAACAGAGCGGTATACCAGCTGGTGATATCAGGTCTGGTTTTTATAGCAATATGCATGTATGGAAAAGAACAGCCTCACCGATCCTTTATGCACTCCATTTTGGCACTTGGTCTGCTTTCGGGAATAATTGCAGTCATTTATTTGCCGGCAGTGAAATATTTTAGTATAGGTTTCTTATCACACCTTGTATTGGATATGTTTAATTATAAAAAAGTCCGTCTCCTTTATCCTATGAAAAAGGGAGTGTGTTTTCGAATGTTTCATGCCCGGGGAATGGCAAATGATATTGCATTTATTACAGGAATAATTGTGGCAGTAGTGGAGGTGGCTATGGCAATATGGCAGAATTCTCAGTGGATTTTCTTCCTCCAGTCCCGGTTGTAACAAAACACCGAAAATGGTATAATGAGCGTTAGGCAACAAAGACAGATTAGAACTGTCACAGAAAAAACGAAAAGAAGGGATAAAAATATGGCATTTCAGTCAATTGATGAAATCGAAAAATTTTCTTTTGAAGACTGCAAAATCAGTAAGTTTCAAGTAGAAGAAAGTCAAATATACATGGAGTTGGAGGCGCTGATTGTAAAGCCGGATAACTCACAAAACACAAATTATACAGAAAGTTATGCAGCAACTACTACCGTAAAACTTACAGGTGGAAAGATTCTATCTGGAATAAAAGATGGATATAAATATTATGATGCAAATGATGTGTTAATAAGAGAAGTACCGGATGAAGCATTTACAGAGGAACAATTGGAAGCGTTTCCAAAAACCTGTGAGGGGGCATTTTTGTATGCTCTCACAAAAGAAAAACAGGAAGACAATGTAAATTATTATATCATGGGAATAGAATTTGAGGACGAAGAAGACAATACCGTTGCAGATTCTTATCAGTTAAACATATGCTTTGAGAAGGCAGTATTTACTTGGGAAACTTATTTAAACCGTGTGCAGAGGTAAAGGAAAAGAAGGGAGAGTAAATTGGTGAAAAATTTAGCTGGTTTGTTAGAAGGTTTAGAAACAATAAGTGTTACAGGAGATACCAACATAGAAATATCCGAGATTGTCAACGATTCCCGTAAGGTTACAGAAAATTGTCTGTTTTTCTGTATCAGCGGTGCTGCGTTTGATGGACACAACTTCGCCAAAGAAGTGGTGGAAAAGGGTGCCAAAGTACTGGTGGTAGAGAAGGAAGTGGGCGAATTTCCGGGAGTCACCATTGTGAAAGTAGAAAACAGCAGATATGCCATGGCATTAATTTCGGCCGCTTATTATGACCATCCGGCGGAAAAGTTAAAAGTAATCGGAATTACCGGAACCAAAGGAAAAACCACAACTACTTATATGGTAAAATCCATTTTAGAAAATGCGGGACATAAAGTAGGACTTATCGGAACCATTGAAGCAATCATTGGCGACAAGACAATTCCTGCCAACAACACCACACCGGAATCCATGACCGTTCAGAAATATTTCAGCGAAATGTTAGAAGCAGGGTGTGACACCGTTGTCATGGAAGTGTCCTCCCAGGGACTGATGCTTCATAGAACAGCCGGATTTACCTTTGAAATCGGAATCTTCACCAATTTAGAGCCGGATCACATTGGACCAAATGAGCATGCAAGTTTTGAAGAATATATGGCATGTAAAGGAATGTTATTTTCCCAGTGCCGCTACGGAATTGCCAATGTAGATGATGAACATTTCGAAGGTGTTATGAAAAATGCCACATGCAAATTAGAAACATTTGGCTTTTCGCCAAAGGCAGATTTGCGGGCAGAAGCAGTAGAATTGTTAAAAACACCTGGATATTTAGGTGTGAAATATCAGACAAAAGGTCTTGTTGAAATGGAAGTGGAAATTGACATTCCGGGAAAATTCAGTGTATACAATTCACTGACAGCTATTGCTATTTGCTTACATTTTGGTGTGTCAAAAGAAAATATCTTAAAGGCACTGAAAGAAGCAAAAGTAAAGGGCAGAATTGAAATGGTAAAAGTATCGGATAAATTTACCTTGATGATTGATTATGCCCACAATGCCATGAGTTTAGAAAGCTTATTATCTACCCTGAAAGAATACCATCCAAAGCGTCTGGTATGTCTTTTCGGTTGTGGTGGAAACCGTTCTAAATTAAGACGTTATGAAATGGGAGAGGTATCAGGAAAACTGGCAGACCTTACGATTATCACTTCGGATAATCCAAGAGATGAAGAGCCACAGGCGATTATTGATGATATTAAAATCGGTATTGGAAAAACACAAGGAAAATATTTAGAGATTCCAGATAGAAAAGAAGCTATCGCTTACGCCATTGAACATGGCGAAGAAGGTGATGTCATTGTGTTAGCAGGAAAAGGACACGAAGATTATCAGGAAATAAAAGGAAAAAAATATCCAATGGATGAACGTGTACTGATTCAGGAAATTCTGTCAGGAAAATAAATCTTACAATGCAAAATTAGAAATGGAAGGACAAAGAAACACAGAATGCAGGAGTTATATGCAGATATTATTGTAGATATTTCACATGAAAAATTAGATAAAGTCTTTCAGTTTCGCATACCGGAAGAACTGCAGTCAGAGCTTAAAGTGGGAATGGTGGCAGAATTTCCCTTTGGTGCAGGAAACCGTCTGACAAAAGGATTTGTAGTTGGAATCAGTGCAGAATGCAATTACGACAAAACCAAGGTAAAATCCCTGATAAGAATTGCTGGGAAGGATATGGGCGTAGAAAGCGAATTTATCCTTCTGGCAGAATATATCAGCAAAAACTACGGCTCAACCATGCTGCAGGCGTTAAAGACTGTGGTACCTGTAAAACAGAAGGTGCAGGCGGTGGAAGACAGCATTCTTAAGCTGAAACTGGACCAGGGGCAGGCAGAACATTTGTTAAAAACTTATCAGTCTAAAAATTATAAGGCAAAAGTAAGACTGTTGCAGGAACTGTTGAAGACTTCTGACCATAAACTGCGGAAAAGTCATGTAATCAAACAAAAGACGGCCACATTGGCGGTAATCAAAGCCTTTGAGGAAGCAGGGGTCATTCAGGTGGAAAAAGAACGGAATTACCGAAATCCTAATACAGCTATGGAACTGCAGTGCATAACGGAAAATCAGAAAGTTATGTTAACAGAAGCCCAGAAAGTCTGCGTGGATGAAATCTGGCAGGAGAGCCATTCTTTTTACGCTCCCAAAGCCCATCTGATTCATGGTGTTACCGGTAGTGGAAAAACAGTGGTTTATATGGAACTGATTCGCAGAGTTATCAGTGAAGGACGTCAGGCGATTGTGTTAATACCGGAAATAGCCTTGACGTTCCAAACGGTAGAACGATTTCGGGAAATGTTTGGGGACAGAGTGTCCTTTCTTCATTCCAGATTATCCAAGGGTGAGCGTTTTGACCAGATGGAACGGGCAATGAATGGCAAGATTGACATTATGGTAGGTCCAAGGTCGGCTTTGTTTACTCCCTTTAAAAGACTTGGCATTATTGTGATAGACGAAGAACACGAACAGAGTTATAAGAGTGAAACCATGCCTAAATATCACGCAAGAGAAGTTGCCATAGAACGGGCGAGAATGAATCATGGATTTGTGGTGTTGGGCTCAGCAACACCATCGGTGGAATCCTACTACAAAGCAAAAT
This sequence comes from Lachnospiraceae bacterium, assembly GCA_017408735.1. Classification (GTDB taxonomy): domain Bacteria; phylum Bacillota; class Clostridia; order Lachnospirales; family Lachnospiraceae; genus RUG11237. The sequence goes on from JAFQUB010000026.1 coordinate 20,978, forward strand.
GTGGAGAATATAAATTATACGAACTGAAAGAACGCTATGCCAAACGGAACATGGCAGCGGTGGAAATTGTGGATTTACGAGAAGAACTGAGGCAGGGAAACCGCTCTATCTTAAGCAGAAGACTACGGGAGCTGATGACAGAACGTCTGGCAGAAAAAGAACAGATTATGTTGTTTATCAACCGACGTGGCTTTGCCGGTTTTGTATCCTGTCGTTCCTGTGGAAAAGTTGTAAAATGTCCTCATTGCGATGTGTCTTTGTCTTTGCATAACAATGGAAAGCAAGTGTGTCATTATTGCGGCTATGAAACCCCAGCGGTAAAATTATGCCCTTCCTGTGGCTCTAAATACATTGGAGCTTTCAAAGCTGGAACACAGCAGATAGAAGAAATTGTAACGCGGGAATTTCCTCAGGCGAAGGTACTTCGCATGGATATGGATACCACAAGAAATAAGGAAGGTCATGGAAAAATTTTGTCTGCCTTTGCAAGAGAGGAAGCCAATATACTAATAGGAACCCAGATGATTGTAAAAGGACATGATTTTCCCAAAGTAACGTTAGTTGCGGCATTGGCAGCCGATATGTCCCTTTATGCCAACGATTATCACGGGGCAGAGCGGACCTTTCAGCTGCTAACCCAGGCGGCAGGCCGTGCTGGCAGGGGAGAGCGGGAAGGAACCATGATTATCCAGACCTACAGTCCGGATAATTACAGCATTACCACTGCGGCAGAACAGAATTATGAGTCTTTTTATGAGCAGGAAATGAATTACCGAAATATTATGAATTATCCGCCTGCAAGGAATCTGTTAGCCATTCTTATGACTTCTTTGGAAGAAGAAAAATTAGACAGATTTTCTAAGGAAATAAAAGAAAAAATTATGGAAGAAACCGTAGAAAATATGGCGGTAATAGGACCGGCAGAGGCAGCTATTTCCAAAATACAGGACTATTATCGAAAAGTAATCTACATAAAACATGAAAATTATGATATACTGACTAAGGTTAAGGATAATGTAGAGTGTTTTGTAAAAGAACATAAGAAAAATCAGGAATGTTATATTCAGTTTGATTTTAATCCAATAAATATATACTAAATTGATTACCATGGAGGATGAGAAAATGGCATTACGCAAAGTAAGAGTTATGGGTGATGATGTACTGAGAAAGAAATGCAAGGAAGTAAAGGAAGTAAATGAAAGAACGAAAGTTCTGATTGACGATATGTTTGATACCATGTACGAAGAAAACGGTGTAGGACTTGCAGCACCACAGGTTGGTATTTTGAAAAGAATCGTTGTCATTGATATCGGAGATGAACCATTAGTATTTATCAATCCGGTGATTTTGGAAACATCAGGAGAACAGACTGGAGATGAAGGGTGCTTAAGCTTACCTGGAAAATCAGGCACAGTAACCAGGCCAAATTATGTAAAGGTCCGTGCTTTTGATGAAGAAATGAATGAATTTGAATTAGAAGGAACAGAATTGTTAGCCAGAGCAATCTGTCATGAATGTGACCATTTAGATGGTATTTTATATGTGGACAAGGTAGAGGGCGAATTGCAGACGACCCAATATGATGAGTACGAAGACTTTGAAGACGAATTCATGGAGGATTAAGCATGCGAGTGATTTTTATGGGAACCCCGGATTTTTCTGTGGGAACATTACAGGCAATTTATGAAGCAGGCCATGAAGTATGTCTTGTGGTAACACAGCCGGATAAGCCAAAAGGCAGAGGTCATGCCATGCAGTATACTCCGGTAAAAGAGTATGCAGTGGAAAAAGGTATAGAAGTATTTCAACCGGTAAAAATAAGAGAACCGGAAGCTGTAGAAAAACTGCGTAGCTGTCAGGCAGATATTATGGTAGTCGTAGCTTTTGGACAGATTGTTTCTAAAGAGATTTTAGAGATGTGTCCTTATGGCTGCATCAACGTACATGCCTCCCTCCTTCCAAAATATCGTGGTGCAGCGCCAATTCAGAGAGTTATTATTGAAGGTGAAAAGGAATCAGGAGTCACCATTCAGCAGATGAACGAAGGAATCGATACGGGAGATATGATTTCTAAAGTAGTTGTTCCTATCGACGAAAAAGAAACCGGTGGTACTTATCATGATAAGTTGGCAGAAGCCGGAGCAAAGCTTTGTGTTGCGACCTTGGAAGATATTGCAGCAGGTAAAATTACAAAAACACCTCAGAAGGATGAGGATTCCTGCTATGCAAAAAAGTTACAGAAAGAATTAGGAAATATTGATTTTACTAAAGATGCGATAGAAATAGAACGTTTGATTCGTGGATTAAATCCGTGGCCATCTGCGTATACTACACTTCATGGAAAGACTTTGAAGGTGTGGGTTGCTGATGTGGAAGAAAAAGACTACGAAGGTGAAGTTGGCACGATTGTTGCAAAGAACAAGAAAAGTCTGGTGATAAAAACCGGAAAAGGCGCTTTAGCCATCACGGAATTGCAGCTTGCAGGAAAGAAACGAATGACAACAGAAAGCTTTTTATTGGGTTATGAAGTGCAGGAGGGCGAAAAGCTCGGTTGCTAGTTTAGGAGGTATGTGTATGTTTTATCCTTTTTATTTTGACTCAACCTATATATTGATTATAATCGGAATGGTGCTAAGTCTTATGGCTTCTGCAAAACTAAAAAGCACTTATGCAAAATATTCGAAAGTGAGAAGCTATACAGGATTGACTGGCGCACAGGTGGCAGAACGCCTGCTTCGTGCAGAAGGAATTTATGATGTACATGTAGAAAGAGTTGCCGGAAATCTGACTGACCACTATTCTCCCCATGAGAAAGTGTTAAGATTATCTGACAGCGTGTATAATTCCACATCGGTAGCGGCAATCGGAGTGGCGGCTCACGAATGTGGACATGCAGTACAGCATAAAGAGCATTATATTCCGTTAAAAATTCGTGGCAGTCTGGTGCCGGCAGTAAATATTGGGGCACAGCTTTCCTGGCCATTAATATTCATTGGAATTATTTTCAGCTCTGCTGATTTTCTGGTGCAGTTTGGAATTATATTGTTTTCATTGACAGTAGTATTCCAACTTATAACACTTCCGGTGGAATTTAATGCTTCATCCAGAGCATTGGCAGCTTTGAAACGTCATAATATTCTTTATGAAGAAGAAGCCAAATCTACCCAAAAGGTGTTAAAAGCGGCAGCGCTTACCTATGTGGCGGCAGCAGCGGCATCTATTTTACAGTTACTGAGATTATTGCTATTATTTGGAGGAAGAAGAAACGATGACTAAATCAGTGAACCCAAGAGAACTGATTGTGGATATGTTAATAGAAATAACAAAAAATGGTGAATACAGCCATGTGGTAATTGGACAGACACTGGAAAAATATCAGTATCTGTCCAAAGCAGACAGATCTTTTATGAAAAAAGTAACCAATGGTACCATTGAGCAGATGATATACATTGATTATATTTTAAATCACTATTCTAAGGTGAAAGTCAATAAAATGAAGCCGATGATTCGGGCGATTTTGAGAAGCTCAGTCTATCAGCTTTATTTTATGGACAGAATTCCTTCCTCTGCGGTTTGCAACGAGGCAGTAAAATTAACTGCAAAAAGAGGATTTCAGAATTTAAAGGGCTTTGTAAATGGTGTATTGCGGTCCATTGTCCGGGAGGAATGCAAAGAAATTCTTCCGCCCAAGGAAAAGGTTACGACGTATTTGTCGGTAAAATACTCAACTCCGGAATGGCTTGTGAAACAATGGATGGAAGTATATGGGAAAGAAAAAACAGAAGGAATTTTAAAATATTTCCTTCAGGAGAAAAAGACAACCATACGCTGTAATAATTCAAAGCTTACCAGTATAGAATTAAAAGAGAAGCTTACCAAGGATGGGGTAAAGGAAATTGTAGACACTCCGCTGGACTATGCTTTCGAAATTTCAGGATACGATTATCTTACAGGTCTTTCTTCATTTCGGGAAGGACTTTTTGCCGTTCAGGATATGAGTTCTATGTTGGTAGCGGAAGCGGCAGGAGTAAAAGAAAATAATATCTGCATAGATGTATGTGCTGCGCCGGGAGGAAAAACTTTGCATGTGGCAGATAAGCTTGCCGGCACAGGAAAAGTTTATTGTGGTGATATCAGTGAGCGAAAAGCAGAAAAAATCATGGAAAATGCAGAACGTATGGGCTTTGAAAATGTGGCAGTTCATGTGTGGGATGCCACAGAATTTGAGGAAGAACTAAAAGAAAAGGCAGATATTGTCCTGGCAGATGTACCTTGCTCCGGTCTGGGCGTGATTGGAAGAAAACCGGATATTAAATTCAAAATGAATACGGAGGCAATGGACGAATTAGTTCCGATTCAAAGAAAGATTCTTACTAATGTCAGAAACTATGTAAAGCCGGGCGGTGTATTGATGTTTAGTACCTGCACTGTAAATGAAAAGGAAAATCAAGAAAATGTTGGTTGGTTTTTGGAAGAATTTCCGGAATTTCAGCTGGAAGATTTGAAAGAACAGATGCCGGAAGAAATAAAACCACTGGTTAAAAACGGACAGTTACAGTTGTTGCCGGGTGAATGTAATGCCGATGGCTTTTTTATAGCAAAGCTTAGGAGAAAAGGATAGCAGAATGGACAAAAAAGATATTAAATCAATGAATCTGGGCGAGTTAAAAAAGGATATGGAAGAGTTGGGAGAAAAAGCGTTCCGTGCAACCCAAGTGTACGAATGGATTCATGTGAAGCTGGTGCAGAGTTTTGACGAAATGACGAATATTTCAGAAAAATTAAAAGAAAAACTGCGGGAAAAATACAACTTTACCACGTTGGAAATTGTTGATAAACAGGTTTCTGCTCAGGACGGAACTGCAAAATATCTGTTCCGCTTGCAGGATGGAAATTTAATTGAGAGTGTTTTGATGAAATATAAGCATGGAAATTCTGTTTGTATTTCATCTCAGGCAGGATGCCGTATGGGCTGCAAATTCTGTGCTTCTACCATTGCCGGATTGAAACGAAATTTATTTCCTTCGGAAATGTTAGAACAGATTTACCGTATTCAGAGAGAAAGTGGGGAACGAGTGTCCAATGTGGTTGTCATGGGAACGGGAGAACCTTTTGACAATTATGATAATCTGATACGCTTTTTGAAATTATTGACAGATGAAAAGGGCTTACATATCAGTGCCAGAAATATTACCGTTTCTACCTGTGGAATTGTGCCGAAAATCAGAGAATTTGCAGAGGAAAATATGCAAGTGACCTTAGCTATTTCCCTGCATGCTCCAAACAATGAAAAAAGAAAACGGATGATGCCGATAGCTAACAAATATTCTATAGAAGAACTGCTGGATGCCTGTCGCTATTTCTTTGAAAAGACAGGACGAAGAATTACATTTGAATACAGTCTGGCAGATGGAGTAAACGATTCTGAGCAGGATGCGGCAGAATTAATTTCCTTAGTAAAGGGTATGAATTGCCACGTAAACCTGATACCCATTAATCCGGTAGAAGAGTTGGAGTTTGAAGGCTCTGCTAAAAAAGTTGCTGAAAAATTCAAAAATAAACTTGAAAAAAGTAGAATTAATGTTACTATTAGAAGGGAAATGGGCAGAGATATTGATGGTGCCTGTGGACAATTAAGACGGAAGTTTGATGGAGCAGTCAGAGAGGAAGGTACGAAGGAGTGTTGAAAACATTTTCCATAACAGATATTGGTTTAAAACGGAAAATTAATCAGGATTATGTGTTTTCATCAGAAATGCAGGTTGGTGCGTTACCAAATCTTTTTATTGTTGCAGATGGTATGGGTGGACATAAGGCGGGCGATTATGCTTCAAGGAAAGCCACTCAAATCATAGTGGAATCCATAAAAAGTAGTGAAGAAACCAGTCCGGTACGGCTGATTCGTACAGCCGTGGAACGTGCAAATAAAGAGCTGTTAAAAAAAGCGAAAGAATCCGAAGATTATGAAGGTATGGGAACCACTATGGTTGTGGCAACCATTACAGAGGAGTGTCTGTATGTAGCCAATGTAGGTGACAGCCGACTTTATATCATAAATGATGAAATTAACCAGGTTACCAAAGACCACTCTTTAGTGGAAGAAATGGTAAGGATGGGCGGAATTGACGAAGAAACAGCAAAGTACCATCCGAAAAAGAACGTGATTACCAGAGCGGTAGGCGGAGCCGAGGAAATAGAAATCGATTTCTTTGAACTAAAGCTGATGCCGGGTGATATCATTCTCATGTGCTCTGACGGTTTAACTAATATGTTGGACGATGAAGAAATCAAATTAATTATAAAAAAGCAAAGGGATGTTATTGAAAAAGCAGAGGAATTGGTGAAAGCAGCCAACGAAAATGGTGGCAGGGATAACATTACCGTGACGATTATCGAACAGTCGGAAACAGAAGAATAATCCTTTAAATATTGAAATAGATGATAGAAATAAGTGGTTTCGTTGGACGAAATCCTTGAGGAGGCAAATTATGTTAAAAGCAGGAATCGTTATTGGCGAACGATATGAAATTATAGAGCAGGTAGGCGCTGGGGGTATGTCTTATGTATATAAGGCAAAAGACCATAAATTAAACAGATATGTTGCAGTAAAAGTGCTCAAATCAGAATTTAGTGAAAATAAAGGTTTTGTATCAAAGTTTCGTGTAGAAGCTCAGGCGGCAGCCGGGTTGGCTCATCCTAACATTGTAAACGTTTATGATGTAGGAGAAGACAATGGACTGCATTATATTGTTATGGAACTGGTAGAAGGAATTACATTAAAGGAATATATCGAGAAAAAAGCCAGATTGTCTGTGAAAGAGGCTATTAGCATTGCAATTCAGGTTTCCATGGGAATTGAAGCAGCTCATAACAATCATATTATTCACAGAGATATCAAACCTCAGAATATTATTATTTCCAGAGAAGGAAAGGTAAAAGTAACAGATTTTGGAATTGCAAGAGCGGCTACCTCCAATACGATTACCTCAAATGTGATGGGATCTGTTCATTACACATCACCTGAACAGGCAAGAGGCGGCTACAGTGATGAAAAGAGCGATATCTATTCTCTTGGTATTACTATGTTTGAAATGCTTACAGGACGCGTTCCTTTCAATGGGGAAACTACAGTTTCCGTTGCTATTAAGCATATTCAGGATGAAATGCCATCTCCAAGGGATTTCGTGCCGGAAATTCCGGCAAGTGTGGAACAGATTATCTTTAAATGTACACAGAAAAGCCCTGACCGCAGATATGACAATGTGAGTCAGGTGATAGCTGATTTGAAGGAATCTTTGATTAACCCGGAGGCATCTTTTGTTCAAATGAATCGTGTGGACGAAGACGCTGTAACAAAGATGATTCAAGAGGATGAAATTAAGGAAATACGCAGAAATACAAGACCGGCTATGTCAAGGGAAAATCTGGAAGAATCTGGTGAATATGTAAGAAGAAGCGAACATTATATGCCGGAAGAGGATGAAGATGACGAAGACGAAGATGACATGGATCCTAAAATGGATAAGATAGTAACTATTCTAGGTATTGTTGCGGCTGCCATTATTGGGTTGGTAATTTTATTTGGAGTCGGAAAGGCATTTGGTGTATTTGGGGGTTCCAAAGATAATAGTGATTCCACAGATTCATCTGTTGCCATGGTCACTACATCTCCTACAGAAGCAGTAGATGATTCTGAAATGGTAGAAGTGCCAAGTATTTTAGGATTATCTGTGGAAGAGGCTACGAAGACATTAAATGAAGTAGGACTTGGTTTTACACAGAATGGAACAATTGCTTCTGATGTGATTGAAGAAGGTCTGATTGCACAGCAGAGTGTGGAGGCGGGAGAAAAAGTAGCGAAAAACACACGCATCCTTGGTGTGGTAAGTAGTGGAGCGGCAGCCTTTAATCTAACTGATGTGACAGGAAGAAGTGCAGAAGAAGCTAAGAAGATTTTAGAGGGGCTGGAACTTACAGTTGTCCAGACAGAAGAATATAGTAACGAAGTGGAAGAAGGCAAAGTTATCTCCATGGATCCGGCAGCAAATACTCCGGTTGGAAAAGGAGATACCGTTACTATCGCAGTAAGCAAAGGTACTGAAAATGCAAAAGTACCTGGTCTTGCGGGGCTGTCAGAAGATGCGGCCAAACTTGCATTGGAAGCTGTAGGCCTTGCATTGGGAAGTGTGGAAGAAACTTACAGTGCAAACGTAAGCGAGGGTCTGGTTATCAGCCAGAGTTACAGCGAAGGAACAGAATTAAAGCCGGGAACTTATGTAAACATTGTAGTCAGCAAAGGTCCGGAACCTGAAGAAATAAAAACTTATAAAGGTGTCATCAATATTCAAAAACCGGATGGTTTTGTGGAAGGTGAGGTGAAATTTGTCCTTACCCAGCAGGTGGGTTCTGAAACAATATCAAGAACTTATGATGCCGGAACACTGGACGAAACAAGCTTCCCATATAAGTTGGAAATGTATGGACAGAGTGGAATCTCCACAGGAACTGTCACAGTTTATGTCAATGAAGTTGCGTTGAGTGAAACATATACTGTAAACTTCGAAGCAGTGGAAGAATAAATATGCAGGGAAGAGTTATTAAAGGAATTGCCGGCTTTTATTACGTACAGACTGAACAGGGTGTGTACGAGTGTAAAGCCAAAGGCATTTTCCGAAAAATGAAAATTAAAATTATACCGGGCGATTATGTTATTATAGAAATATTATCCGAAGAAGAAAAAAAAGGAAATATTGAAACATTGCTAGAACGCCGTAATGAGCTGATTCGTCCGGTGGTATCAAATGTGGAACAGGCACTGATTATTTTTGCGGCAAAAGAGCCACAGCCTAATTTTAATCTGTTAGACCGTATGATTCTTCTGATGAAAGAGCAACAGATAGATATTATACTGTGTTTTAATAAATGCGATTTGATTTCGGAAGAAGAAAGAAGAGAGTTAGAAGTAACTTACCAAAAAAGCGGATGCAAGCTGATGTTTACCAGTACAAAACAAAATCTGGGAATTGAAGAACTGAAAAAAGAACTTTTTGGAAAAACTACGGTGCTGGCAGGACCCTCCGGGGTTGGAAAATCTTCCACTATTAATCTGCTGCAAAATGAAATCTGCATGGAAACCGGAGCAGTTAGCGAAAAAATTTCCAGAGGAAAGCACACTACGCGACATGCGGAATTAATCGCAGCGGATGAAAGTACTTATCTGGTGGATACACCGGGATTTAGTTCTCTCTATACATTTGATATTGAACAAGAAGAACTAAAAGAGTATTACGAAGAATTTTTAGAATATAACGGAGCTTGTCGTTTTTTAGGATGTCTGCATTACAAGGAACCGGATTGTGCGGTAAAAGAGCAGGTAGAACAAGGCAAGATAAGCAGAATACGTTATGATAATTATATACAGATTTTAGAAGAAATTAAAGACAAGAAGAAATACTAGGAGGTTAGTTATGTTAGAAATTGCACCATCCATTTTGTCGGCAGATTTTGCAAATCTTGGCGCTGATATAAAGACAGTGGAACAGGAAGGAATAAAATATTTGCATATTGATGTTATGGACGGAAAATTTGTTCCGAGCATCTCTTTTGGAATGCCAATTATCACTTCCATCCGTAAAAATACAGATATGATTTTTGATGTACATCTTATGATAGAGGAACCGGAAAGATATATTGGAGAGTTTGCAAAATGTGGTGCAGACATTATTACAGTACATGCAGAAGCCTGCCTCCATTTAGACAGAGTAATAGAGCAGATAAAAGAATGTGGATGCAAGGCAGCGGTTGCCTTAAATCCTGCAACACCATTAAGTGCAGTGGAATATGTGTTGGACAAACTGGATATGGTTTTGATTATGAGCGTGAATCCGGGATTTGGTGGTCAAAAGTACATTCCATATGCTACTGAAAAAATCAAAGCGCTAAAATCCATGATTGCAGAAAGAAATCTCGCCACATTGATTGAAGTGGATGGAGGAGTGAATGCATCTAACGTGCAGGAAATTACAGATGCAGGTGTAGATATTGCGGTTATGGGTTCTGCAGTGTTTAACGGTGAAATAAAAGAAAATGTAGAAAAAATATACAAAATTATAAAATAGATCTAGGAGATAGTAAGTATGAAATTAGGAATTGTTATAAATTGACGATTCCGATACAAGTTTCTATATCTCCATAAAGTTCAATAAAGCTTGATATTTCAAGGGCTAGAGGAATTTTTGAAAACGATAAAAGTCGATATATCTTTATGAATTTGCTACGGAAATTGGTACGTAATTGGTACGTAGATATTCTGTGGAATGAGTAAAAAAATGAAATTAGATACGATATCAAAATAATAATACCCAGACAACTGTAAAGAAAGCACTGTCCGAGATATTCGGATAGTGCTATATTTATATTAAGGATTAAATAGGTATCTGTCGATAAGATTTTGAGAGAAATAATTTTACTAATTATGTTCGGGAGGCAAGATGAAGGATTTTAATACAGGTTTTACAAATAAATCATACTTTCACATTATTAAGTCCATTGTTGAAGGAATTTACGAACGCAACTTTGATATACGAAAATTTGATTTTAATTTTCGGGATGACAGTAGTATAAATGCATGTGCAGATTATGATAAGCAGGGTAATTATGATATTCTGAAAATAAATACAGGAACAATAATTGAAATAGTAGCATTGATGAAAACTGCATTTGCACAAAGAAATATATTATCTAATTTTGGTAATGCAAATGAAGAAAAAAATGCGATTTATACAGGAGAGTATGTATATAGGAATAATAAACATGAACTTATCTTTAGAACCCAGAATACTATTGTGGATTCCTGTAGAGAACAATTATCGTTTTATGTAGCATTAATGGCAATACGTTTTGTTTTTACACACGAAGTTGGACATATTGTGAATGGTCATACAAGATTAATGAATGATTTGTATATGAATTCAAAAATATATATGCGTATGGAAAAAAGTAATAATATTATGCAATATTGTTTAGATAGAAGAACTTTGGAAATGGATGCTGATGCAGCGGCAGCAACAAGTTCGATAGATAATATACTGATATTGTATGAACAAGACAAAACCGGCTTAGAAGATATGCAAATCTATAGTATAGAAAATTTGCTTGAATTATGGGGATTTTCAATTGCATGTGTTTTTTTGTTGTTTGAATTAAATTGCAGAACGAACTATGATTTGAAGTCTTATTATTTACCAAATTCTGCTAGATATATATTGGCAATAGATGCTGCTAGACAAACTTTATTAAGCTATAAAAGAAATAAGGTGATATCTTATACTATAGATGTAGAGATGTATGATAAGGCAGTAACAAAAGGCCTAATAGAAGCAGAAAAACTTTTTCTATTGTATAGTGATGATTTAACATTATCGAAAGACTTATTTAGCAATTGCGAAAAGTTTGAAACTTTTTCTAAAGAAGTGAATGAAAATTGGGACAAAAATTTACGGGAACGTTTGAAGAAATATAGTAGAACAGTGTTATTTTCAGAAGAAGAAACAGAACAAGCAGTCATAGATATGAAGAAAAAAGAAGAAAACATATTAAGAAGAGTAATTCAGCAAATCTTAAAAAAAGTCAGATGATTTTATATGATTTATGGAGTTAAGGGGTCATTAAATGGATAAGATACAAGTGGATTATAATGAATTAGAAAAAATAATTGATGATTGGATTCCCAATTTATTAAATAAGGAAATTCCAAGATATTCATTTATATTTCATTGTAATTGTGCATATGTTGATGTAGCAATTGAGACTGGATGTTTTTTCAGTTCGTCAGAATCTTCAGAAAGATATTTAGTATTTGCATTAAATTACTTAACGCATTTGGCGTATAAATATCTGCAGGAAGAAGAGGTGTTTTTATATGAAGTAGATGATTCAATTTATGAATATACATATAGACTATTGATGGAAGCATATACATACGCAGAGCTATGTGATATTTTTCCGAAGTTACATAATAGAAAAGCTTCATTTTCAAAAGAAGGAGATTTGATTATTGTAAATGAAGAAGAACTATGCCGAGAAAGCATGCAACAATATGAATATTATTTGTTAAGAAAACCACTTCATTATATTCTTCAATACGGGTGCGGAAGAACTGCTAAAACAGAGGTAACAAAACGTCAGATGGCAATATTTGAATTGTATAAAAGTTATTGGAGTGAAAACATATGGAACGATGATTTTGAACCATATTCTGCTATGGAAGGTGGAGGAATACGGGATTACTTAATGATTACAGCAGCTAAGCGATACATTTTTTTATATGATGCAGATTTTATGGTACGAAAGTTAAGATGGACTCAATTATTGATTTGTTTCTCTAGTGTGGGGGCTTCTCAAATAAGAACAATGATTCCGACGGATAATGACGAATTTTATCAACAAGCAATTGAAGACTGCATATATAAGCCTTTAGGAAAAGGAGATTATCCTAAAGCTAATTTGGCTGACGCACCTATAATTAGGACAAAAGATGGATGTATGTTTATTAATCCATTTATATTATTATTTAATAACTCTGTTGACACCCAGTTTTTAAACTATCTAAGAAGACATGACAATGAACGTTTTTTACAAATTAAAGATAAGATTAAGGAACGTTGCATTCCTGAAGTAGAGTCATGGCTAGATAGAAGGATAAAAGGATTAAATAAAGTATCAAATTTTGAATTAAAGATTCCTGGTACAAAAAACAAAAGGGAATTTGATTTGCTAGTTTGCGATTCTATGGGAAATGCTTTATATATAGAATTTAAGCATTTTTATCTGCCAGAGTCATATTCTGAAAAGTGTAATTTAGACAGTGAATTAATAAAAGCACAGAAAAAGATGAAAGATCAGCTTTATGCAATAAAAGAAAACAGCGAAGATGTAAAGTGTTTATTAAAGTCAGATTGTAGAATCAGTCAGATTGATGGAATAATAGTTTCTTATTTCTACACAGGAACAGATGTTGATATTTCAGAGAAGTATCCAATTATTAGTCTATTAACTGTTAAGGAAGCAATCAACACTGCAACAAGCATAAAGGAGATTTATGATTTTTGTCAGAAGAGTGAAAAAAAATATGCCGGTGTGCCATTGGTAAAAAAGAATGTTATTAGAGAATATGCAAAAATAAAGTTCAAAATTACAAAAAGGGTATTTGACCCAGTGTTCGAAAAAAAGGCAAATAAGGCGATTTATGAACAGGTAGTAAAATCGATAGATGCGGGAGTTTCTTTAAAAAGAGTGAGGTATAAGGAATTAAGTCTGAATGACGTAGTCAATGAGGATAATAATTTATGGAAGAGTTAAGTAAGAAAATAAATGTGCAAAATAAAGTTAAAATAGCTAGACAAGGTGCAAAACCTAAATATTGTCTCCTTTGTGGAAAGGAAATAAATCAAATTTGTAATTCACATTCAGTTCCATATATGGTTTTGAATACATTGGCGGAAGAAGGTATGTTATATAATAAAAATAAAGTTGCCGAGATTAGCTATTTTAAGTGTGAGGACGGTATAAAACGTACAGGTACATTTCACTATATTTGTAGAGAGTGTGATGGTAAAGAATTTGCAGATTATGAAAATCCAGAAACTATATTAACAAAACCCAATGACTTAATGATGGCCGAAATTGCTATAAAAAATTTATTGTTGATGATAAGTCAAAAAAAGTATGAAAGGGAGCTTTACGAAAATGATATACAGTATCTACCATTTGTTAATATTCAGCAAATGCTAAAAGGGAATGAATTGGATACTAGAGATTATTTGAATGATTTAGAATTCTTTAAGCAGATTAAGGCAGGAAGAGTAGAATATGGTTTTCAAATTGCATATTGGGAAGTACTTCCTTTTGTTTGTCCAATAGCTGTTCAAGGAACTTTTACAATATATAAAGATATGAAGGGAAACCAAATTATCGACCCATATGATTTTGATGAAAAAAAGAAAAATCAATCCGTCCATCTTTGCGTATTTCCTTTTAATGGAGCTACCGTAATATTACTTTTTTATCATAAGCGTGACAAAGCATATAAACAGTTGTGGCATCAGATAAATTCTTCTAAGAGAGAGGATGTTTTGAAGTACATAAACTATTTGGTTTTTGCTCTTACAGATAACTTCTTTTTTTCAAAATCTATAAGCGAAACTATTTTGAAGGATGATGCATTTGTGAGGCTTAGTAGGGAATACATGGAGCAACCCAACTATGGTTTGCCCGCAATTAATGAAAAAGATTATAAATATTTGTCGAATAAGCCAGTATCCGCTGATGAATTACCGCTGATTTTTGATGAGAAGTATGCTATAAAACAGTAAATATCGGTAGTTAGTTGGAAAATTAGTATTTTAATGCAATTTGAGTAATTGTGCATGATCGATAAATAAAACAATTTAATAGATGAATGAAATTTAGGTTGTATTAGAGAAATGTCGCTTTTATATTGAATATAGGGTGCTATCAATTGCTGGTAGTACCTTTTCATTTCATGAAATTATTCTCAACTAGTCTTCAAAAGGATAGTTTGCATATCAAATTGACCCTATAAAGGTCAAAATCTTATTTATTTCCCAATTATAATAAATTTAACAATTGAACAGCAATTACAGCACGAGAAAATCCGGTTGGAAATCAGAATTCGAATTTATTGGCGTGAGTTTGAAGTTAGTTTGCGATGAGACTCAGTACCGAGAGGGAAAAGGTGTAGCGAGCACTGATAAGGTAATATCCGGGCGGAGGATAATCACACCTATGAGGATTCGTAGTCCTTATCCCTACAATATCTGGCAGGGGAGATAGTGCTTGGAAGAGATTCTGAGGGCGTCGGGTAAGTAGTCGTAAGACGAAACGTGCAGTTTGAAATAGTATAGATTTCAAGCGTTGTAATTCCCATTCATACGGGCAATGAGGGGCAGAGATCAAAAGTATGAGACAAACATTAACTTTTATTTCTATGGAGGAAAACACGATGAATTTTGAAGAATTCAAACAGCAGTTAATGGAAGACCTGAAAGAGGCATTGTCCAGACGAGTAGGAACTGAGGTAGCAGTTGAAGAGAACGAAGTGCACAAATTACAGCAGGAATCTTATGATGGGATTGTTGTCAGAAAGGAAAATGAGTCTATTGGTGTCAATGTAGATGCCACAAGATTATATTCCGATTTGGAGCAGGGTAGAGCTTATGAGGATGTATTGCATTATGCAGTAGATATTGCTCAGAAAGGCTTCGAGGATGCGCCAAAGATTGATATTTCCCAGATTATGAATTATGAGGTGATGAAGAATAATTTGATTACCCAATTGATTCCGATAGCAGGCAATGAAGATATGCTTGCAAATATTCCTCATAAACAGATTGAGGATTTAGCATTAGTGTATCGCTTTAGTGTTGGTAGGGATGAGCATGGTCAATCAACTATCCTTGTTAAGAATGATATGTTGGACCGTTATGGTATCACAGCAGAGCAGCTTCATGAGGATGCGATGATGAGTGCACCACAAATTGAAGCACCATCTATGAAAACACTCTTTGAAACAACCGCAGAGATTATGGGAGAAGATTTCTTTGAACTTATGGGTGAAGTAGAACCTGCAATGCCGGGGGTATATGTTTGTACAAATGAATCAAAACATCATGGAGCATCGGTATTGATGTATCCGGATTTTATGGACGAAGTCGCTGATAAACTCGGCGGCGATTTTTATATTATCCCTTCGTCTATCCATGAAACTTTACTTTTTCCTGCAAAGGATGTAGAAAACTATCATGATCTGGAAGCAATGGTTCGTGAAGTGAATGAAACACAGGTAGCACCGGAAGAACGTCTTTCTGACAATGTATATCATTATGATGCCGAAGCAAAAGTATTTGAGCTTGCACAGCATCATGAGGAACGTATTGCTGATATGGAAAAAGATTCTGGAGACAGAGGCGAAAAAGCATCCGTACTTAAGGATTTAACTGCAAAGAGTAAAGAAGTGGCAGAAAAGGCACCCAAGGAACATGCTGCACCTAAAAAGAGCAGAGCGGAGGAAGCTTTGTAATGGGGAATGTGTATGCAGAAGATAAACCGAAGGATTGCCAGTACTGCTACTGGTGGAGTCCACAGAAAAAGAGTTGCATACTTACCAAGGAGCGATGCTATTACTTAATTAAAGCTCCGGAGCCTAAGAAAACACCGTGTACCGGATGTCCATATGGTCGTGTAGAACCTTGTATTGGATATTGTCTTAAAAAGATAATGGGGCAGGGAGGTGTAGAATAGTGGGATACTATCAAGAACTTAAGTTGATAAAGCTTATGCAGGAGTGTCCCATGAATTCTACACATGAAATACCCAAAGGATGCAGAGGGTGTATGTATTATCAGCCTGATTGGAAATATCGTAAGTGTACATTGACGAAATGCTGTTATGGGATATGTGATAATGTCTTTCGAAAGCAACCGCTAAAAAAGGACAAGACAAACATAGTAGATGGAAAAAAATGAATTTTGATTATTACTATGGCTCAGAATGTGAGCAATTTGCCTTTTATCGTATTCCCAAAATACTGTTTATAGAGGATGCCTTTGCAGAAATATCTGTAGAAGCGAAAATGCTTTATGGAATTCTTTTAGACAGGATGCAGTTGTCTGCGAGAAATGGCTGGATGGATGACAGAGGACGAGTATATATCGTATTCACGATTGAGCAAATTCAGGAGGCTATGGGATGCGGAAACAAAAAGGCGATTAAGCTTTTGGATGAGCTGGAGAAAGAAGCACACCTTATAGAGCGAAAAAGATGCGGAATGGGTAAGCCAAGTCAGATTTATGTGAAGAATTTTATTACCGGAGTGTCAAATGGACATTTTAAGAAGTGTCAAAATGACATTTCAAGAAGTGTCGAAACGACATTTCAAAAAGTGTCAAAACGACACGGTAGTAATACTGATACGAATAATATTGATTATAGTAATACTGATTATAGTGAGTCAGATGGACTCGCTGTATCTGATTATGATGAATTGGTAGATGAGTTTGGTAAGGAAGAGGTAGATTATCAAATACGTAAAATCAAATCGAAACACTATAAGGGATGCTTGAATAAAGAAACAATTCGTAGGTGGTGTCAGGAACGAAAAGTAACAGTTCCACCGCCAAAGAAAAAGAATAAATTTACTGACTTTCCTCAGCGTCATTATTCGAAAGAAGAAATGGATGAATTAGAAAGGATGCTACTTAGTCGTTCTTAAGGAAAGTCAGAGGAAGGAGATAACTGATTGAGTCATAGAGCAACGGTAATTGCTTGTGTAAACCAGAAAGGTGGGACGGGCAAAACAACAACGTGTGAAAACCTAGGTATAGGACTTGCTGCAGAAGGGAAGAAAGTGCTTGTAGTAGATACGGACCCACAGGGTTCGCTTACGATTGCGCTTGGATATCCAAGAACGGATGAACTTCCGATAACGCTGACGGATATGATGCAGAAAGTAATGCTGGAAGAAACGATTGCGCCGGGCGAAGGAATTATTCATCATTCAGAAGGTGTAGACCTAATGCCTGCCAATATTTCATTATCCGGGCTGGAAGTGAGCTTAGTAAATGCAATGAGCAGGGAAAGTATCCTTAAGCAGTATCTGGACACCGTGAATAAACAGTATGATTACATATTGCTGGACTGCATGCCATCACTTGGAATGCTTACGATTAACGCACTTGCTGCGTCTGATAACGTGGTGATTCCGGTACAGGCAGCGTATTTACCGGCGAAAGGCTTGGAACAGCTACTAATGACGGTAAATAAGGTCAAACGGCAAATCAATCCGAAACTTAGGATAGATGGTATTCTGCTTACAATGGTAGATAACAGGACTAATTATGCAAAAGATATTGCATCGCTGATTCGTGAGACCTACGGTGAAAAGATAAAAGTCTTTGATACAGAAATTCCTCATTCGGTAAGAGCCGCTGAGATAGCGGCAGAAGGGACCTCAATTTTTAAGCATGACCCGAAAGGGAAAGTGGCAGAGGCTTATAAGAATCTGACGAAGAAAACTCGTGTATCTAAATCATAGTACTCATAGTACACGAACGGAGCCATTTTCCCGTTCGTGTACATACAAAACTCGTGTAGTGTTCACATAGTAGTCATAGTACACGAACGAGAGGTAATACAGTAAGATAATACATGCTTATAAAATAGAAAGGAGCATGTATTTATCATGAAAGTAGTGACATTTGAAACAACAGACAGGAAGGAAAGGTACCTTCTTGTGGATGCGGGAGGTGTGCCAATTGAAGAGGTAAGGTTATTCCTTAAATTTGAGGATAATCGAGGATTGGCTCGTAATACGCTGAAACAGAAATGTATTCATTTGAAGCATTTCTACACTTTTCTTCTGCAAAAAAAGATTAAGTATAGGGATGTTACTGTAGATGATCTGGCGTCATATATAGCGTGGCTTAAATATCCTGATATTCCTGAGAAGGTCATTCCATTAAATATGGAGCCAAGATTCAGGGAACAGTGTATCAATGCAAATATAGATACAGTTATAGGTTTTTATAACTATCTTCTCCTGCATGATGATTTAGAAAATACTCTGTCAGAAAAGCTTGTTAAATTTGTAAGAACACTGGGAAAGGGCTACAAGTCATTTCTATATGGCATAGCTGAAAATAAAAGGCAGAAACGTTATCTTTTACATCTTCCTGTTCCTAAAAATGCTCTTCGTACAGTTACTAAGGAAGAGGTTAATCAGCTTTTAAAATCAACCAGCAATGTAAGAGACTATTTTCTACTCTATCTTCTGTTTGAAACAGGGATGCGAATAGGTGAAGCACTTTCCTTATGGCTTGAGGATATAGATATTTCGGAGTGCGTGATAAGAATAAAGGATCGTGGAGAAACGGAGAATCTTGCAGAGATAAAAACGGTAAACAGTCCAAGAAGAATTGACTGTAGCAATGATCTGCTTGAGGTATTTACAGAGTTTGTTAGCTATTACCATTCAGAAGACATTGAAACAAATCACATTTTTATAAAACTTAGTGGCAAAAATGTTGGAAAAGCAATGGATTACACGGATGTGGACAACCTTTTTCGTTCACTGCGCAAGAAAACCAGGATATATATAACACCTCATATGTTTAGACATACATCACTCAGTATGCTGAATTCAGCAGGATGGAGTCCTGAACTTTTAAGAGTTCGAGCTGGTCATAAAAATATATACACAACGCTTAATACCTATGTTCACCCGTCTGATGATGAAATATCAGAAGCATTTAGAAAGGCATCAGATAAACTTGCCATAACTGGGAAGGATGGTGAGGAATAATGGGAGCAATAGCTTTAGAAAAAACTTTGAATCCTTACTATGACGAAATGATTTCTTATCTTTCTGCAGAGAGTGGTTATTGGTTGAAAAACGATAAATGGAATGCTGATTCAGAAGTTTATAAAAGTCTGAATTTAGGGTCATTAAGAGATGGACATCATATCATCGCTGATTTCAGTGGTTATAAGAATGAAACTATAAAAACAGAGGTTAAATATTCAGTTTTGTTGATGTTAAAAGAAAAAACTATGAGTGCATATGATCTTAATAACATCTACTCTACGACAATAAAACTGATTGGAAAAACTTTGGGTTCCGATTTAAGTATTGCCACACTGGCTGATGTTAATTCGGAAGACTGTGTGGAATTGAATACAATTATTCCGCCTATAGCCCCGTTGCTAAAAGATAAATATATATGCATAAAGAAACATCTTATAAAAATAGTAAGAGAACTTTATGATGACAGGGAAGAAAAAGAAAAGGATATCTGGTATGCCCAAAATATTCCAGGGATAAAACAGTCAGCCACAGCGAAACGGCACAAAACAAGGCTATCGTTTGTTGAAATTCCTAAGTACTACAGAGAGAGCGTAAAAAGATATTTTAAGCGTCTTGTATATAAGCGCAGCTGGTCATTCTGCCACGAGATGCTTATTTATATAAGAGCTTATTACAAGATGTTTTATGACCATGGTTATACGGATGGGTTTCAGGAAAATCTGACCAGAAAAAATGTGGAGGATTACATAGCCTGGATAGCTGAAGAACATAGTGATAGCAATGCAACATATAGAAGCAAAGCAGTCTCTTTTATTAGAAATTGGCTGGAGTTCATACAGCTTGCAGAGTATCCTCAGGCACCTAAAAAGGATATGACACGGCTTATATTTAATGATGATATACCAAAGCGTGAGCGTGCAGCAGATACCTATGAAAAGATTAAATATATACCTGAGCCTGTGAGGATTGCTATTGATGCAGCAATAGACGATATTGAACCAGTTGAAATGAAACCGGTTTATGTACTGCTTCGTGAAACAGGGTGGCGTGGAACTGACATACTGAATCTCAGATATGATAACTGTCTTGATTATGTATGGAATTCAAAAGAAGAAACATATGTGCCTTATCTTTATGGTGAAATCACAAAAACAGGAATTCCCATCCTTAAGATACCTGTCCGAGAAGAGGTTGCATCTCTTCTAAAAACACTTGTTGAAGAAGCTAAAGGTAAAAGTACAGACGAGAATAACCCTGATAAGTATCTTTTTAACACGTATGAGGGAAAAAATAAAGGACTTCCTTACAGCAAGCCTGCTTTTACATCAGCAGTGCAGGATCTCATCAACAGAAAGAACATCCTTGATGGAAATGGAGAAATATATCATTTCAGAGCTCATTCTTTGCGTCATACCAGGGCTATGGAATATACAGAACAGGGAATGCCGATTGGAATTATTCAGCAGATACTAGGGCACTGTAGTCTTCAGATGACTCTGCATTACAGTAAGGTGTCGGAAGATATGCTGTATAAAAAGTGGAATGAAACAGAGAAACTTAATCTGTTTAAACCTGATGTTGCACCACCTGATCCAGCTTATCAGAATACAGAGGATATTCATTTTGAGCGTATTAGAAAAAATCTTGATGCTGTAAGAGTACCCTTTGGTATCTGCTTTAAACCATCCAAGATAGCTTGTAAACAGCAAATGAACATGTGTATTGAATGTCCAAGCTTCTGTACAACAAAAGATGATTTGCCAGAGTATGAAGTTGAGATAAAGCGAGTAAAAGAACAGATCTTGATTGGTGAAGCATGCAATCGGAAAGATTGGATAAATAAAAATGAAGAGTATCTTTCGCGACTTGAAAAGATGAAAGAACGTATTCTTTCAGAAGGAACCGTTCATAAAAACGGAAAACTTCGGGAGGAATAAGATGATGGAAAAGAAAAATAATCTTGAAGCCAGCTGGAAAAAGCGAAAAGAAAATGCTCTCAAGTTGGCTAATGAGGCAATAGAACAATTGCTGCTTCATAAAGAAGCTGTAAATTTTAATAGTGTTCATGTGCAAAGTGGATTGTCAAAGAGTTATTTATATCAGACGCCTGAAATTAGAAAAAGAATTGAAGAATGCCGTCAAAAAGAAAATGCTGCGAAAGCAGCATGGCATGAAAAATATGACAAAACATCAAAATCAAAAGATGTAATTATAGCAGCAAAAGATAAACGTATAACAAAGCTTGAGGAAGAGAATAGAAAGCTAAAAAAAGAAATAGATAATCTGATGGCACTGCTATACGAAAAGTAGTCGTTCGTGTATATATACACGAACAAAAAATATAGTGTTTCCGGGGCTTTGAGCCCTGGGTACACGAGTTTTAGTTAGGAGGTGATTGCGAATGGCGAAGCGCGGAGGAAACATCGTCTTGAACAGCTACGATGATTTGTTTGAGACACAGCAGAGTAAGGACGATGCCGAAAAAGAAAAAGTGGATTCTCTTTTGATAGATGACCTACATTCTTTTAAGCACCATCCCTTTAAAGTGTTGGACAATGAAGAGATGAATCAGATGGTAGAGAGTGTTCAACAATTCGGAATCTTAAATCCATTGATAGTCAGACCGGATGAGAATGGTACATATGAGATTGTATCAGGACATAGACGAGCGAGAGCTGCAGAACTGGCAGGACTTACTACAGTGCCTGCAATTGTAAGGCAATTGGATGATGATGCAGCCATTATTCTGATGGTGGATAGTAACTTGGCGAGAGAGAATATTCTGCCAAGTGAAAAGGCATGGAGTTATAAGTTGAAACTGGATGCGATGAAAAGGCAAGCTGGAAGACCGAGTAAGGATAATTTGTCCCAAGTTGGGACACAAAAAAGGTCTGACCAGTTGATGGCAGAAGAAGTTGGAGAAAGTAGAAATCAGATTCAACGCTACATCCGTCTCACTAACCTCATTCCAGAACTTCTGGATATGGTAGATGCCAAGCAGATTTCATTTAATCCGGCAGTTGAGTTATCGTATTTAAAGCCGTTTGAGCAGACACAGTTTATTTCTGCGATGGAATATGGTGGTGCGCCACCAACTCTTTCACAGGCACAGCGTATCAAGAGGCTATCACAGGATGGTCATTGTGGTATTGATGCTATGTGTGCCATTATGAGTGAGGAGAAGAAAGTTGATATGGATAAGGTTACGATTAAACCGGATGTATTAAAGAAGTATTTTCCTAAGAGCTATACACCAAAGCAAATGGAAGATACCATTATTAAGCTACTGGAACAGTGGCAACAGAAACAAAAAAATAAACAACAATCATTATAGCAGTGTTGCCAGCAGGTAATGCTGCTTTTTTGATGGAGGCAATATGAGTAAGTGTGACATGGAAAACTTGGATAAAAACCAAGTGGAAAAGGTAGTAAATGCATTGCAAATGATTGCAGATGCTTTTCAGGAATTGATTGCAGAGCCGGATGACGGAGAATTTGCAGTGTATGCACCACATGATGGGTTTAAGACCATTAGTAGAGCGAAAATGGAAGCGATGACATTAAAAGAGTTTAAGAAACCGGGAGTAGTCATGGTTGATAATTCGAATCTTGCATTTTTGTTTGATGATTACAATTCATTTGTGATTGGGAAAGAGGATTACATCTATAGCCCCATTATCTGGGGGAAAATTGTAGGAGAACATTTTATGAGCTTGGCAGAAGAAGATTATCCGGAAGTGGCGAATCAGATGTTTCTTCGTCAGGCATGTGCCACAATTGATGAAGAGAGTTTCTTTTTGTATCGGTTTCTTGGAGGAGATGAAGTATGCGTAGATCAATCCCTTTAGCTTATGTAACAGCATCTTATTCTGATTGCAGTACCGGAGCGCAAATAGCAAAAGCAGCACAGAAATACTGTACTCGTATCAAAGAGGCTGGCTATATTCCTATTTGCCCGGATATGTATTTATCCATGTTCTTAAAGCGTAATAATGCAAAGGATAAAGTTCTCTACAAGGAAATGTCAGAGGAATTGCTTCGTCGTTGTCGTGTGCTTGTTGTATGTGATGAGCCAAGCGGAGAAAACGTTGCAAGTGATATTGCATTGGCAAAGAGACTTCGTATTGCAATTACTACACTGGAAGGAATCGAAAAAGTAGAAGAATACCTGCTGAAAGATTCATAGGAAACACTGCAATTTAGATAGAAGGGAGGTAGCTGATGCAGGAACAAGTAGAAGATAAAACCGTTAATCTGGCGGTCAGTACCACAAAGCTTACCGGGCGTGTAATGTGGTCAGCATTCAAGGCGTTTCGAAATTATGTAAAAGAAAAGATGGCTGAGAATGCAGATGATAAAATTACTGGTCGTCAATCTCTTAAGGAACTTATCGGACAGAATCAAGGTGTTAGTGCTCTTGAAATCGGAGATGGTACATTTAAGGATTTTCTAAAGTGTGCAGATAAAGTAGGAGTTGATTATGCAATTACTGTAGATAAGTCTGTAAAGCCCAAAAGGTACACTGTGTTTTTCAAGGCAAGAGATGCGGATGCATTAGAAGAGGTCATGAAGAATTATGCACAGAGGACTATGAGCAGAGAGAAGCGCCCAAGTGTGATTAAGCTACTGAATAAGATGAAAGAGAAAGTAGCTTCGATTCCACATAAAGTGAAGCAGAGAACCAAGCAAAAGGAGCATAGCAGATGATGGAGTTTTTATTACAGAATCCTACAGCATTGTTTGGTGTGATAGCACTTGTGATTTTGTTTTTGGCTATATTTATTATGGATAAGAAAGAGAATCGAAAGAACTTTCGTCATAAGACGGAATATGGTTCTGCCAGATGGGGAAAAAAGCAGGATATTGAACCTTTTGTGGACCCGATATTTAAGCAGAATGTGATTCTCACGCAGACAGAGAGCTTAACCATGAATTCCAGACCGGAGAATCCGGCGAATGCCAGAAATAAGAACTGCCTTATTGTAGGTGGTTCCGGCTCCGGTAAAACAAGATTCTGGATAAAGCCCAATCTGTTACAGCTCCATAGTAGCTACGTTCTCACTGATCCGAAAGGCACTACAGTCGGAGAGGTGGGAAATGTATTTTTAAAGGCAAAGTACAGGATTAAGATATTCAACACGGTGAATTTCAAAAAGAGTATGCACTACAATCCTTTTGCTTATATCAAGAGTGAAAAGGATATTTTAAAACTTGTAACCGCGCTGATTGCCAATACAAAGGGCGATGGAAAAGCAGGAGATGAGTTTTGGACGAAAGCAGAGACTCTTTTATATACCGCACTAATAGGCTACATACATTATGAAGCTCCGATTGAGGAGCAGAACTTCAATACCATGATTGAGTTTATCAATGCGATGGAAGTCAGGGAGGATGATGAAGATTTTCAGAATCCGGTGGATTTGATGTTTGAGGCCTTGAAGCGAAAGAATCCAAATCACTTTGCAGTAAGGCAATATGCTAAGTTCAAATTAAGTGCCGGCAAGACAGCTAAGTCCATTCTCGTTTCGTGTGGCGCGAGATTGGCACCATTTGATATCCAAGAGGTTAGAGAGATTACAGCTTACGATGAGCTGGAATTAGATACCCTTGGGGATAAGAAAACAGCCCTGTTTTTGATTATGTCAGATACAGATGCAACCTTTAATTTTTTAATTTCCATGATCTACACACAGTTGTTTAATCTCCTGTGTGAAAAGGCGGATGATGTGTATGGAGGGCGACTTCCGGTGCATGTCAGATGCCTGATAGATGAAGCTGCCAATATAGGGCAGATTCCGAACCTAGAAAAACTCGTTGCTACAATCCGAAGCAGAGAGATTTCCGCATGTCTGGTACTGCAAGCGAAAAGCCAGCTTAAGGCGATATACAAAGATAATGCAGATACCATTATTGGAAATATGGATTCCCAGATATTTCTTGGTGGATCCGAACCAAGTACGCTAAAGGATTTGAGTGAGGCATTAGGCAAGGAAACCATTGATATGTACAACACTGGCGAGACCAGAGGTATGCAACAGTCGTACAATTTAAACTACCAGAAGCTGGGAAAAGACTTGATGAGTCGGGATGAGCTTGCCGTAATGAACGGTAAGAAATGTATATTGCAGCTTCGTGGCGTTCGTCCATTCCTTTCGGACAAGTACGACATTACAAAGCATCCAAATTTCCGGTACACATCAGATTATGACAAGAGGAACTATTTTGATATAGAAAAATTCCTCAGTCACAGAGCAAAACTTTATAAAGATGACGTGTTTACAGTCGTGAACATGGGTTAGGTCACTTCAAATTGGAGTGGCTTTTTTGATGCCCCGGATTGGCTGCATCAAAAGCGTAAGCAACCAAAAGAAACTAAAAATAACATTTACATTATGGAGGATTTTAATTATGGCATTTTTTCAGAGCGCAGTAGGAACTTTACAGACATTAGTAATCGCACTTGGAGCAGGTCTTGGAGTATGGGGTGTGATTAACCTTATGGAGGGTTACGGTAACGATAACCCTGGTGCGAAGTCTCAGGGTATGAAGCAGCTCATGGCTGGTGGCGGTGTAGCTCTTATTGGTACTTCTCTTGTGCCTTTACTTGCAGGCTTATTCTAAGAGACACGGAGGTAGCAAATGGACAGTGTATTACAATCAATTGAAGACTGGCTTCACGATGTGCTGGTCGGTGGGATTATGAATAACCTGTCCGGTATGTTTAGTTCCGTAAATGATGAGGTGGCTTCCATCGCATCAGATGTTGCAATGTCTCCGGCGAATTTTTCGCCGGGGGTGTTTGCACTTGTCCGGAACGTCTCGGAATCGGTTATTGTCCCTATCGCAGGATTGATTCTGACATTTATAGCCTGTTATGAGTTGATCCAGCTGATTATTGAAAAGAATAATTTGGCTCACTTTGAAACATGGATATTCTTCAAGTGGGTATTTAAGACTTTTGTTGCTGTTACGATTATCAGCAACACCTTCAATATCGTTTTGGCGGTATTTGATGTAACGCAACATGTGATTACCAATGCCGGAGGCATTATTCAGGGAAGTACTGCAGTTAGTGAAGCGCAGATTCTAGCACTGCAAAGCACAGTAGAAGCAATGGATGTTCCTTCGTTAATTGGTTTGTGGATACAGTCACTTCTTGTGCAAATTACCCTGATGGCGATTTCTAAAGTGATTTTTGTAATTATCTATGCTCGAATGATAGAGATTTATCTTATGACCAGTATGGCTCCAATCCCATTCTCAACGTTTGCAAACAGAGAGATAGGGCATATGGGGCAGAATTATTTTAAGTCACTGTTTGCTTTGGGCTTCCAAGGCTTTTTAATTATCATTTGCGTTGCAATCTATGCAGTGCTGGTACAAAGTATCAGCTTTAGCAGTGATGTCATCTCAGCTATCTGGGGTGTCATGGGATACACAATATTGCTTTGCTTTACTCTGTTTAAGACAGGAAGCCTTGCAAAAAGTATATTAGGAGCACATTAGGAGGAACGTAACATGGCAATGTATATTTCTGTACCTCGTGACCTTACAATTGTGAAAACCAAGGTGTTCTTTAATCTTACAAAGCGACAGATTATCTGTTTTGGAATTGGTGCAGCTATTGGTGTACCAATTTTTTTCTCTTTATAGGAAAGTTCGATTTTGGTGGGGAAGAAAAAGAACAGGAGTTCGTCGAACATATGTTGGGAGAACTCCTGTTTAAGCATGGAATTAAGACCAGAATGGTTAGAAGATATAAAAACCTTCTACACCAGCCTCGTCATCAAACAAATCATCTTCATTTAAGAA